>PXAH01000044.1 GCA_003565945.1 Candidatus Omnitrophota bacterium
ACTCTTTATTTCTTCTTGGCTCATTTGTGAAAAGTCAGAAGAATGTTTTTTTGGCATCAAGGACACTTCAAAAGGAGAGCGGGATAAGGAAGGGGAAAAGGCCAAAAAACCACTATTTTCAAAAACTACCCTGTCTTTTTGGTTTATTTCCTTTTTAAGCTCAGTGCAAAATAGACATTGTTTATTTTTAGAAAAATAAGCAAAAGCAGAATCAATTTCTTCTTTCACATTTTGGGGTACAACCGGCAAACAAATCAGCTGAGTGTGGGAGTGCTCTAGAGACGCTCCCGCGGCTAAGCCATGATTTTTAAATATCAAAATATACTTAAACCGCTTATCTTTCGAAAGTGCCTTAAACCGCCGGCAATACATTTTTATTACATCGGCAATTTTTTTTTCTGATAATCCGGATAATTGCCGACTGTGAGAAGCTGTTTCAATAATTACCTCATGAGCCCCTACTCCGGCCATTTTTATAAAAATCCCTCTTTTTTCTTTTTTATTTTTTAAATTATCTTCCAGGGCCGGAAACTTATTAGGCACTACACGCACCGACCAACCCGGTGTATCCGGCTTGGTTTTGGCAAGCCGTTGGGAATCTGTTTCCGGCGGAGTCATTGATTCATTACCAGGACAGAAAGGACAGGCAACTGAGCTGCCATTACTGTTTACGGCGGCAACTGCCGGTAAACTATTTTTCCGTAAATAACCAGCCGATAGTTCAGGAGGAGTAGGATTTATGTAAAAACCGGCTCCTAACTCAAAACCGGCAACTTGGGTAAGTAAAGGAGTAATTTCAATATGCCAATGGTATCCTGAAAGAATATTTTTTTTTGCTGCTGTATCTAAGGGGGCGGTGCGTAAAAGGTAGCTATAAGAAAAATCTCCCAACAAAACTTTCATCCTAGCTAACAGCTTTTCAAAAATAGAAGCTAAACTTTTTAGCTCCAAAGAGCTAGCGGCTGAATAATCACAGCTATGCTTTTTGGGCAAAATCCATGTCTCCATGGGAAATTTAGAAGCAAAAGGCAAAACCGCGATAAAGTTTTTATTTTCGGCTGCTACTCTCTGGTTTAGCTTTAATTCCTGAGAAATTATTTCGCAATAAATACAGGCTTGATTTTTCCGGTAGTAACCCAGAGCTGCCTTTAACTCCTTTTTTAAGCCGGGCGGATAATCTGCCAACCCGATTAAATTGTAATCAGAATGCTTAAAGCGTGAGGAATTGACTTTTACTTTATAATTTTTAAATACAGCCGCGTACTTTATGTTTTTTTTGCCTTCTTTTATCTTTAAAATTCTTTTTTTCTGCTCAGAAAAAAGATTATAGAGGCAGGGCTTTGAAGCGGGAAGGCCGTCTTTAATCACAGAATGAAAAGAAAGGCCAAAGGTGTGCTCAGTTTTAGAAGAGAAACTAAGGCCGGAGAAACCAGCGGTATCTTTGCTGCCGCTACCTATAGCATTTAATTCTTTAATAGAATTAGTCAGGTAATCACGGGAAATGAAATCATTGGGCCTCTTTGCCCTTTTGACAGCAACAATAACCCAGCCGCCGGTAATCGGGTCTTTACGTAACTCAGACATCTGTTCAATCTTCTACCTCAATTTTTAGAAACCTTTTTTTACCCACTTTTAAAATAATTCCATCAGAAGAAAAAAAAGTAAGGCTTTTTTTCAAAACAGAGTAATTCTCAGGGTCTCTTGAGTCGAGCATAGTTATTGAACCCTGCTGGAGAAGGCGCCTGGCCTCGTTTTTGGAAGAAACTAAGCCGGTTTGTGATAAAACATTTATTACATCTAAACTTTTTTTGTCAGCTTTATAAACCGGCATCTCGGCGGGAAATCTTTTTTGCGAAAATATTTTTTTAAATTCAGCCGATTCCTTCTCAGCATCAAGCTTTGAAAAATAAAAAGAAACTAAGTGCTCTGCTAATTTAGTTTTAGCCTCTTTGGGGTGCATTTTCTTTAACTCTTCTAAGTCAAAATCAGTCAAGAGCCTAAAATATTCCCACATAATTTCATCAGGGATACTCATTGTTTTGCCAAACATCTCTTTAGGTTTTTCTTTGATTCCAATGTAGTTTCCTAAAGATTTAGACATTTTATTTTTGCCGTCTAACCCCACTAAAAGCGGCATAGTAGCCACTACCTGGGGGGGTTGCTTAAAAAATTCCTGAAGATGTCTTCCGACAATAAGGTTAAACTTCTGGTCAGTACCGCCAAACTCTATGTCCGCCTCCAATCTACAGGAATCATAGCCCTGAATTAAAGGATAAACGACCTCAAGCAGGCTTAAAGGTTTTTGTTCTTTTAAACGTTTGGAAAAATCATCTCTCTCTAATATCCTGGCCACAGTAGAAGATGAAAGAATAGACAGAAAAAAAGGAAGGCCCATCTTTTCATACCATTTGCTGTTGTAAACTATTTTTGTTTTTCTTTTATTCAGTATTTTAAACGCCTGGCAGGTATAGGTAGACGCATTGGCACGTATCTGGGCTAAACTAAGGACAGGCCTTTGAACCACTTCTCCGGAAGGGTCTCCGATTTTAGCGGTAAAATCTCCGATAACCAAATAAACAATATGCCCTAAATCCTGAAGTTTTTTTAATTTCCTTAAAAGAACCGTATGGCCCAGATGAATATCGGAAGCGGTAGGATCAAACCCGATTTTTATCCTTAGGGGGCGCTTTTTCTTTATGCTATTTTTCAGCTTTTCCCTTAATTCCCCTGGAGAAATCAAGTCAATAGTATTTTCTTCAATAGCCTGGAAATGCCGCTCTAAATTTCTATCCAACAATAACCTCTTTTCTAATTATTCTTATTAGCCGGCTGCGCAACTTTATTTGTAAAGCTTGGAGAAAGCCAAAAAATTTAAAAATAGAAAGCTAAAGGGAGTGGTTATTGCTTAAGCTTCTTCCGGTCCTTCTTCCCGGTCAAAAGAAAGGCCGATTTTTGCTGAACCGGGGTCAACCTTTATTATTTTTACTTTAATTTTATCGCCGGGTTTTATTTGCTCTATCTCTTCTTTCTCCATCTGGCTCGA
>PXAH01000016.1 GCA_003565945.1 Candidatus Omnitrophota bacterium
AATATCCCTTCAAAGTCCTTTCTTTGTAAAGGTAAAAGTTCGTTTAGAGCCTTAAGGTATTCAGCTAAAGGTTCTTTAAGCTCTTTTTCTATTTTTTCTTTTTCTTTTGGATCACTTTCCGCAGCTAAGCTGTCCCTTAAGCGTTTTACCTCAGGAGCTACTAAAATCATTTTTCTAAACGAAACAATTCTTTCCCCCTCAAAAAACATATGCTCAGTTCTGCATAAACCAATACCTTCGGCTCCTAACTCAACAGCAACTTTTGTTTCGCGAGGAGTGTCAGCGTTAGTCCTTATGCCAATTTTTTTCATTTTATCCGCCCATCCCATTAAAACACCAAACGGGCCTCCCATCTTGGGGGAAATTGTCTTAATTTGGCCTAAATAAACTACTCCTTTTGTTCCATTTAAGGATATATAATCACCTTCTTTAACTGTTACATTGCCTACCTGCATCTTTTTTCTGCCTTCATCCATGGTAATGTCTCCGGCTCCGGCAACACAACATTTGCCCATACCTCTGGCTACAACAGCCGCGTGGCTGGTCATCCCTCCCCGGGCGGTAAGTATCCCTTTTGCCGCGTCCATTCCTTTGATATCTTCAGGTGAAGTTTCTACCCGGCAAAGAATTACATCTTGGCCTTCTTCCTTCTTTTTCTCAGCCGTCTCAGCATTAAAAACAGCTATCCCGACCGCGGCTCCCGGCGAAGCCGGAAGGCCATCGGTAGAGAAAACTTTTCCTTTCTTTTCTTCTGCTTCATCAAACATGGGGTGAAGCAACTGATCTAACTGCTCGGCACTAACTCTGCTTAAAGCTTCTTGGCGAGATATAAGTTTACTATTAGCCATATCCACAGCAATTTTGACGGCTGCTTGAGCGGTTCTTTTGCCGGTTCTGGTTTGAAGCATGTAAAGATTTTGCCCTTCCATAGTAAACTCAAAATCCTGCATATCCTTATAGTGGTTTTCCAATATCTTTCTTATTTCTACAAGTTTTTTGTAAATGCCCCGGTTACTCTTTTTCATGTCATCAATAGGATGAGGAGTTCTAGTTCCGGCTACCACATCTTCGCCTTGAGCATTCATGAGGTATTCCCCGTAAAGCTCATCTTCACCTGTAGAAGGGTTGCGTGTAAACCCGACGCCTGTTCCTGAGTCTTGCCCTAAATTTCCAAAAACCATAACCTGGACATTAACCGCCGTACCGATAAGCCCGGTAATATTGTTGATTTCACGATAAGCAATAGCGCGCTTGTTGTTCCACGAACCAAAAACCGCGTTGATAGCTTTCATTAATTGCTCTTTCGGGTTTTGAGGAAAATCAGCCTTCTTGTGCTTCTTGTAAACTTTCTTATAGCGGGCAACTAGCTCTTTTAAATCATCAACTCCTAAGG
Source organism: Candidatus Omnitrophota bacterium (assembly GCA_003565945.1). Taxonomy (GTDB): domain Bacteria; phylum Omnitrophota; class Gorgyraeia; order Duberdicusellales; family 4484-171; genus PXAH01. Next base: position 1,394 of record PXAH01000016.1, read on the forward strand.
CAATATCGGGCACGGCTCTGTTTAATGCTTCTTGGACTAAAGAATTAGCGTTTTTAATACCTTTCTTCTTAGCTATTTTCCTTTTTATTTCCTCTAATTCATGCTCGAAAGCACTATGGGGAACCAACATAGCTACATCACCAAACATTTGAATAAAACGGCGATAAGAATCCCAAGCAAAGCGGGGGTTACCGGTAAGCTCAGATAAACCTTCAACACTTTTATCATTCAAGCCAAGGTTTAAAATCGTGTCCATCATCCCCGGCATAGATACGGCAGCACCGCTTCTTACTGAAACTAAAAGAGGGTTGCTGCTGTCATCTAATTTTTTCCCTACAGTCTCTTCCAGCTTTTTTAGACTTGCGTCCACTTCAGATTGAAGCCCCTTAGGGTATTTCCGATTATTTTGATAATAAGCCTTGCAAACTTCAGTAGTTATGGTAAACCCAGGCGGTACGGGCAGTCCAAGATTACACATCTCCGCTAGATTAGCACCCTTTCCCCCTATAAGCTGTTTCATGGTTTTATCCCCATCGGTGTAATCCTTGCTGAAAAAATAAACATACTTCTTAGCCATCCGATTCCTCCTAGTTGGTTAATTGGTTGTCATCATCGAATTTACGCCCGCCTTGCCAAGCCGCAAGACGAGGCAGGAATCCCTACGAAGTCATCATCGAATTTACGAATCCCTACGAATATACGAATTAATTTTCTTATTCGTAAATTCGTAAAAGATTCGTAATTTGTTGATGAAAACATTCGTACATTCGTAACTGATTCGTACATTCGTTGATTACTCACCACTCCCTAATTTATCGTTAATATAATCTAATACTCTCTCTACAGCCACTCTCTCCTGAGCCATAGTATCGCGGTCCCTAATTGTTACTTTTTTATCTGCTAAACTATCTACATCTACAGTTAAGCAAAATGGGGTGCCAATCTCATCCTGACGCCGGTATAATTTACCGATAGAAGCCGTATCATCATAAACGGCAGGTAGTTTATTTTTTATATCACAAAAAATATTTTTTGCAAGCTCAACTACTTCATCTTTCTTTTTCAAGAGAGGGAAGATTGCCACCTGGTAAGGAGCTAGATGAGGCTTGAGCTTTAAAACAACCCTCTTTCTTCCCCTTACCTCTTCTTCAAAAAAGGCATCAGAAATAACCGCAAAGAACGTCCGGTCAACTCCAGCTGAAGGTTCGATTACATAAGGAATAATTTTTTTGTTTTTTTGATCAAAATAAGACAAATCTTTCTTGCTTGCCTGAGAATGTTTTTTTAAGTCATAATCACCCCTGTTAGCTATACCTTCTAATTCACTCCAACCAAAGGGAAACTTAAACTCTATATCCGTGCAAGCTTTAGCGTAATGAGCAAGCTCCTCCTTTAAATGCTCTCTTAGCCGTAAACTCTCTTTGCTTAAGCCTATAGTTTCATGGTAAAAATCAAAACGCTGGCGGACCCAATACTCATAATGTTTTCCTGCGTCTTCCGGAAAAGTAAAGTATTCTATCTCCATCTGCTCAAACTCTTTCATTCGGAAAATAAAACTTCCCGTTGTAACTTCGTTACGAAAAGCTTTTCCGATTTGAGCAACTCCAAGGGGGAGTTTTTTACTGGTAGTATTTAAAATATT
>PXAH01000142.1 GCA_003565945.1 Candidatus Omnitrophota bacterium
GAGATTATTTAGAAACCTGTGATTGGGATAAAACTCCTCCCGCTCCGGAATTGCCCGAAGATATAGTTAGTAAAACCAGAGCTAAATATAAACAGGCCCTGGAGATGCTTATGGGAGAAGGACGGCCGGAGGACGAAAAGTAACCTCGAGAGTCACTTTTGTCGAGGCCACTTTTCGATAAATACTTTTTCAAAGACGAAAATTTTCGAAATTCGAAACTCGAATGTTCGAAACAAATCCGAATTCTCTAATGACCCTGCCTCGCCTTGCTCGGCAAGGCGGGCGAATTTTCAAAACAGCAGTTTTAGCTATTTGGACATTAGAAAATTTGAAAATTGTTTCGGATTTCGATATTCGGATTTCGGATTTTCCAAGATAAAGTGCTAACATATTATCAAAACTGTACATTTAGTTATGAATATAGTTGTTTGCATTAAGCAAGTCCCGGATACAACTGAAGTAAAAGTTAACCCCGAAACTAACACCTTGATTCGCGAAGGTGTAGCTTCTATCGTTAATCCTTTCGATACCTACGCTATTGAAGCCGCTTTACGCCTGAGGGATAAGTTTGGCGGTAAAGTTACGGCAATAACTATGGGGCCTCCCCAGGCGGAAAATGCTTTAAGAGAAGCTGTTTCTTTGGGCGCGGATGAAGCTATTCTTATTTCTGACCGGGCTTTTGCTGGTTCTGATACCTGGTCAACAAGCTTAGTTTTATCTAAAGCTATTGAGAGAATGAGCAAAGAGAATGAGGGCCGAGTTGATTTGGTTGTTTGTGGCAAGCAAGCTTCAGACGGGGATACCGCTCAGGTCGGGCCAGGAATAGCGGCTCACCTTGATTTGCCTCAGGCAACCTATGTAAGAAGGATAGATTCTTTACACCTGGATACTTCCCCCAAGGTAATAGTTGTTGAGCGTCTGATTGAAGAAGGGTATGAGTTAGTGGAGGTAAATTTACCGGCATTGATTACTGTGGTGAAAGAAATAAATGAACCGAGGATGCCTTCTTTGCGGGGGAAAATGAAAGCAAAAAGTATTAATATTCCGGTTTGGAAAAACAATGATTTAGGTATAGAAGAGGATAAAATCGGCTTAGAAGGTTCGCCTACCCGAGTAGTTAAAATTTTTACTCCTCCTAAGAAAGAGGGGGGTAAAGTTTTTGATGGTGAACCTGAGGAAGCGGTAGATAGATTAGTTGAGCAAATAAAAGATATACTGTAGAAAACAAAAGTGACCGCGGGAGTCACTTTCATAGACGATAGATAAAAAATTATGAATATGATTAAAATCCTAGTTGATAAGTGCAATGGTTGCGGGATTTGTGTTAGAGCCTGCCCGCTGGAGGCAATAAAGGTAGTTGATAAAAAAGCTGTAATTGACCTTGATAAATGTACTCTTTGCCGGGCTTGTCTTGAAAGCTGTAAATTTGGCGCCATTCAAATAAAAGAGCAGGAGAAAAAAGAACAGGATTTTTCTTCTTACAAAGAAGTTTGGGTTTTTGCCGAAACAAGCGGGGAGCATGTAGCGCCTGTTGTTTTTGAGCTTCTCAATAAAGCCCGCCAGCTGGCTTCAGACCTTGATACCCATGTAGCCGCGGTACTTCTGGGTTCGGGGCTTGATAAAAAAGCTCAGGAGCTAATTCAAAGAGGAGCTGATAAAGTTTATTTGGTTGAGTCAGAAGGGCTTAATCATTATATCGCCGAAAATTATACTATCGCCATAACCAAACTAATTAAAAAATATAAGCCGGAGATTTTTTTAGCCGGCGCGACCACAACCGGCAGAAGCCTTGTTTCACGTATAGCGGTTGATTGCTACGCGGGTTTGACCGCTGACTGTACCGGCCTTGAGATTGAGCCGGAAAGAAAAATATTAATTCAGACTAGGCCGGCTTTTGGCGGAAATATTATGGCTCAGATTATTTCCCCTAATTTTAGGCCGCAGATGGCGACTGTGCGTCATAAGGTGATGCCCGAGGCTGAGGCTGACCTTTCCCGTAAAGGGGAAATCATAAGAGAATCTTTTGATTCTGATAAGCTGGATAAAAGAGTAAAGTTTTTAGATTTTATCAAAGAAGAAGTAGCTACGGTAAATTTAGCTGAAGCTGATATAATTGTATCCGGAGGAAGGGGCCTTGGCTCTCCTGATAATTTTAAAATTATTGAAGGCTTAGCTGAAGCCTTAGGAGCCGCAGTAGGTTCCTCGCGTGCTTGCGTTGATGCTGGTTGGATTCCTTATTCTCACCAAGTTGGCCAAACCGGCCGTACGGTTTGCCCGAAAATATATATAGCTTGCGGTATATCCGGGCAAATCCAGCATTTAGTCGGTATGCAGTCTTCAGGCACTATTATTGCTATCAACAAGGACCCGGATGCTCCTATTTTTAAAGTGGCTGATTTTGGAATAGTGGGCAATCTTTTTACAGTGATTCCTCTTCTTACCAAGAAACTTAAAGAAGTAAAATGATTAATCAACAAATTACGAATCCAGTACGAATTTACGAATTTTTTAATTTTATTCGTATATTCGTAAATGATTCGTATATTCGCTGATAATTACCCAATGTATCTTAAAGAGCTAACTCTTTTTGGTTTCAAATCTTTCCCTGAAAAAACCTCCCTTAAGTTTGATTCCGGAATAACTGCCGTAGTAGGCCCGAACGGGTGCGGCAAGTCAAATGTATTTGATTCAATTAAATGGGCCTTAGGCGAACAGAGCCCTAAGTCTTTGCGGGGTTCAAAGATGGAGGATATAATTTTTAACGGGACTGAAAGTTATCCTGCCTTGAATTACGCTGAAGTCAGCCTTAACTTTTCCAACCAAGATAAATATCTACCGATAAATTATAATGAAGTTTTAATCAGCCGGAGGCTGTACCGTTCCGGGGAAAGCCAGTATTTTATTAACAAAAGCCCGGTAAGGCTTAAAGACGTGCAAAACCTTTTTCTGGGTACCGGAATCGGAGAATCTACCTACTCCTTTGTTGAGCAGGGAAAAATCGAAGCTC
>PXAH01000122.1 GCA_003565945.1 Candidatus Omnitrophota bacterium
CATTTAAAGGTCTTTTGCCTTAAGCTGAGAAAATCTTCATTATAGATATTCTTAAATCGCTGCTTATCGGTTTCTTGTGAATCACCAATCAAAAGGCACTCAGGGTCTCGCCTGCGCATTTCTTTTTCATAGTAATTAATCGCAAGGCCGTTTTTGCAGCGAACCACAGAAACTTCTTTTACTACCTTGCCGTTTTCTAATTCATAGGTGATGTCAAATACATCTTTACCACCCACTGCCATATCAAAAAGTTCTTTTCGGTTTTGAGCAACTGTCACCTTTGAGGAAGCATCTAGAAGTGATTTAACATCTTCCTCAACAGCCCATTTGCTCCATATACGATTATTCATCCTAATCCCACTCCCATTTTAAATAAAAAAAGCCAATACCCAGCTTAATTCACCCGCGGATGAACTAAATTTCCGTATTGGCCCACTTCACGACAACTCTACAAAAAGCCTTCGTTTAGTCTACCGTTTAAATTTAGAGAGCGTTTATATTACAAGAAAGAAATCTTTTGTCAAGAGCTATCTAACAGCCATCTTTAAATGTAGCCGCGATTTGCGCTTCATAGTCTTGATTCAAAGTGAAAATGATTACTCTCTCCCCGGTTTTTGTACTTATATCTGTGTGTAAACTTTTCACCTGACATTTAGTAATATTAATAACTATATCTTCTAATAACCCCCGCGCTCCTTCTAATAATTGCATTCGGGTTTTTTTTATTAACAATGCTCCTTCAGCAGTCTTAGCTAACTGCTCTTCGGCAGGAGTTAAAACTCCCTTGAGGCGAATAAATACAATATCTTTAAGAATATAAGCTTTGGCTTCCTGAGGGCCGCGGCCCATGTATTCCTTCTCAAATTTAATAATTGAATCACTAATTAATGCTTCTATTTGGCCTTTGGTCATCTCAGATACCCTACCTCCCACCATCTTTCATCTTAATTAAAAGCCATTGCTTTTTTCTTTCGGAATTACCCCTTCAAATCCGGCATAATCAAGCGGATGATCCTCAGTTTCAATTGCCAGACGCCGATTGGCTGGATTGAGGGGAGGGCCTTTAAGAAAATTTCATCCATCAATCAAACTCACTACTGGCCGAATAAAGGCAACCTTAGCCTTTCTTTTATTTGCTCGGCCGCTTCAGTAGCTGCCTCTGTCGCGTCTGTAACAGAAGGCATCATTTCCTCAAGCTCACCGCTGTCAAAGCCGGTTAGGCCGGCCAAGGCGGTGTTGGCAAAAACCCTTACTACAATTAGATTTATTAGCTCATAAAGATTATTTACATTTTGGTAGGTTTCAGATAAATTTATATTAAATTCCCTAACCCGCGGTTGGTCGGCCCGGGAATAATCCTTGTAAGTAGCTTTATCTACCCTTAGCGTTAACTTATCTATTCCTACCTGCAACTTTTTGTCTTTTTCCTTGGGTGTTTCCTTTTTAGATATCTGCACAGCTCTAAGGGCTTCAAGGTTTAAGCGGCCTTGGCTGTTTTTAACTATCGCAAACTCCCTCAAATGTAAATTCATATCGTAAAAATGAAACTCTCCCCTTAGGGCTTTGGGTAAGCTGGAATGAATATAGATATTAGGTACGTCAATCATTACTTCATCTTCATACCCTTGCGGATTATAGAGCCTGAGATTATCAATATTTACCGAACCGTCAAATAAGCCTAAACTTAAACCATCCATTTTGATTTGAAGCCCGGTTGCTTCTTTCACCCCTCTCTCAATAATAACTTTGGCAATCAAATCTTTTGTTAAAAAAAGAGTGAAGGCTAAAACCAAAAAAAGAAGAACAACTACCATTAAAATTTTTTTCATCAGTCCCCCTTTTGTTAATTACTTTTTACGGCCGTTGAAACCCGCTATTTTTTTCAACATTTATATTTAAAATGGGTGAATTCCCCTTCTTATCCTGGCCCATATAGAGAGTTGTATGTGGAAAGGGAATTTCAATACCCAATTGGTCAAACCTTTTTTTAAGGCGGCGGTTAAACTCACGCCCAACAGCCCACTGTCTAATCGGCTTAGTTTTAGTCCTGGCTTTAACAATAACCGCTGAATCAGCAAACTTATCAACCCCCAATACCTCAATAGGCTCTAATATATCGTCTTTGAAAGCGGGGTCATCACGTAACTGCTGGTCTACTTCTTTTATTACCTCAACTACTTCGTCGGTATCTTCCCGATAAGCTACGCCGATATCAAAAACATAGCGGGAATATTCCTTAGTCATGTTGGTAACTACATTAATGCTTCCGTTTCGAATATAATGGACATTGCCGGCTAAATCTCTTAAGATAACCATCCTTAAGTTTACTTTCTCAACCAAACCGCCGGTTCCCCCGATTACCACAACATCGTTAACTCTAATCTGGTCCTCCAGCAAAATAAAAAAACCCCCAATAATATCTTTAACTAATTCTTGGGCGCCAAAACCGAGAGCTAATCCGACAACACCGGCAGCCGCCAGCAAAGGGCCAATTTCAATTCCTAATTTTTCTAAAATCATCATTCCGGTTAAAATAAATACAACTATAACCAATGTTGAGCGAATAATCCCCCGCAAAGTATCAACTCTTTTCTTAAGCTCAACATTATCCTTTTCTTTTTTTACCCTAAAAAGCCTATCTAAAGCTACATTGATTAATTTTAAAGCCACCGCCATAAGAACCAATACTAAAACTATTTGCAGTCCCGTAGTTATTATCCAATGCCCTATAGCTTGTATATACTCCTGCATAAAAAACCTCCTCTTTTAAAAGTTAACACTCTGAGTTTTTAGTTTTGATTAAGTCGCGGTACCTTTCTCTAAATATCTTTTAACAAAAGATTAGCGGAAGAGCCTTTAACTAAATCATTAAATGAACGCAAAGAATCCTTTAGTTTAGCTAACTCATTATCTTGAGCAACAGGTATATTATCATCCCCTCTTTTGGCTATCTTTTCACAAACATACCGAACTGTTATCTTATTTATATCAGACCCGGGATGATA
>PXAH01000086.1 GCA_003565945.1 Candidatus Omnitrophota bacterium
AAAATGAGCTAATAAAATCAAGGGTTATTTTGGATGGGAATTTTGTTTAGTAGGACGTCTATTATAGGACGTCTACTCAGTTCTAAACCAGAAATATAATTGAAAGGCAAATATAAAGCGGGTATAATGATAATAACGCCTTGATGGCTGGGAATTTAGAAAAATGAAAAATAGACAAATTAGCTTGGTTGATAAGATAAAAGAATGAAGGGGCCGGGTTTAATTTATTTAATTGAGGGGGTATAATTAAGTTATAAACCAGATAGTTATGGAGAGCATAAAAACGAAATTGACTTGGAAGGCAATTCTTTGGAGAAAAGGAGGATCAAGAGATGGCCAAGAAGATTTTGCTGATTGATGATGACAGGCTCGTCGTTAAATCTATAGAGAGATATCTAAAGACTTACGGATATGATGTAGAGACAGTACAATCTGGCAGAGAGGCCCTGGAAAAAGCAGAGAAATCAGAGTTCGATTTGATAATCTCTGATATCAGAATGCCGGAGATGGATGGGGTTGAAACCCTGAGAAGAATCAGGGAATTAAGCCTCCAGCACAATAAGCAAAAGACTCCGGCGATTGTTATTACCGGTTATGCAGGAGGCGACGAGGTTTATCGCAAAGCAGGAGAATTAGGGATCGCTGATTGTGTTTATAAACCTTTTGAACTTGATGAGTTTATTGAGGTAATAAAGAGAAATTTAATATTACCGCCTAAATATAGAGAGATTTCGTTTGAGTATAAATTGCTAGATAGTGAATTTGTTTCTTTAACTAAAGAAATGGGAGAGTTTCTTCAAGATATTAAAGAGAAATTCGATAAATTTGATAGATTAAATAGTAGTGAGCAAAGACAGATTGATCTTATTAAGATAAACAAGAAAAAAATCTTCGATAGATTAGATAAATTTTTTGCGAAGGCTTGGTCGATTGTAAAAAACTTTGAAAGAGATAGATATATCATCCATCAGAATCACTACCAGCAAACATTAGGCTATTTACTTTTAGACTTAATAGAAACTAACAGGCATGTATATCGAAAACCACTAGGCTATTCTGGTGATTATATTATGATGGAGTATATCTATAACTATAGCGGTGATCATGATTACTTAGGAAGCTCATCCTATGAAAAGCTTTTCAATAATTATACCTGTAATATTCCCATTTCTTGCTCTACCTTTCATCGTAAGCGATTCTTAAAAGAGAAGATAGTAGAGACGCTGGGCAAAAAAGACAAAGCAAAAATATTAAGTGTGGGCTGTGGCTCAGCCACAGAGTTGATAGAACTATTAAATGAGGGTAAGGTTATTAAACCAATATTATTTACTTGCCTGGATTCTGAAAAGAAGGTTTTGGATTACATAGAAAGCCGGGTAAGAAAAATAGAGATGGAGAAAAAACAGTTCTTTTCTATGGAATATCTCTGCAGGGATATAACTTCTATCATAAGGGATGAAAACTTAAAAAACAAACTCAAAGACTGCGATTTAGTTTATGCTTTTGGAATATTTGACTATTTAAGTGATAGAATGGCTAAAAGGTTGACTAAAGAATTATATCAACTCTTACAAAAAGAGAGTAATTTAATTATTTGTAATGTTTCATCAGAAAATAGTAGTCACCGCGCATATTATGAGTTGCTCGGAGGATGGAATATGGTCCATAGAACTAAAGAAGAGATGTTAGCCTGGACAGAAGATATTAAAGATATGGCCGAGATAAAATTTGAATATCCACCCAATCTTACTAATCATTTGTCCCTAAACATTAAAAAATTGTAAATAGTATGAATCACTTAGCTATATCAGGATTATTAATATTTTTTACTAGCCTCTTTTCAGCTATTTTTGTTTTTATAAAGGGGCCCAAAAAAGATATAAGTTTTACTTGGGGTTTATTTAGTCTGTCAGTCGCATCTTGGGGATTGGGTTTATTTGGAGGATTTACTACCGATATTGAATCGGTTGCTTTGTTTTGGGCTAGGTTATTCAATTTATTTGCGCTATTCATTCCGGTAGCCTTCTTCCATTTTGTATTATGTTTTACGAATAAAATTAAGGATAAGAAAAGAGAACTATTATTTTTCTATATCATCCTTTTACTTTATCTCCCGGTAGCAGTTATCTTTCCAAAATCCTTTATCACCTCGGTAAGGCCAATTCTTTCATTTGAATATTATCCTAAACCCGGCTTCTTGTTTTACGGATTCGGGTTAATCTTTGCTTATTTAGTAATCTATGGCATTATCCTTTTGTTTCAAGACTTAAATTCGAGCTCTGGAGTTAGAAAAAATCAGATTAAATATTTGTTACTTGGTGTATTTGTTGGTTTTGCTGGCGGGTCTACTACTTTCTTTCCAGTTTTTAATATAAGAATATACCCGTGGGGGGGCTACTTAGTACCTATATATGTTTTAACTGTTACTTATGCCACCATCAAGCATCGCCTCATGGATATAAAGATTGCCCTCACCCGTACCGGGATTCTTACTTTTGTTTATTTGTTGGTCTTAGGCATTCCTTTAGGATTAGTCGGATGGGGCAAAGACTGGCTTCAAGAGTTATCCGGCCCGGATTGGTATTGGCTACCGGTTATCTTAGCGATAGCTTTAGCTTCTGCAGGCCCCTTCATATATAGCTACCTGCGCCGGCGGGCTGAAAACGTTCTTTTATCCGAACAAAAAAGATACCAAAAAGTACTACTTCAGGCCGCAAGCGGCATGGTGCGTGAGCATAACCTAAAAAAACTAACCAAGCTAATTGCCTATATTTTAAAAAGAAGCGTCCGGATAAGCTTTACCGCCGCCTTTCTCTTTGACCGTGAAAAAGAAATCTACCAGTTAACAGCGGTAAGAGGCAAAAACGCTTTTTCCGCCTCAAAAGTTATTTTTTTACCCGAACACCCCTTTATCGATTACCTAAAAAAAAACAATTATCCCCTCTTGTATGAGGAA
>PXAH01000087.1 GCA_003565945.1 Candidatus Omnitrophota bacterium
CCACTAAAATAATTTGGCACTTTAATTAAAAAGTGATATATTAACTTTATAATTTAAGTATTCGCTTTTAAAATGAAAGTTGCTAAATTATTTTTTTCATTCCTGCTAATATTTATATGCCTGGCTCTATTTCTTTGGGTTAGGCAGCATACCGAAAATCGCCGCTTAGAAAAAATTATCCAACGCCTAACCGCTGATTCACGAATCGCTCAGGTAGTAGTAACCAATAGCGAAAAAAACCAGGAAAAGGGGAAAACTTACACAACTATTAAATTCCTCGAATATGATACAAAGCTCAAACCCCTTGCTCCTAAATATTTTACCTTCTCAGGCAATATAATCCAATTTCAATCAATGGTAATCAGGTTTGATGATTTTTACATCAAAAGAGGCCACCCCTTGAAAGGAAAAAGTGCTTATCTTTTTATGAAAGCTTTTTCTCTTGGTGATGAAAGGGCTGAAATATTTGAAATCAACAAAATCAACGAGGTTCCTTCCGGCTACAGAATCGAAGGCCTGGAAAATACTTTTCAGGAAAAACTCTGGCAAAGATTTTGGGACTACGCCCTTAACCCTGATGAAGCGGCCAGAGCTAACATTAAAAACGCCCAAATTGAGGCCCCCGGAACTAAGTTTATCCCCGGAATAATTTACACAATAAAAATAGAACACGGAGGTGGCCTGCGCATAGACTCCCAACCAATACCGGAAATTTTAAGAGGAGAAAAAATTAAGTAACAAAAGAAGCTAACCCGGTAATCAAAGAGTATCAGGACTTTGTTAAAAGTGGGGACACACATAGATGTCGTTGAAGGTTGAAGGGTTGCGTAACTGGAAACGGTAATCGTTTATCGTGAATCGTTTTTAATTTATTATATTTTTAAACGCAACCGAAAGACGTTCAACGATTCGAGCTACGCAACCGATAACCGATAGACAACGTCTGTGTGTATCCGAATTTATCCGTGTGCATCTGTGTTTATAAAAGGGATAAAATTTAATATAGCACTGAGAGCATTTAAAAATGAAATTCATTGACTTGGTTAAAAAAAGAAAAAGCTTACGTACCTACCTTGACAAGCCAATACCCCGCCAGGACCTTCTCAGCTGTATTGAAGCCGCGAGGCTTGCACCATCGGCTTGCAACGCTCAACCTTGGAAGTTTTTGATTATTGATGATAAAGATACAATCAAAAGCTTAGTTAAAGATATCTGCCACACAATTTATTCTTTCAATAAATTTATTGGCGAGGCTTCCGCCCTGGTAATCGTAATATCCCAAAAAGAAGGTTTTCTGCGCAAGGCTGCCGGAAAAATCAAAGGTACAAATTATTATCTGATTGATATCGGCATTGCCTGCCAGCATTTAGCCCTTCAAGCTCAAGAGCTGGGAATCGGCTCCTGCTGGATTGGCTGGTTTGATGAAAAAAAACTAAAGAAAAACTTAAAACTGCCTAAAAAAAATAAAATAGATACTATCATGTCTCTGGGATACGATAAATCAATAATGGCTAAATCTAAAATACGTAAACCTATCAATGAAATATATTCTTTTTACCAAAAATGAAACAACTTACCACTTTTATTCAGAGGATATAAATTTTGATGGCAGAACAAATGACAATTTTGGTTCTTCAGCTGGGAATTATAATATTTGCCGCCAGAGGCGGTGGTATATTATTTGAAAAACTACGTATGCCAGCAATTATCGGCGAATTAACCGCCGGCATTATTATCGGCCCCTACTTATTAGGCGGAATAAACCTACCAATACTTAACCAACCTTTATTTACAGCAGGCGAAACATTTCCTGTTTCACCTCAATTGTACGGGTTTGCTACAGTTGCCTCTGTAATTTTACTTTTTTTAATTGGCCTTCAAACTGACCTTAAAACCCTGCTCAAGTACTCAATTACCGGCTCATTAGTCGGAGCCGGAGGAGTAATAGTCCCTTTCTTCTTTGGAAACTTAACGGCTGTTTTCCTCTCAGAATACCTCTTTGGAGTCCAATACGGGCCGGCTCATCCTATACCTTTAATTTTAGGTGTAATCGCCTCAACCACATCCGTCGGCATAACCGCTCAAATATTATCCGAAAAAAGAAAGATGCATTCTCCCGAAGGAGCAACTATAATCTCCGGCGCTGTCGTAAACGACGTACTAAGCATAATTGCCCTAGCGGTTATAATCGCACTCACCCAAAGTGGTAATATTCGCTGGCAGGAAGCAACTAAAATCGCGGTTCAATCAATCCTGATCTGGATAGCGTTTACCGCCTTTGCTTTGATTTTTTCTAAACAAATAAGTTCTTTTCTTAAAAGATACAAAGATACAACTACTATAACCATAATGGGGCTGGGAATGGCCCTCATATTAGCCGGAATTTTCGAAAAAGCCGGCCTGGCAATAATTATCGGCGCGTATGTTATGGGGCTTTCATTCTCGAAAACTGACTTAGATTATGTTATGCAGGAGAAACTTACCTCTCTTTATAAGTTTTTTGTCCCTATATTTTTTTGTGTAATGGGAATGAAAATAAACCTGGGGATTTTTGCCTCCGGGCCGGTTTTAGTTTTTGGCTTTGCTTATACATTTGCCGCGATAGCCGCTAAAATCATCGGTTCCGGATTACCGCCTTTATTTTTAAACTTTAATCTTCGCGGCGCCTCCCAAATCGGCTTTGGCCTGGCACCCAGGGGAGAGGTCACTCTTATCATCGCCGGTATCGGATTGTCTGTAGGGCTACTTAATCAGGAAGCCTTCAGTGCTGTGGCAATGATGACAATAATTACTGCCCTTATCATTCCCGGGTTTTTTTCATTATTACTTCAATCAAATAAACCGGTATTACGAAAAAAATTAAAACCGGAATCAGAAAAAACAAAACATATTCAACTTAAAATGCCTTCATCAACTACCTTGGATTTAATAC
>PXAH01000124.1 GCA_003565945.1 Candidatus Omnitrophota bacterium
CAGGAAGACTAGAAAAAGGGCAAACACAACTAAACTCCCCAAAAGAAAGCTGAACCTCTATTTTATTTTGAGGATACTCATAGGGAATTGTCTGCAAAATAGAAATATCAATGTCTTCAGGCAAAAAAGTTTTGGACACAGTTTTCTTAGCTTTTTCCTCGATAGAAGATGGTTCACGTTCTTTATAAATCATATCTACGCTAAAGCAGCAGCTTTAAGCCCTCCTCTTGTTTGGCCGGTTAAAGAAATATTGAAATGATATTCTAAAAATTTACCAATAATATTTAAAATCTCTTCTTGGCAGCGGGGGCTCAAAGCCACCCGGCCGGCTGCCGCCAAAGAATTATTCTGTATATAGCTAAAAGTTTTTGAAGCTTCTCTGCTTACCGGTTTATAGCTTTGGTCCTTACCGCAACATCCGCGGCAAAGAAGCCCTCCCCGGCTAGTACTGAAAAAAAGCGGGCCTGAAATCAAGCTTTGGCAAATTATACAGTGATTTAGCTCCGGTTTAATTCCCGCTAAAGTCAAAAATTTAATTAAAAAAAGAAAAAGAGCTTTTGTTTTTCCCTTCTCAATAAGTGTGATGCTACGCAAAGCCAAATCAAAAATATACTGATTCTGATCCCAAAGCTCCATAGCTTTATCTAACATGTTAAAGACAATCCCGGCGGCCTTAGCCATTTCTAAATCCTTGCCTAAACGAGAAAACCCATCGATAAGCTCTGCTTCAGAAACCAACCAAATCTCACTTTCTTTAGGATAAAAAACAAACTCGTTTAAACTAAAAATATCCAGGGTGGTAGAAAATTCTTTTTTGCGGGTATAAAACCCTTTAAATATCCCTTTTATTTTTCCAAATCTTTTAGAATAAATAATCGCGATAACACTAGTTTCACCATAATTAAACCTTTTTAAAATAAAACCTATATCTTTTTCAATCATTAAAACCGCACCTTTTTTTCAAATTTATCAAGAATCTCATTTTGTTTTTTCTCCATCTGCCGTTTTTGCCCGCAATCTATATCACTGTATCCGGTAAGATGAAGCACGCCATGAATGAGGTAAAGAAGCAACTCTCTCTGCCAAGTTGTTTCAAAGGCAGCGGCAGCTGCTACCGCCTCCTCAACCGAAATAACTACCTCTCCTAAATAATCCGGGTCCAGGCTGTCAGGCAAAGGAAAAGCAATAACATCGGTAGGCTCATCTTTTCCAAAATATTGCCTGTTTAGGCCAGAGATAAAAAAATTATCACAAAAAACAAAGGACGCGCGTTTATGGCCCAAAGAAAGATGAAAAAAAATTTTCTCTAGGTATTTCTCAATTTTTTTCCGGTCGATTTTCTTAACTTTTTGCCGGTTTAATATCTCCATGAAAAAAGAACAAAAATCAGTCCTTATTCCTACGGCTGTCATCTTTAGGATAATTTACCCGAGTGTGGAAGGTCGCATTTAACATGCGGATAAAGCTTTGGGTAATCTTCTCAAGGTCCTTCAAGGTAAGGTTGCTTTCATCCAGTTCACCTTCTATAAACCTTTTCCTCACGACTTTTCTTACCATCTCCTCTATGCGGGCAGGATTAGGCTCAGAAACTGTCCGGGAAATAGCTTCAACTGAATCAGCTAAAGATACAATCGCGGTTTCTTTAGACTGAGGTTTAGGCCCGAGATACTTGTATTCTTCTTCATGTTTTTGGCTAGGGTCAACTTCTTTAGCCCGATGGTAAAAATAATAGACCAAACTCTTTCCATGATGTTGCTTGATAAAATTAATAATTTGAGGATTCAAATGGTGCTTTTTAGCTAATTCTACCCCATCTTTGACGTGATTTAAAATAATCAATTTGCTCATTGATGGTTTTAAATTTTTATGCACGTCTTTATAATTAACTAAGTTTTCGACAAAATAATGCGGCTTAACTAACTTTCCAATATCATGGTAATAGGCTCCTACCCGGACCAAAAGAGAATTAGCTCCTATGGATTCAGCCGCGGCCTCACTTAAATTAGCCATAACCAACGAATGCTGATAGGTACCCGGGGCTTCCAAAATAAGGCGCCGCATCAAAGGATGGCTGAAATCCGAAAGCTCTAATAAAGATATATTAGTAAGAACTTTAAAGATAGATTCAAAAATAGGCAAAACTCCTAAAACTATAATTGAAGACAAAAAACCAGCACCCAAACAAATCCAAAGCAAACGCAAATCCAAGGCTGAAAAAAATACAAAACTGCTTTTTGCCTCTATAATATAAGCAATCAAAAACTGGGCTATTCCGGCTAAAAAACCAGCCTGAATCACCTGGAAACGCCGCCTAACCCTAAAGCTAAGCAATGAAGCTAATATTGAACTAATCAATAAACTTATAGCTACGCTGTAACTTCTATCTGAGACCTCTCCGGCTAAAAATGAAATAAAAAGAGAATATACAAAAGATAGTTCTAAGTTTTCAAAAAGCAAAGTAATTAAAATGGCAAGCCCTATGGCAGCAATACCATATCCCGATACCTGAAATTGGGTAGTTATAACCGGTATTAAAATGGCAATAACCGCCAGTATGGACAAGTCTAGAAGCGATGGTAAATTATCCGTCCTGCGAAAAAAATTTAAATAAACAAATAAAATAAACATCAAGGCAAGGAGGGAAAAACTAATTGAATAAAGATAAAAAACAAAAGCTGTAATTAAAAAGAAAAGAGCTCCGATAAGCACATTTTTTAATTCTAATTGTCTTTTTCCGATTTTAATATTCATTTTTTACACTCTTGCCTTAAAACCTATCCATATCTTTGCGCAATACTTTTAAAAAACTACAAGTTATTGTTATAAAAATCTTCATAAGCCTGAATTATTTCCTGAATCAAAGGGTGCCTTACCACGTCGGTACCTTTTAACTCTACAAACTTTATCCCTTCAATTTTTTTTAAAATATCGATAGCCTCTATTAATCCTGCCGGTTTTCCGCCAGGTAAATCTGACTGAGTAATATCACCGGTAATAACTGTTTTAGAATCAAAACCAAGCCGGGTAAGAAACATGCGAAGTTGCTCAGAGGTACAATTTTGAGCTTCATCTAAAATCACAAAAGCATTGTTTAAGCTTCTGCCTCTCATGTAAGCTAAAGGAGCAATCTCGATTATACCTGCCTCTAAATAATCTTCAATAACTTCTAACTCCACCATATCATACAAAGCATCATACAATGGCCGCAAATAAGGGTTGAGTTTATCCTGCATGCTTCCGGGCAGATATCCCAAAGATTCACCGGCCTCAATTGCAGGACGGGTAAGAATAATTCTACGTACTTTTTTCTCTAAAAGATAATTTACGGCCATAGCCATGGCCAGATAAGTTTTACCTGTTCCCGCAGGCCCGGTAGCGATTACTATATCATGTTGGTTAATGGCTCGAAGGTAAGCTTTTTGGCCTTTGGTTTTAGGAAAAACCTGCTTCTTGCGGCTGGAAAAAACCTTTATTCCTTCTTCTGGGGAATTTTCTTTATGTTTTGGGCGAAAAAAGGGAGGTAAATCTTCTTTTGAGCGAAGTTCTTTTAAATCTTCTTGAGAAAAAGTAAAACCTTCTCCGGCTAAAGAAATTATTTTCTCCAGCCAGCTTAAAGCTTCTTCTACATTTGTTTTTTTGCCCTCAACAGAAACCCCTTCCGGAGTAAGATTTAAGGAAACTTCTAACTCTTTCTCTAGCACTTTTAAATTTCTGTCTCTCGGCCCAAAAACAGAAACCAGTCTTGATGAATCTTCTACAGGAATTACTTTACGCATTCTGCCTTTACCGCAAAACAGGAATTTTAATTTCCATCCCGGGATATATTTTATCAGGATTTTCTAAAACATCCCTGTTCTCTTCGTAAAGAAAATACCACCTTCTGGTTGTGCCGTAAAACTTGCGAGAAATTTTCTGCAGTGTATCATCTTCCCGGACAACATAGCTTTCATATTCATAACCATGCGGAGGCCTTACCGGCGCTTTTATTTCCGGTTCTCTTGGCGCAACTTCCCTAGGGTCTATACGGACCTCTTTGATATCTTCAAATTCTCTTTCTCTAGCCGGACGGATAATTTCTACTTCTTTTTCTTCCGGACCAAATTCAAGCTCAACTACCGAAACTCTCCGGGTTGAACCTAGTCGAGACTCCCGCCGAGGTTTATCAGGGGGCTGTCCAAATAAATAACCCTGATTGCCCTCCACCTCGGTATCTACCCGCGGCTTCTCCACAGTATAGGTCCTTACCCGCATACAACCAGCTGCAAACAACACAAGCAATAAAATCAAAAGTTTTTTCATTTTAACACCCCCCTCGTATAATACGTTTATACGCTCTCTGGTTAAGTTTTATATTAGAAACCAGTAACCAGAGCACAGTAACCAGAGTTTCCTGTTTCCTTTTTATCAGGGCAGGGAAACCCTGCACCCACATTTGAATTTCTGGTTTCTGTACTCTGGTTTCTGGTTACTCTACCTAGCCTGGCTTTCATTTTCCTTATCTTGCTTTTTCTGCTCAATCACCTTTATGCCCAACTCCTCAAGCTGCTCTTCTGATACAAAGGAAGGAGCGCCACTTAAAGGCGAAACTCCTCTTTGCGTCTTAGGAAAAGCAATAACATCCCTAATAGTTTCCGACCCAGTTATTATAGCATACAGCCGGTCTAATCCAAACGCAATTCCAGCATGAGGCGGGACTCCGTATTTAAAAGCCCTCAATAAAAAACCGAACTTGCTCTCAGCTTCCTCTTCGCTTATCCCTAAAGCTTGAAAAACTTTTTTCTGAACTTCAATTGAATGTATCCTGACTGAACCACTGCCTATCTCCTCCCCGTTGAGCACAAGGTCATAAGAGCGTGACTTTATTTTGGATAAATCATTACCTTCTAAGCTTTCAATTCCTTCTTTAGTAGGAGCGGTAAAAGGATGATGGAGAGATTTCCAGCGGCCTAGTTCTTGGTCGTATTCAAAAAGAGGAAAATCTGTTACCCATAAAAAGCGGTACTTATCAGAAACATAGTTATCTTTTAAATCCGGTTTATCTGTTTTATATTTTTCCAAAGCTTCCTTGTAAGTAAGCCGGGGAAAAGGTATTTTTAAATCTACACCTAACACCTGAGAAAATGCCTCAGCGAGCATTTTTTCGGTCAGAGTAAAGATATCCTCTTCTTCGAAAAAAGAGGTTTCGATATCAAGCTGAGTAAATTCCGGCTGCCTGTCGCGGCGCAGATCCTCGTCCCGAAAGCAACGCACTATTTGATAATATTTATCCATACCGGCAGCCATAAGAATTTGTTTAAAAAGCTGGGGAGATTGAGGGAGAGCGTAAAACTTTGCCGGTTGCAGCCGGGAAGGAACAAGAAAATCTCTAGCCCCCTCCGGGGTAGACTTGGTGAGAAAGGGAGTTTCAATTTCTAAAAAATCCTGCTGGCTGAGAAAAGAACGAAAAGCCTGATTAAATTTATGACGCAAGACAAATTTTTTCAAAACAGCCGGCCCGCGCAAATAAAGATAACGGTGAAATATTTTTAGCTCTTCGCTTACCTGGCTGTCCGGCTCTATTTCAAACGGAAGATCTTCAGACCGGCTTAAAAACTCAAGCTTTTCAACACAAACCTCGACCAAACCTGTAGGAATTTTAGGATTTTCCGTTTTAGGTGGGCGTTTGTTAACAACGCCTTCTATTCTGATTACATCTTCAGTCCTTATTGTTTTAGCTTGCTGGTAAAGTTGTTCTGGCTTAGGCAGAAAAACCAGCTGAGTCACTCCATAGCGATCGCGTAAATCTACAAAAATAATTTTACCATGATCTCTTCTAGAATCTACCCAACCACAGAGAGTAGCCTTCTGCCCAATATCTTTATTGCTTAATTGCCCGCATGTATGTGTCCTTAACATAAAAAATACCTTCCTTGTTTTAGCTCTTAGCTCTTTGCTCTTAGCTCTTGGTGAAAGTTAACCATGAGCTATGAACTATGAACTAATTGGCTCTTACTAACTCACTACTTGCTACTTGTTACTCTCTACTCGCTACTCTTATTCTAGCCGCCAGCTCTTCCAGCTTTACAGTTTCTTGCTTTGAGTTTTTCATGTCCCTTAAAATAACCTCTTTTTTATTAAACTCTTTCTCACCTAGAATTACAACCAATTCAGCACCGGTTTTTTGCGCATAACGCATCTGAGCTTTTAAAGACTTTCCGCAAAAATCAAAATTAGAAGCTATTCCCTGTCGGCGCAGGCCCGCTGATAAGAAAAAAACTTCTCGCTCTAAAACTCCGGCTTTAGCTATAAAAACAGAAGGAATCTCCTTAGGTTTTGTAAAATGATCTAAAGCCAGGATCATCCGCTCAACTCCCAAAGCAAAACCTACTGCCGGTACCTCTATTGCTCCTAATCGGTGAAACAAATTATTATAACGGCCTCCTGCTCCCAAAGCGTCTTGTGCTCCTAATTGGCTTGAGGTAATTTCAAAGACAGTATTGGTATAATAGTCAAGGCCCCTTACTAAATTAGGCTGGTAATTATAAGTTACCTCTAGCTGATCTAGAAGGGTAAGCAAATTTTCAAAATGTTGCCGGCAATCAAGACATAAATGGCTTTTATCTAATTCAAGATTGACTGCTACCTTTCGGCAGCTTGGCAGTTTGCAGTCAAGAACTCGTAGAGGATTTCTTTCTAGCCTTTTCTGACAATTTGAGCATAATTTTTTCTTATCTTTAGCTAAGTCATTTTTTATTTTTTTAGCCGATTTTTTTTTGTCCTGCGCGCATCCTAAACTATTTATCTGGAGTTCTTTTTTTTCTATTCCGGCCGCGTTAACTATATCAAGCGCCAACTTGATAATTTCAGCATCTAAATAAAAACTATTAGAGCCTACCGCTTCGGCTCCGATATGGTTAAACTGACGCAAACGTCCTTTCTGAGGGCGCTCGCCTCGAAACATCGGTCCAATATAAAAAAATTTATAAAAATTATTTTTTTTATCAAGCCTATGCTGTAAATAATGCCTTACAATCTGGGCTGTTGCTTCCGGCCTCAAAACAATACTTTTGCCTTCTATTTTCATCATTTGGCCCTGGACAATATCGGTCCCTTGCCCAACACCTTTTATAAACAAACTTTCCTCCTCTAAGAGAGGAAGGATTAATTGCTGATATTGGTAAAGCTTAAAAAACTTTAGTGATTTTTCCCTAAGATATTCATAGATTAGCGCTTCCCTTTCAGAAAAATCTATTGTTCCTCTTACATTAGAATACTCTTTTTTCAAGCTTTCTCCTGTTTGTTAGAAAATGAAAATCAAAAATGGAGGGGCACCTCATGGCAGCGGCAGGCCAAACTAGTGAATATACTTTTTCATCTCCAAGCCAGGCTTGAAGGTAACCACGCGCCTTTCCGGCACAGAAACAGCCTCACCGGTTTTAGGATTTCTTCCAATTCGCGGTTTTCTGCGTTTGACCTGAAAAACACCAAAATTCCTTAACTCTATTCTTTTGCCTTCTTTAAGAACTTCAAGGATCGAATCAAAAGTACGCTGGACTATTTCTTTAACAACTACCTGCTTTATCCCGGTTTCTTGGCTTATTTTCAAAACAATATCTCGCTTTCTCATCGCCTCAGTTTACCAGTTCATATTTAGAGTGTCAAGGATAAGTTTGATTCACCTACCAAAGAGCTTATTTTGCCTAAGGCGCTGGGAGCCAAAGAGATAGCAAATTTTTCCCCTACTTTTACCTTTGTCTGCCCAAACCTCTGGTCGGGAAAGGAAAAAAACACCGGTTTGTCACCTTTGTTCTCAACCACAATTTTTTTTAATTTATCAAGAGGTATGTTTTTTCGGTCAACGGAAATATTAACCTCTTTTATCTTATCTTTGAGTTGATCAATAAGAAACACATCCGAAGCCAAAATCTTAGGCACTTTATCTTTAGCTTCAACTTTTCCTCGCATAACAATAATCTTTTTTTTCGCCAGAAATAATTGAACCTGAGAAAAAAGGCGGGGAAAAACAAAAGCTTCAACGCTAGATGTTTCATCTTCCACCCGAATAATTGCCATCCTTTCATTTTTACGCCGGGTAGTAATAATCCGTACATTCTCAATAACCCCGCATACAGTTACCTCCCGGCTCCGGGATTCTTCGTGGAGAAGATTTATTTTTTCTCTCTTAAAGAAATTTATCAATTCTGAATAGCAATAAAGAGGGTGACCGGTTAGGTAAACCCCTAAAAGCGCTTTTTCAAAGTTAAGAATCTGCATAAGAGGCCATTCCGATACTTCCGGCACAGTCTCTTGTTGTGGTTGGTCAGAAAAAAAGGTAAGCTGAGAAGTATCTTTCTTTTTTCGTGCGTTTTTTGCCAGCAATTTATCCAATAAAAGCATCATCTGGGCCCGCTTTGGCCCCAATGAATCCATAGCACCTGACTTTATCAAACTTTCAATAACTTTTTTATTAACAGTTCTTGAATCAACCCGCTGGCAAAAATCAAAAATACTTTCAAA
This sequence comes from Candidatus Omnitrophota bacterium, assembly GCA_003565945.1. Taxonomy (GTDB): domain Bacteria; phylum Omnitrophota; class Gorgyraeia; order Duberdicusellales; family 4484-171; genus PXAH01. The sequence continues at coordinate 8,497 of PXAH01000124.1, forward strand.
TTTCTTCTTTCTTCTTTCAGAAATTATGCCTTCTAAAGCAGCACTGCCCACATTTTTTATCGCGACTAAACCAAAACGAATCTCATGCGCGTCGGTTACGGTAAAATTCGCGTAGCTTACGTTAATATCGGGAGGAAGAACATTAATCTTCATTCGATTTGATTCATTGATGTATTCAACCACCTTATCGGTATTATTTCTTTCACTAGTCAATAAGGCGGCAATAAATTCTTCCGGAAAGTGGGCTTTCAAATAGGCTGTTTGATAAGAAATAAGAGCATAAGCGGTGCTATGGCTTTTATTGAATCCATAACCGGAAAAATAGTCTATTAAATCGAATATTTGATTAGCAGTTTGGCTGGGAATACGATTTTTCCCGCAGCCTTCTAAAAATAACTGTTTTTGCTGCTGGATTATCTCGGGTATTTTTTTTCCAATGGCTTTCCTTAACATATCAGCTCTGGCCATATCAAAGCCAGCCAGAGATGAAACAATCTGCATTATTTGTTCCTGGTAAAGAATGATCCCGTAAGTTTTTTTCAAAATAGGCTCTAGGCTGGAATGGGGATAATGAATACTTTTCTTGCCTTGTTTACGTTGGATAAAATCATCAACCATCCCGCTTCCTAGAGGGCCCGGCCGGTAAAGGGCAAGAACCGCCACAATATCTTCAAAGTTTGACGGCTGCATTTTCTGCAAGATTTCTCTCATTCCCCTTGATTCAAGCTGAAAAATACCTATAGTTTTACCTTCACTTAAAAGAGAAAAAGTTTTTTTGTCCGCAAGGGGAATTTTTGTTATATCGATATCTTTTTTTTGGGTTCTTTTTACTATTTTTATCGTTTCATTAATAACAGTTAAAGTTTTTAAACCTAAAAAATCCATTTTAAGCATCCCGGTTTTCTCTAAAGAATCCATATCAAAACCGGTTATAATTTCACCTTCGGAACCACGGCTTAAAGGAATCCTTTCCTGCAAGGGCTTATCCGAAATTACAACTCCGGCAGCGTGAGTAGAAGCATGGCGAGAAACCCCTTCAAGTTGCATAGCTACATCAATCAATTTAGCTACTTTTTGGTCAGCTTTATAAACACGCTCAAGGTCCGGATTTAAAGAGATCGCCTCTCTGAGAGTTACCGTATGGCCGACCGAAGCGGGTATCATTTTAGCTATTTTATCTACCTCCGAATAAGTAAAATCCATAACCCTTCCTACGTCTCGAACCACAGCCCTGGCCAGCATACTCCCAAAAGTAATGATTTGAGCAACATTCTCTTTTCCATAACGGCGGCTTACATAATCAAGAATTTGGGGCCTTTTTTCATAACAAAAGTCAATATCAATATCGGGCATGGAAATTCTGGCCGGATTAAGAAATCTTTCAAACAAAAGGCCGTAAGCTAACGGATCTACATCTGTTATATTTAATAAATAACTGACAACACTGCCGGCAGCACTGCCCCGGCCCGGGCCAACCGGAATATTATTTTCCTTAGCAAACTTTATTAAATCCCAAATAATCAAAAAGTAACTGGAAAAGCCTGTTTCTTTGATTATTTTGAGCTCATAATCTAACCTTTCTTTAGCCTTTTGGTTCTGGCCTGAATACCTTTGCCTGAAATTTTGATTACATTGTTTTTTAAGAAAATCAAAATCCTTCTCTCCCGGAGGCAAAGGAAAATGAGGCAGGTGTATTTGTGAAAAATCTAAAGTAAGATTGCATTTTTGTGTTACCTCAAGAGTATTTTTAACCGCTTCGGGGGTATCCGAAAAAATCTTCTTCATTTCATCCGGGCTTCGAAAGTAAAAACTTTCACTTCCAAAACGAAACCGGTTCGGGTCCGCTAGGGTAGTTTGGGTTTGAATAGCTAATAAGGCTTCATGGGCAAAAGCTTGTTCCCTTTCCAGGTAATGGATATCATTAGTGGCAAGTAAAGGTATGGATAATTCACGCGACATTTTTGTTAAAGAAGAATTCACGCGCTCCTGCTCTTTCAGCCCGTTTTGCATAATCTCTAAATAAAAATTTCCTTGCCCGAAAATATGTAAGTAATCATCGGCAGCTTTATAAGCGGCGGGAATATTTCCTTCTGAAATCAAAGAAGCAACCTCTCCCTGAAGGCAAGCGCTGGAAGCTAATAAGCCTTGGCTATACTTTGCTAAAAGTTCCCTGTCTATCCTCGGCTTATAGTAAAAACCCTCTATGTGGGCTAAACTCACAAGCTTTATCAAATTTCTATAGCCGGTGCTATTCTTAGCCAAAAGAATTAAATGGTAATTCTTTTCCTTATCCGGTCCGGAATCTCTGTCAAAGCGGGATTTAGGAGTCAAATAAAACTCACAGCCTAAAATAGGCTTTACTCCCTTTTTAACACAAAGATTGTAAAACCTAACCGCTCCAAACATATTACCGTGATCGGTTATGGCTAAGGCAGGAAGTTTTAGGCGGGCGGCTTTATCAACTAAAGCTTCCAAAAGGCAGGCTCCGTCTAAGAGGCTATATTGGGTATGAACGTGAAGGTGGACAAAATCAGCATGCTTCATATTAGTTATAAGCTTGGCTCCGATGGAAGAAGCAAGACCGCTCACTTCGCCCTTCGGATTCGCTCAGAGCCTCGTTCGCTAAAACGAAGGATGACTCCTCTCATCCTTTCGTCCTTCTTCCCTCGTCCTTCGGAACGCTCCTCTTCCCTCGGAACGTCTACTCACCAAGCGCTATTCCCACTCGATTGTGGCAGGTGGCTTTGAACTTATGTCTAAAACTACACGGTTAATTCCCCGGACTTTATTTATTATTGTATTTGAAATTTTAGCTAGAGTATCACGGGGAATATCGGCCCAATCAGCAGTCATTCCGTCGGTACTGGTTACTGCCCTTATAGCTAAAGCATTTTCATAGGTTCTGTTATCTCCCATAACCCCGACGGTTTTAACCGGCAGCAAGACAGAAAATACCTGCCAATAATTATCATAAATACCTTCCTGACGGATAATTTTCTCTAAAATATAATCAGCTTCCCGCAACCCTTTCAAGCGGCCTGAAGTTACCTGTCCTAAAACTCGTACCGCCAGACCAGGGCCGGGAAAAGGATGCCGGTCAACTATTGATTTAGGCAAACCCAAAATATCGGCAATCTTTCGCACCTCATCCTTGAAAAGGTTCCGGAAAGGCTCAATTAACTTAAGCTGCATTTTCTCTGGTAACCCGCCCACATTATGGTGAGACTTAATGCAGGCAGTAGGCCCGCCGAAAAAAGACACCGATTCGATTACATCAGGATATAAAGTTCCTTGCATCAGATATTGGGCTTTTTTGAATTTTTTTGCTTCTTTTTCAAAAATATCGATAAATTTATGGCCGATAATCTTACGTTTTTTCTCCGGGTCTATTACTCCTTGTAATTTTTTTATGAATGTCTTAGAAGCATCCACGTAGTGTAAATTAAGCTTATAATTATCCCCAAAAACTTTACGCACCCTCTTTGCTTCCCCTTTACGCAACAACCCATTGTTTACAAAAATACATTTTAATTTTTTCCCAATAGCCCTGTGAAGTAAAACAGCTCCGGTAGATGAATCCACCCCGCCGCTTAAGCCGCAAATTACATTACCACTTCCCACTCTTTCCTTTATTTTTTTACTTTCCTCAGCGACAAAATCCTCCAACTGCCAATTAGCAAAACAATCCGCGATACGAAAAAGGAAATTAGATAATATTTGTATCCCAAGCTCAGTATGCACAACTTCAGGGTGAAACTGGACTCCATAAATTTTTTTGCGGGGATTTCCTACCGCCGCGAATTCTGTATTCAAAGTATGAGAAAGTTTTTCAAACCCCGGAGGAAGTTTTATTATTTTATCAGTATGGCTCATCCAACTATTGATTGCCGCCGGCAGAGAAAAAAATAAATCTTTATGATTATCAATATACATTTTTGCCCGGCCGTACTCCCGCCTACGGCTTTCCTTAACTACCCCTGCCTTAGCTTTGATAAGAATCTGCATACCATAACAAATACCTAAAACAGGCACTCCAGATTTAAAAAGATATTGTTTTAATTGAGGCGCTTTTTTTTCGTAAACGCTATGGGGGCCTCCCGATAAAATAATAGCCTTAGGTTTTAACTGATCAAGTTCCCGCTTGGTCAAATTGTAAGGCTTCACCACACTAAAGACCCTTAGCTCACGAACCCTGCGAGCTATAAGCTGTGTGTATTGAGAACCAAAATCAACTATTAAAACCATGTCTTTCTTCATATTTTATCTCTCATATCTTTTTATTCGCGATTCCAACCTCCGAGGTTAACAAAAATAAGCTAATAAAATCAATCCTTATTTCGTTAAGCTTTTTCATCCTTTCGTCCTTCTTCCCTCGTTCTTCGGAACGCCGCTTAAAA
>PXAH01000033.1 GCA_003565945.1 Candidatus Omnitrophota bacterium
ATGGTTGAACCTCTGGAAAAAGACGTCTATAATCTTTCCCGGGAAGACATGCGCAAGCTGGGAGTTAAGTGCTTGCCGGGAAGCTTAATCGAAGCAATTGAGATTGCTCAGGAGAGCAGCCTTTTACGCGAGGCTTTAGGCGGCCATATTTACGAAAACCTTATTTACAGCAAGAATATTGAGTGGGATGATTATAGAAAGCAAGTTCATAGTTATGAGTTGGATAAATACCTGCCTATCCTTTAAGTTTTGAAGCTTTATTGGCTGCCATTTGCCGCTTATTTTTTTTATGATATAATAGTTCACCCATGTTACCAAAAGCAGTTATTTTTGATTTAGACGGGGTTATAACTCAAACAGCCTTGGTGCATGAAGAAGCCTGGAAGGAGATGTTTGATGAGTATTTGCGCCTGCGCCAGGAAAGAGACGGTGAGCCTTTTAAGGAATTCAGAAAGCCACAAGATTACCTTGAGTATGTTGACGGTAAGCCCCGCTATGAAGGGGTAAGGAGTTTTCTGGAGTCTCGTGGTATTAAGCTTTCTTACGGCAGTCCGGAAGATAAACCGGAAGAAGAAACTATTTGCGGCTTGGGCAATAAAAAAAATAAAAAGTTTTTGCAAGTTTTAGAACAGGATAAGCCTAAAGTATACGAAAGTACCGTTGAATTCATTAAAAAGCTGAAAGAAAAAGGGGTTAGGATTGGTGTTGCTTCTTCTTCTAAAAGTTGCAAACCAATTCTTGAGTCAGCCGGCTTGATGCATTTATTTGAAACCAGGGTTGACGGGGTAGTTTCTGCTGAGCTCGGTTTAACCGGCAAGCCCGAAGGAGATATTTTTACTACTGCCGCTCGCAATATTGATTCTGAGCCGCGGGAGTCAGTAGTAGTTGAAGATGCTGTATCTGGAGTCCAGGCCGGGCGAAACGGCGGTTTTGGCTTAGTTTTAGGCATAGCCCGCAGAGGCAATGAAGAAGAGCTGGCTCGAGAAGGAGCCGATATTGTTATTACTGATTTTAGCCAAATAAATTTAGAAGCAGTAGAGGATTGGTTTAGGCGCAAGCCTTTGCCTTTGCTTTCATCCTGGGAAAAACCCGAGGACGCGGCTGAAGACCAAATAACTGCTCTAGAGAAAGAGGGGAAGATATTGATTAATTCTTGTCATAAGCGTTCGGGGCAAAAAGCTTTGCTGGGCAAAGAAAAAGTAATTTTTTTCCTTGATTATGACGGAACACTCACTCCTATAGTTGAGAGGCCGGATATGGCCCAAATTTCTTCCCGGATGCGTGAGGTTACCGAAGAGCTTTCCCGAAAATATCCGGTAGCTATAGTTAGTGGCAGGATGAGGCAAGACGTGCAAAATTTAGTGGGAATAAAAGGTTTGTTTTATGCCGGAAGTCATGGTTTTGATATTAAAGGCCCTGATTTTGAAATAATTCAGCCTAAGGCCGAAGAAGTAATTCCGCTTATCGAGAAAGCAATTGAAAAGCTTCGCTCTCAGTTGGCTAATATAGAAGGGGTAATAATCGAGGAAAAAAAATTCAGCGTAGCGGCTCATTACCGTTTGGTTAAAAACAAAGATGAAGTAGATAAGGTGAAGGAAGCGGTCAATTCGATAGTTTCAGCCAGCTCCGATGATTTGAGGCTTTTATCCGGCAAGAAAGTATTTGAAATTTTACCGAATATGGAATGGGATAAGGGAAAGGCTATAAGATGGATTATTGATTCAATGAAGGTTGACTGGGAAAACACCTCAATCATATATATTGGCGATGACACTACCGATGAATATGCCTTTTCTGCCATAAGAACCAGGGGTACGGGGATTCTTGTTTCAGATAGGGAAAAGAATTCTTTAGCCCATTTTCGCCTAGATTCACCAGAGCAGGTAAAGGAGTTATTTGAGCGGATTATCAAAAACTGAAGCACAGATAGATTCTAACTGGAAACTTACCTATAATTCTTTTAAGCCTCAACAGGAGAGTTTGAGGGAGGCTCTTTCTGTCCTTGGCAATGGTTACTTCGGTACAAGAGGGGCAGTTTGTGAGTCACCCGCTTCACAAATTCATTACCCAGGTACATATATAGTCGGTGTTTATAATAAGTTAGGCACTCGTATTTCCGGCAAACTAATAAAAAATGAAGATTTTGTTAATTGCCCCAATTGGCTGCCCCTTACCTTTAAAATCGGTAAAGGCAAATGGATTAATCCGGCTTCGGCGGCTAAAGTTCATAATTGGCAACAGGAGTTAGATCTTAAAAAGGGGATTTTAAGAAGAGAAGTAACCTTTTCTTCTCAAGACGGTAAAAAAACCACCGTAACCGAAGAGAGAATTGTGCATATGGCTGATTGCCATCGGGCCGCAATTCGCTATACAATTAAGCCCCTCAATTACAGCCAAAAAGTTACGGTTAGATCCGGTTTAGACGGCGGAGTTGAAAATACGGGGGTTGCCCGTTACCGCCAACTTAACTCCCGTCACTTAAAATCAATTTCCTCTCACTTTTTTTCTCATAACTGTATTTATCTAAAAGCAAAGACTTCCCAATCAAAAATCAGTATATTTGAGGCTGCCAGATTAGATATTTATAGCAGCAAAGGCAATAAGTTAAAGCCTTTGCGCAAAAGGGTCAAAAAGGAAGAAAAAGCAATTTACCAGGAAGTTGAGCTAAAATTTCAAAAAAAGCAAAAATATACGGTAGAAAAAATTGTTGCTATTTATACATCTAAAGATAAAGATACCAGCAATCCTTTCTCCAGTGCTAAGGCTTCGGTTAAAAAAGCCGGTTGTTTTCAAGATATAGCTAAAACTCATAAAAAAGCCTGGAAGCTTCTTTGGGATAAATTTGATATCAAGGTAACTGGAAGCAAGTTTACCCAAAAAGCTTTAAGGTTGCATGCTTTTCATCTGCTTC
>PXAH01000076.1 GCA_003565945.1 Candidatus Omnitrophota bacterium
ACGATGCTGATAAAAAGAATCGTGATATTTCTATTATTCATTGCCGGTCAACTGCCCCGGCCGGTAATGCCCCGGCACCAGAGTCTAAGATCTCTACGCTGCCTGTTTCCCCGTTTATGCGTACTCTTTGGCCGTCTTCAAGCCTGCTGGTGGCATCCCTTAACCCGGCAACTGCCGGGATGCCATACTCCCTGGCCACTACCGGCCCGTGAGACATCGGGGTGCCGGTCTCCACTATTAACCCGCCGATTTTTAGAAACAGGGGGGTCCAGGCGGGGTTGGTTGAAGCGGTAACTAAAATATCACCCTGTCTAAGCCTGTTATCCTCCTCCGGCCGTTTTAATATCCTGACCAGACCTTCATAAACACCGGGCGAAGCAGGGATGCCCCTGAGCAGATCATCTCCCTGATCTTCGGTAACCGCATAGATTGTCTCACCGCTGCTGGTCATGACCCGCGGCACGGGAGTTCTTAGTAGTTCTCTTTCGTATTCTTCCCGGTTTTGCCGCACTGTATCCTGCAGTTTCGCCCCTGAACGGATATCTGCGGAAGTTACAAAAAAGACGTCAGTTTCGTGATCTAATCTGCCCCCGGCCTGCAGTTCAGCTCCAATTTCCAGCAGGACGTCTCTTAGAATACCAATGCCCCTGACCAGAACGGATTTGGGCAGCTCCCTGGCCCCAAAATATTTCCGGTGTGCCCTGAGCAGTTTTTCAACTTTGGCGGCATCTTTGCCTGCCCCTTTCTCCCTGATTTTAGCAGCAATAGTTGTTATGGCCTGCTCCGCCTGATGCCTGTCTTTTTCAAATTTCTCCAAACCAATGCGGTAAACTTTCTGGTCGATATAGGAATTGATCAGGTTTATAACGTAGGTGGGCTCTTCTTTCCAACTTAAAACCCCTATATCAATTTCTTCGGTAGACCTGTGGCCGTATATTTCCAGGAAACGCTTGATCTCCGGATGATCCGGGTGAGGTTCTTCCCCGGATTGGTCCAGTTTTTTTGCTATAAAGAGCATATCTAAGCCCATTTCAGTAGTAACACTGCCCGGCACAGCCCTCTCCACTTTCTCCAGCTCTGAGGAACCGAGCCCAATTTCTGCGGCCGTGGCGAACCCGTGTGATACTTCTCTTCCCGGTTTGCCGGTTGCCGCGGCGTCACCGAAATATTTGATCATTATTCTACCGGCGCGGTCAAGGTAACCGAACAGGGGCATCAGGTAAAAAGTCATGCCATAACCGATCGTAAAGCTGGTTGTCAGGGCCTCTTTTGCGAAGAAGTCCAGTTTTTCATCTATGCTCTTAAGTTTGCTTCTTTTTTCGCGGAGCAGGGCAAGCTGCCTGTTGCCATACTGCAGCGCTTTCGCAGTCGCTTTATCGGGGAGCAGGGTTCCATAAATGGTTCTTGGTTTCGCGACAAAGTTTAACCTAAACATTCCAAAGCCCATTTTTGAAATCATACCGAAAAGCAGGCTGATGACGGGCTTTTTATGCTTCTTAAGTTCGGTGATGTTTCTATCGGCAACATCGACCAGCGCCTTAATAGTCATCGGTTCGGTATCCATTAATGCCGGTATGTCGTAACTGCGCATGCGCTCAAGAACCTTCTTAAATTTTAAAACTTCCGTTACATCGACAAATATTCTTCCTGCGGCGCTTTTTAACCAGCCGGCTGTTTTCCTGCGCTCCCTGCTGTTAAGAAACATCCCTTTTAACATGTGCTTAAAAAATTCTACCCCGATGGGGGTTACGGGTGCACTCATACCCTGCCTGAACATCAGTAAATTCATGTATATCCGTAACTCATCTCCTGTATCCTGCGGCTGGGGCATCGGATACAGGGTTGTAATCGGCCTGGTCTGGACCAGGTAGAACCTGCCTTCTGCGTAAGCCCACTCTAAATCCTGCGGGGATCTGAAATATTCCTCTACCTTCATGGCCATATCCAGGAGCTCTTTTCGTTCCGCCTCATCGAGAGTAGGCTCTTCCTGTTTCCGGGACTCCACGCTGACCAGCTCGGTGCCGCCGGCTTCTCTAACCGTCATCACTTTCTTCTCAGCAATATATGCGCTTACTGTTTCTCCTGTTTTCTTGTCGATAACCCACTGGTCAGGATCTACCTCACCGCTGACAATCGCTTCGCCCAGACCCCAGGAAGAGCTGAGCGAAAGCTGATCTCTTCTGCCGTTGACCGGATTGGCTGTAAAGAGGATACCCGATTTTTCTGCAGCAATCAGCTTTTGCACCACCACACCGTGGCCCAGGTCTTCGCTCACAATATTCTGTTTTGCCCGGTACGATATAGCGCGTTCGTTCCAGAGCGATGCCCAGCATTTCTTGATCGCTTCGTGAAGTTCTTCTTTGCCTTTAACGTTCAAAAAAGTGCTGTACTGGCCGGCAAAAGAGGCCCCCGGCAGGTCTTCTGCCGTGGCCGATGAACGCACCGCTACCGGGGGCTTACCTGTGCCATCGTATAGATCGTCGATCTCTTTTAGAATATCTGCAGGGATTTTACCCTTTACAAACATTCCTTTTACTCTTTCAACCGCATCTTTTAAGTTCTCAGATTGTCCGTTTGCAGCAATCGAGAGAAGGGTTACAATCTCTTTTTCCAGTTTGTTTTCTGCTACAAACTTTCTGTAAGCTTCGACCAGCACTACAAAGCCTTCCGGAACGGGCAGCCCGGCTGCGATCATTTCTCCTAAGTTTGCTCCCTTGCCGCCCGCTAAAGGCAAGTCTTCTTTGCCAAGATCTTTTAGATGCTGTACAAATTGATATTTTTGCATTTTTAACTACTCCTTTTTATCGGCTTTGCCAAACTTTTATGCTATATTGCCTAAACATACCGACCGTAGGTATGTTAATGGCTAAATTTTTTATTCCCTTCCCTTAATCCTGATCA
>PXAH01000035.1 GCA_003565945.1 Candidatus Omnitrophota bacterium
ATGTCCCTGGCAGGAATCGAACCTGCATTTCTGGCTCCGGAGGCCAGCGCTCTATCCGTTGAGCTACAGGGACTGATTGGTTTTTATTCTTAGCTCAGTTAAAAAAACCACTAAAGATTTTAGAATTTTTCAGTGGCCTCTTAAAAAGAAAACAACTCTCCTCTAGCAAAAACTTTTTCTATTTTTCCTTTTAACTCTTTGCCCAGAAAACATGAATTTTTTGACTTAGAAATAATGCTTTCTTTGGATACTACCCATGTTTTTCCCGGGTCAAAAATCACCAAATCAGCAATTTCTCCCCTTTTAATTATTTTTTTTCTTACACCTAAAATTTCAGACGGCTTAGCTGAAAATTTATCAACTAAATCAAACCAATCTAAGAAGTTTTTCTCCACAAGCTCCATGTAAGACACTGCCAGCTGTGTTTCTAGCCCGATTGTTCCAAACTCAGCCCTTTCAAACTCAATGTCCTTTTCATTTTCTGTGTGAGGGGCGTGATCAGAAGCAATAACATCTATTGTTCCATCAGCCAATGCCTGCTTTATAGCTAAAATATCATCTTCGGAACGCAGAGGCGGATTAATTTTCTTATTAGTATCAAAACTCCATAAGCTTTTATCCGATAAAGAAAAATAATGAGGAGCGGTTTCAGCCGTCACCTTCACGCCTCTTCTTTTGGCTTGCGCGATAATCTCAACTGACTCTCTGCAACTTACATGGGCGATATGTATTGCCGCGCCGGCCTCAGCCGCTAAATCTATGTCGCGAGAAACTCTTTTAAATTCAGCCTCTTTTGGAATACCCCGCAAGCCAAGGCAAGTTGAACTGTAACCTAAGTTGAGTGCTCCGCCCCTGGAAAGTGACTTATCTTCGCAGTGGCAAATCACGATTAGCTTATTTTTTTTTGCCTGCTTAAAAGCTTGCAGCATTAAACTGCTATTGTCAACTGAATCTCCGTCGTCGGTTATTGCTTTTACCCCTTCTTTGGATAAAGATTTAATGTCGGTAAGCTCCTTGCCCTCTCTTTTTTTAGTTATAGCTGCGGCGATATAAACATCTATTAATGCTTTTTCCTCAATCCTTTTCTGCAAGGATTTAACCTGCTCCGGAGAATCTATGGCAGGTTCGGTATTAGGCATTGCCAGGACTGCCGCGGCTCCTCCGGCCATAGCGGCATTAGTTCCGGTTTCAATGGTTTCTTTATCTTCTCTCCCAGGTTCACGCAGATGCACGTGCATATCCAAAAAGCCGGGAATTATTATTTTATCTTTAGCCTGTATGACTTTATCTACACCCTCGGTAGGAATTGAAGAATCAATCAGCCGTATTTTACCCTCATCAACTAAAATATCTTTTTTCTCCCGGCTAAGTTTGGAATTAATAATCCTACCTTCTTTAATTAATATTTTCATGCGCCATCCTGTCCTGAATTTTCTTTTGCCCCCGAAACAAGATATAAAACTGCCATCCTTACGGCAATACCGTTTGTAACTTGCTCAAGAATAACTGAATTAGGCCCGTCGGCAACTTCCGAAGAAATTTCAACTCCCCGGTTAACCGGCCCGGGATGCATAACAATTATATCTTTATTTGTTTTATCTATCCTTTTTTGGGTTATGCCAAACTTTTTAAAATAGTCTAATTTTTCCGGAAAAGCCGCCTTTTCGTCTCGCTCAAACTGCATGCGCAATACATTTACCGCGTCTGATTCAGACAAGGCCTGTTCAATATCCGGAATAACCGAAACTCCCATCTTTTCTATCTCAGCCGGAATAAAAATTTTAGGAGCGCAAATTATTACTTTAGCCCCCAGTTTAGTTAACCCCCAAATATTAGAGCGGGCAACCCGGGAATGAGCAACGTCACCCACAATGGTAACAGTTAATCCCTTTATCTTTTTTTTCTTCTCAGCTAAAGTAAATATATCAAGCAAAGCCTGGGTGGGATGTTCATGCCATCCGTCCCCCGCGTTTACTACACTTATTTTTACGTGACGAGCGAGCATCGCCGCGGCACCGGCGGCATTATGCCTTACCACTATCAAGTCTGCCTTCAAAGCCTCGATATTTCTGCCGGTATCGTTAAGGGTCTCCCCTTTTTTAACACTTGAATATTCAGTAGCTATGTTTATTACATCAGCCGATAATCTCTTTGCTGCTACCTCAAAAGATACTCTAGTTCTGGTAGAAGACTCATAAAATAAATTAACAACTGTTTTCCCTCTAAGAGCCGGGACCTTTTTGATTTGGCGGGTTGTAACTTCTTTAAAGGAAGCAGCAGTTTCAAGCAACAATTCTATATCTTCTTTGGTAAGGTTGCGTAACCCTACTAAATCTTTCCTTTCCCACTTTAAAAAATTACTTGAATTATCAACCATCTTTTTCCCGCAAAATTACCTTATCTTCTGAATCTATTTCTTTAAGCCTTACCTCAACAGCTTGGTTTTTAGAAGTAGGTATGTTTTTGCCGACAAAATCAGCCCGAAAAGGCAATTCTCTGTGCCCTCTGTCAATTAACACTAAAAGCTGGATTTTTTCCGGCCGGCCAAAATCCATAATTTGATCTAGAGCAGCCCTAATAGACCTTCCGGTAAATAAAACATCATCAATCAAAATAATCACCTTTTGGTTAACATCAAAGTTTATGGCGGTTTTTTTAACTAAAGGCTTTGGCCCAATTTCAGTTAAATCATCTCTGTAGAGAGTAATATCCAAAAAAGCACAAGGAATTTCTACTTGTTTTATTTCTTTAATTTTTTCTTGAATTCTCCGGGAAAGAGATACTCCGCGGGTTTGAACGCCTATTAAGGCGATTTTTTTAGGGTCAGGATTTTTTTCTAAAATTTGATGGGAAAGCCGCCAAACAGCTTTATCTATATCTTGGGCGGTGAA
>PXAH01000057.1 GCA_003565945.1 Candidatus Omnitrophota bacterium
GGCTTCGGCGGCGCTCCTAAATTCCCACAGCCCAGCCAACGCTTAGCGTTTTATCCGAAGTGCCGCCGATTTGCCGCGTGGTCGCTTGCGAGGCGTTTTGCCGGCGGCATTTCGGATAAGACGTTGTTGAACGGAGCCGCGGTGGCCCTGCTCAACACCCATGGAAGTTATAGCGCGCTTGCCGGGTGCGGGGCAACACCGTTTTCTTGTTGTGGACGGCCTGGAGTGCTGGCGCGGTGCCGGGTCGCGGATGGGATCTGCAGCAGGCGAGCTCGAATGGACCAGAAACGGGGTCGGTTTCCGGGGATCGGGCGCACGAGGCCGTACCGGCCGGGGCGGTTCGCCGAAAACACGGGCTGGATGATTTGTGCGGAGGGTTCATGCCGCCTCCCTGCCTGTGCGGCCACTTGCCTGCGCGTTGTGCGCAAGCAGGCGGCAGACAGGCGGCGGTGCGCGGGGTTGGTGGACACCGACCATCACCAAGGCCGCCTTTGCGCAGCACGGACAGGCAGGGGCAATCGGCGGCGGGGGCGCCTCCCGTTCGGGAGGGAGAACGCCAAGGGACTGCCGGATGGCGTGCAGGTTTTCCCGGCGCACGTTGCGTCCCATCCAGCCGCAGAACCGGATCTTCTGCATGCCCTTGGGTAGGATGTGCAACAGGAACCGGCTGATAAAAACGTCCGCCGGCAACGTCTTGGTCTTCTCCACGTCGCCGTCGGCCCGGTCGCGATAGCGGAAGGTGACCTGCCCGTTGTCCACGGCCAGGATACGGTAATCGCTTATGGCAACCTTATGGGTGTAGCGACCAAGATATTCGAGCACCTGTTGCGGCCCGGCGAAGGGCTTCTTGGCGTAGACGATCCAGTCGGTGCGGGACAAGCGTTCGATAACGCTTTCCCAGCACGGCCCGTCCGGCGGCAGGGCCAGTTGGCCTTTCTGCAGTTTACGCTGCACGGCGCGCAGATAGCGTGTGCGGAAGCGAGTGGCCAGTGATTCCGCCCGGAACAGCCAGTTGCGTTTGGAAGGCACCCATGCGCGGGTGTCTTTTCGCCACACACCGCCGGGGACGGCCAGGTGTAAATGGTTGTGCTCCAGCAGCAACTGGTTCCAGGTGTGCAGCACGGCGATGAAGCCGAGTTGCCCTTCCAGACGCCACTGCGGGTCCCCGGCGAACTCCTGGAGGGTGGCGTTGACTTCCTTGAAGAACAGGTCGATCAAGGCCTTGCGGTTGTAGCGGATCAACGGGTTGAGCGCATGCGGCAGGGTGAAGACGACATGGAAGTACGGTGTCGGCAGTAGCTCGCGCATCCGCTTTTGCAGCCACCGCTCCCGCGCCGCGCCCTGGCAGGTCGGGCAGTGGCGGTCCCGGCAGGAGTTGTAGAGCACGGTCCGGTGCCCGCACGCGGCACACTGCCAGACATGCCCGCCCAGTGCCGGGGTGCGGCACTGCAGGATATGCCCAACGGCTTTCTGTTGAAACGCGGGGACGCGATGCGTCGCGAGATAATCGGCCCAGTACGCCCGGAACACATCGGCCACCCGCAGGGGCGGCCCGGCGTTCATCAGGGCAGATCCATCGGGCTGATCACCTTGCGCAGACGTTCCTCGCGCACGTGCATGTACCGTGCGGTGGTCTTGATGCCCGCGTGCCCGAGCATCCGCTGAAGCGCATAGATGTCCGCGCCCTGTTCCATCAGGTGCGTGGTAAAACAATGCCGCAGGGTATGGATGCCGCCCACCCGCCGGACCCCGCTACGGCGCAGAGCGTTGTAATACACCTGCTGCACCGAAGCCTCCGACAACGGCCGGTCTTCCGGCCGTCCCGGGAATAACCAATGCTCCGGGCGATGCCGCCGCCAGTAGGCGCGAAGTTCCTCCAGCGCCCTCTCCGAGAGCACCGTGTAGCGGTCCTTGCCGCCCTTGCCCCCCTTCACGAACACCATCATCCGGTCGCTCTCAATATGCCGGGGCAACAACCGGACCACTTCCGACACCCGCAGTCCCGAACCGTACACCATGTGCAGCAACGCTCGATGCTTCAGCCCCTTCGGGGCATCGACCACCCGGCGACACTCCTCCGGCGAGAGCATCTGCGGACGGGTCTTCGGGCGCGAGCGCTTCGGCAGCTTGAACTCCAGCGGGTCGCGCTCCAGCACCTGCTCGTACAGAAAGCGGCACGACTGCATATACACGTTCACCGTCGAACGCGAAAGCTTGCGCTCGTGCACGCAATGCGCCAGGAAGGCCACCACTTCATCCCGGCTCAACCGGTCCGGCATACGCACGTAGTGCTTGTACAACTGCTCGATGGCGTGCAGATAGCTCTCTTCGGTGCGGGGCGAAAAATGACGACAGCGCATATGCGCCATCATCCGTTCACGTAGCGGGGACATACCAGACTCCTTATCGTGCCCGCCCACGGACCATCCGCAAACGGGTTCAATAAGGAGTACACCCCAATACACAAAAAACCGCCACCCGGATGATTAGCCCCCCTCCGCGTAGCGGTTCCGTTCAACGTCGCAAATCAGCGGCGCGGTATTCCGCGTACGCTGGATTTGTCTTGTTGGCCATCTCCAGTCTAAAGCGTAAGTAGTCGATTGAAAAGGGGCTCTGTCGCCAACGCCTGCGCTTCAAGGCAACCTGTCATGGCTCCTTGGAGAGTCGTCGCATCTCCAAACCGCCTCTTAGGTTTCATCTTTTGCACAATGCAATATAAGAAGTCAATCAAGTCATGTCCTCTGACCCGGCGTCGCGGGTCCCGGTGAAGCGATGGCCTAAGTTCGGCAAGCTTTCGCTCAAAACATTCTCGTCTATTCCACTTTCCATTCTTTAGGAGGTAGGCTTTAACAAAGTCGTTTCTGGTGAATTCA
>PXAH01000145.1 GCA_003565945.1 Candidatus Omnitrophota bacterium
ATTAAAAATGAAGCGCGGAAAAAATTACAAAAAAAGAGTAGAATTACGTGAATCGGATAAGGCTTATTCGCTTGAAGAGGCTGTTGGCATCTTAAAGTCATATCCACCTATAGGTTTTGATGAAACAGTTGAGGCCAGCGGCTCTCTCGGGGCTGATCCGAAAAACTCAGAGCAGGTCATAAGGGGAGCTGTTGTTTTACCTCACGGAACCGGCAAACAGAGTAAGGTCTTGGTTTTTTGCGAGCCGGAAAAAGAGTCTGCCGCCAAAGATGCCGGAGCTGATTACATTGGTAACGATCAGGTAGTCGAGGAAATATCAAAAAAGGGGTGGTGTGATTTTGATTGCTGCATATCAACACCCGGGATGATGAAATCTGTTAGCAGGTTAGGAAGGTTCTTGGGCCCAAGGGGGTTAATGCCTTCTCCTAAAACGGGCACGGTTACCGATAATGTTTCCGCGGCTGTCGGAGAGGCGAAAAAAGGCAAGGTTAGCTTTCGTATGGATAAGCTAGGCTGTATTCACGCCGGGCTAGGTAAGGTTTCCTTTAAAAATGAAGAGCTTATAGAAAATATAAAAGCGTTTGTTGCAGCTTTAAAGGCAGTTCGCCCTCAAAGCCTTAAAGGGAATTTTATAAAAAGTTTTTATTTATCAACCACTATGGGGCCATCAGTTAAGGTAAATTTGTAATGGAAACAGTCGGTCTTGTTATAAGAAAAAGCATTATTACCCGGATTCAGGAAGAAATAGAGAAATCTTGTGCCTATTTTTTTATTGGTTTTAATAAGGTAGACTCTGCGGCCTTGAGCAAGCTTCGAAATGAATTGCGGGTAACCAACAGCTATGTTTTTGTCGCGAAGAATTCACTGATCCGCAAGAGTTTTGAAAGTCAAAATCTGGATGGCTTTAAGGATTACCTTGAAGGCGAAACAGGGGTAATTTTTATTTGCCAGGAAGATATTGTGGGGCCGTGTAAGGTTATAGTTGAGTTTTCCAAAGAAAACGAAAACATTCTGATTAAAGGCGGTGTTGTTGATTCCAAGAAAATAACCAAAGAGGGCTTGGAGTCTTTGGCTAAATTGCCCGCGCGGGAAGTTTTATTGGGACAGGCGGTTTCAGGGCTAGCATCGCCGCTAACTGGGTTTGTTGCCTGCCTAAACCAAATAATTTTAAAGTTTGCTTGGGCTCTTGAAGAAATAAAGAAAGTAAAGGGGCTGGAGCCAGCGAAAGATAAATCCGGAGAAGCTAAAGAACCGGCCAAAGCTGACTCAAAAGATGGGCAGGCTTCTGAAAAAATTGAAGCAGCAGATGCGGAAAAAACGGAGGGTGACAGCGGGCCTGAGCCTGAACAGCCGGAATCCGGCAGCCAAAAAAAGGAAAAAGAAGAGGAATCTAAAGAAGAGGAAAATAATAAAAAAAATAAGCAAAGCGAGGAGGGTTAAAAATGTCTAAGGTAGAAGATGTATTAAAAATGGTTGAGGAGTTAACAGTTTTAGAGCTTTCAGAATTGGTAAAAGCTTGCGAAGATAAGTTTGGAGTTACAGCAAGTGCTCCGGTAGCGGCAGCGGCTCCCGCGGCTGTGGCTGGAGGCGGGGAAGCCGAAGAGGAGAAAACTGAATTTACTGTAACTTTGACTGATGTTGGTTCAAATAAAATTGCGGTAATTAAAGAAATAAGAGCAATTACCGACCTAGGCTTAAAAGAAGCAAAAGGGTTAGTTGATTCTGCTCCGGCGGCAGTTAAAGAAGATGTAGCTAAAGAGGAAGCTGAGACTATAAAAAAGAAGCTTGAAGAAGCTGGTGCTAAAGTCGAATTAAAATAGATATTTGCTTAAACGTAGAACGTTGAACGTAGAACGAATATGTTAAGCAAAAACAGAGGAGAATAATTTTGGATAAGGTTAAAAAATATTCTTTCGGAAAAGTAAAGACCAGTCCCCCTATGGCTAATTTACTTAGCCATCAATTGCGTTCCTATAAAGAATTTTTGCAAGCGGGAGTTTTGCCTGAAAAAAGAAAAAGAATAGGCTTGCAGGAGATACTTCAAGATGTTTTTCCTATGGAAAGCCCTGACAATCAATGCCGTATGGATTTTGTTTCTTATAGTTTGGGCAGGCCTCGCTATACGATTGAAGAGTGTAAACGCAGGTCGCAAACCTATTCGGCTTCTTTGCGGGTTCGGTTGCGTCTTTCGGGACTTTCATCAGACGTAAGAGAGCAAGAAATTTATTTAGGCGAAATTCCCTTGATGACTCCGGTTGCTTCTTTCATTATCAATGGTGATGAAAGGGCAATAATTAGCCAACTTCAAAGGTCGCCCGGCATTTTCTTTGAGGAACAGATGCATACTGCCGGAAAGCGGATTTACTTTGCTCGAATCATACCTTATCGCGGCTATTGGTTGGAATTCAGGACAGATATTGCCGATACCGTGACGGCGATTATCGATAGACGGAAAACTTTTCCGGCAACTCAGATATTACGGATAATGGGGTTGTCAACCAGTGATGAGATTTATAAGTATTTTTCTGATAAACCCTATCCTGAGATAGTCAATACAGTTAAGAAGGATTTAACTACCAATACTGAAGAGGCTTATTTAGAATTTTACAAAAAGATGCGCCCTACTGAACCGGTTGCTTTAGAGGTTGCTAAGGAAGTTTTTAATCGGATGTTTATTGATCCGCGCAGGTATGATTTAGGGCGCGTGGGAAGGTTTTTGATAAATAAAAAACTAGGCACTGACGCTCGCCTTTCAAAAAGAACTATTGATTTGGAAATGTTAGTAGCGGCGATAAAATCTCTTTTAGAGGTAAAAGCCGGCAAAAAAGATATAGATGATATTGATCATTTATCTAATCGGAGAGTAAAGCTAATCGGCGAACTTCTTCAGCACCAGGTAAGAATAGGGTTATTGAGGGTAGAGAAAACTTTTACTGAGCGTTATTCACTTATGTCTTCAAATGATTTTTCTATTCAGCACTTGATTAATTCAAAAGCTTTCTCTACTCAAATTCAGGACTTTTTTGCTCGATCTCCTTTGTCTCAATTTATGGACCAAACTAATCCTATAGCTGAAATAACCCACAAAAGAAGGTTATCAGCTATGGGCCCAGGCGGCCTTTCAAGAGAAAGGGCTGGTTTTGAGGTGAGAGATGTTCACCCCACTCATTATGGACGGCTTTGCCCGATAGAGACTCCGGAAGGAGCAAATATCGGCCTTCTTACCTCCTTAACTACCTATGCTAAAATTGACTCTATGGGTTTTCTTACCACTCCTTACAGGCCGGTAAAAGATGGTAAGGTAGAAAATAAGGTTGAGTATTTGTCAAGCGATGTGGAAGAGAATACAATGATTGGGCAAATTACTTCTAATATCAGCCCTGATGGGAAAATTTTGGATTCTGATATTTATGCCCGCCTTAAAGGTAAATTTCCTAAGGTTTCTCCTAAGAAGCTTGAATATATTGATGTTTCAGCCCAACAGATTATGTCAGTAGCATCCTCGTTAGTTCCTTTTCTTGAACACGATGATGCTAACCGGGCTTTAATGGGTTCTAACATGCAGCGACAGGCGGTTCCTTTACTTTTTCCCCAGGACCCTTTGGTTGGTACAGGGTTGGAGGCGAAAGTAGCCAAAGAAAGTGGTGCCGCTGTTGTAGCTGAGGAATCAGGTGAAGTTATCGCGGTTGATAGTTCTTCAATAAAAATAGGTAATTATACCTACAAGCTAAAGAAATTTTCTCGAACTAATGCTAATACTTGTATTAACCAAAAGCCATTGGTAAAAATAGGGCAAAAGGTAAAAAGTGGTGACGTTATCGCTGACGGTATTGCTACCAAAAACGGAGAGCTTGCCCTGGGGACAAATCTTTTAGTAGCCTTTATTCCCTGGAGAGGCTATAATTTCGAAGATTCTATAGTAATCAGTGAGCGTTTAGTTAGAGAAGATATTCTTACTTCAGTTCATGTAGAAAAATTTGAGATTGAAGCCAGAGAAACCCGTCTGGGGAACGAAGAGGTTACCCGGGATATTCCTAATGTTAGCGAAGAAGCCCTGGGAGACTTAGATTCTGAAGGTATAGTGCGAGTTGGAGCTGAGGTTGTTTCGGATGATATCTTGGTAGGAAGGGTTACTCCTAAAACTGAAAAGGAACTTTCCCCTGAAGAAAGGCTGTTAAGGGCAATTTTCGGTGAAAAGGCCGCTGACGTGAAAGATTCTTCTTTACGGGTTCCGCCGGGCATCAAAGGGGTTGTTACCAACATTGAGGTTTTTCAGCGAAAGGAAAGAGGTAGGCGATCAAAAAAAGAGAAAAGCCGTGAGCTTGCCCGGACCAGAGAAATAGAGGAGTATTATCAAGAAGAAAAAGAGATGCTTGAGCAAGAAAAAATTAAAAGGCTTAGTGTATTGTTAGGCAAACCTGAAAGTAAAATAAAGCCGGCTGACTGGAAAGATAATGAAGAAGCCAATACAATCGTTTCTTTATATGAGCAGCGCTATGAAGACCTGATGATGGAAAAAGATTTAGAGCTTTTAAAAATCCGCAAGGGAGATGAGTTACCACCTGGGGTATTAAAAAGAATAGTTGTTTTTGTGGCAATAAAGCGTAAGATTTCCGCCGGAGATAAATTATCCGGCCGTCACGGTAATAAAGGGGTTATTTCTAAGGTTTTGGCTGAAGAAGATATGCCTTACCTGGAAGATGGAACCCCCGTAGATATACTCCTTAACCCTCTTGGTGTTCCTTCCCGAATGAATGTAGGACAGCTTATGGAGATGCATTTTGGCTGGGCAGCCCATAACTTAGGCATTCGGATTGAAACGCCTGTTTTTGATGGGGCTATTCCGCAGGACGCGAGGGAGTGGTTAACAAAAGCGGGTTTACCTGAAGATGGTAAGGTTGTTTTGTATGACGGCTATACAGGGAATTCCTTTGCTCAAAAAGTGGGTGCAGGTTATATGTATATAATGAAGCTGATTCATATGGTTGATGAGAAAATACATGCCCGTGCTATCGGACCTTATTCTCTTATCACCCAACAGCCTTTGGGAGGTAAAGCTCAGTTTGGCGGGCAGCGCTTTGGTGAAATGGAGGTCTGGGCGCTTGAAGCTTATGGCGCGGCTTTTACCCTTCAGGAAATGCTTACTGTCAAGAGTGATGATGTAGAGGGTAGAACCCGGATTTATGAGGCTATTGTTCGCGGTGAGCAAAAATTTAAGCCTTCAGTTCCTGAATCTTTTAATGTTTTAGTAAACGAGCTTCAGGGCCTTTGCCTGGATGTGCGAGCCGAGAAGGAGGCTAAATGATTGAGGAAGCAGGTTTTTTTGATCGGATAACTGTTAAAATTGCCTCCACTGAAGTCATGAAGAAATGGTCTTCAGGTGAAATTAAAAAAGCTGAGACCCTCAATTACCGGACTTTAAAACCGGAAAAAGACGGTCTTTTTTGTGAGCGTATTTTTGGCCCGGCTAAAGATTGGGAATGTCATTGCGGTAAGCTTAAAGGAATGAAATTCAAGGGAACAAAGTGCAACCGTTGTGGGGTTGAAGTTCTTCATTCTTCGGTCCGGCGCCAACGCATGGGCCATATTGAATTAGCAGCACCTGTTACCCATATTTGGTTTTTTAAAGTATTGCCTTCGCGTTTGGGCGCTGTTCTAGATTTAACTATAAAACAATTAGAGAAGATTATCTATTATGAAGAATTTGTTGTAGTAGACCCAGGGTCATCAGCCTTAAAAGAGAAGCAACTTCTTAGTCAGGAGGAGTATTTCCAAATACAAAAAGAGCATGGCCCCGAAGTAAAAATAATGATTGGCGCTGAAGCAGTCAGGGAGCTTCTCAAAAGGGCTGATTTAGCTAAGATAAGCAAGAGCATAAGAAATAAGGTTAAAAAAAGTAAAAAAGCGGCCAACACAAGGCTTCTGAAAAGGCTTAAGGTTGTAGAAGATATGCGGCGTTCAGGCAACAAGCCTGAATGGATGGTTTTAGATGTTTTTCCGGTTGTTCCACCTGATTTACGTCCGTTAGTTCCTTTGGAGGGCGGCCGTTTTGCTTCATCTGACTTGAATGACCTTTATCGGAGGGTTATAAACAGAAACAATCGTCTTAAGAAATTAATTTCCTTAGGCGCTCCTGAAATAATTGTCCGTAACGAAAAAAGGATGCTTCAGGAAGCGGTTGACGCTGCCATTGAAAATGGACGGCATGGAAGGGCTGTAATGGGGCCTCAAAATAGGCCTCTCAAAAGCCTCTCTGATATGCTTAAAGGAAAGCAGGGCCGTTTTCGGCAGAATTTATTAGGTAAGAGAGTTGATTATTCCGGCCGAAGCGTGATAGTAGTTGGCCCGGAACTAAAACTTCATCAATGCGGACTGCCCAAAGAGATGGCCCTAGAGTTAGTTGAGCCTTTTATAATTAAAAAACTAAGAGAAAAAGGTTTTGTTCATACTATAAGAGGTGCTCGCAGAATGGTTGAGCGAGCCAGGATTGAGGTTTGGGATATTTTAGAAGAGATAATTAAAGGACATCCTGTTTTGCTTAATCGTGCTCCTACTTTACATCGTTTAGGAATCCAGGCTTTCTACCCTGTCCTTGTTGAAGGTAAAGCTATTAAGCTTCATCCTTTAGTTTGTTCGCCGTTTAATGCTGATTTTGATGGTGATCAAATGGCAGCCCATCTTCCTTTGTCGCTGGAGGCTCAAGCTGAAGCGCGGATGCTTATGTTGTCGGTTAATAATATTTTCTCTCCTTCTGATTCAAGGCCGGTTATCACTCCTTCTCAGGATATGGTTTTGGGATGCCGGTATCTTACTGCCGCTCAAGAAGGGCTTAGGGGTCAGGGGCTTATTTTTGGAAACTTTGATGAGGTTGTTACAGCTTATCAGGATCAAGAGGTAGAGTTAGGTTCTAAGATAAAGCTTTTTCTAAAGAAAGACGGTAAAAAAGAAATAATCGATACAACTGTAGGCAGGGTTTTATTTAACCGTATTTTACCCGAGGGCTTTAGATTTGTTAATGAACTCCTTGGAAAAGCAAAGATATCTAAAATAATTGACGAATGTTATGAAAAATTTGGCCATAATGCTGTTATTGAGCTCTTAGATAAGGTGAAAGATTTAGGCTTTGAATACGCGACTATAGGCGGAATAAGTATATCTACCAGCGATCTTAAAGTTCCAGAGAAAAAACATGAAACTATTGAAGAAGCAAATAAGGATCTCACTCGGGTTGAAAACCAGTATCAAAGAGGCATTATTACTGAAAGAGAGAAGCATAATAAAGTTATAGATATTTGGACAAGAGCCACAGATAAAGTTGCTGAATTTGTTTTTAATGGCATGGAAAAAGATAATCCTATATTTATGATGGCTGATTCGGGTGCTCGAGGTTCAAAATTACAGCTAAGACAGCTGGCAGGCATGAGGGGGCTTATGGCTAAGCCTTCCGGTGAAATTATTGAAATACCTATTACCTCTAATTTTAAAGAGGGCTTATCGGCTCTTGAGTATTTTATTTCTACCCATGGAGCCAGAAAGGGCCTGGCAGATACTGCGCTGAAGACTGCTGATGCCGGTTATCTTACTCGCCGCCTTGTTGATGTTGCTCAAGAAGTAATAATCAGCGAAGATGATTGTGGAACTATAAATGGGATTACCGTGGCTGAGATAGTTGAAGGTGAAGAGGTTGTAGTAACCCTAAAGGAAAGAATAGTTGGTAGGATTGCTGTCGATAATATAGTTGATATAGTAAGTGATGAGGTTATAGTTAAGTCCGGCCAAGAAATAACCGATGAAAAAGCAGATAAAATTGATAAGCTAGGACTAGAAAAAATAAGAATAAGAAGCGTACTTACTTGTGAGTCAGAAAGAGGTGTGTGCGTTAAATGTTATGGAAGAAATTTAGCTGCCCGGAAATTAGTAGAGGTTGGTGAGGCAGTAGGGATAATAGCGGCTCAATCAATAGGTGAACCTGGTACTCAGCTGACAATGAGGACTTTTCATATCGGAGGTACTGCTTCACGGGTAGCAGAGCGCGCTTTCGTCAAAGCCAGAAATAAAGGGTTTATTAAGTTTCACAACCTAAAAATTGCCGCTAAAAAAGATTATTTTGTTGTTTTAAACAGGAATGGTATGGTTAGCGTTAATGATGAGCAAGGAATTGAGCTCCAGCGTAACCCTGTTCCGCAGGGAGCTTTTATTCTGATACCGGAGGGAGAAAAGGCTGAAAAAGGAGTTACTTTTGTAAGGTGGGATCCTTTTTCTTCGCCGATTTTATCAGAAGTAAAAGGAAAGATAAAATATGAAGATATAATTGACAAGGTTACTATTCAAGAAGAAACTAACAGCGCCACCGGACAAAAGGAAAGGGTGGTTATAGAGTTCAAGGGGGATTATCATCCTCAGCTGATAATAGTTTCTGAGGAAAACGAAGAAGAAGTTCTCGGTATCTACCTTTTGCCTACCGGTGCTCATATAGTTTTTCCGCAGGGGGCTTCAGTTGAAGCCGGAGACGTTATTGCTAAAACTCCTCGTTTAGTAGAAAAAACAAAAGATATAACCGGCGGCCTTCCTCGAGTAGCTGAGCTTTTTGAAGCCAGGCGTCCCAAAAATCCGGCTATTATCAGTGAAATTGATGGTTTTGTTGAATTTGCTGAAAAGAAGGGCCAGCGAAAAGTTATTGTTCGCAGTACAACAGGTATGGTGCGGGAGTATGTAGTTCCTGCCGGTATGCATCTTATAGTTTATCGGGGGGATAAGGTTTCAGCTGGGCAGCAACTTACCGAGGGGCCTGTTGTTTTGCAGGATATCTTACGGGTTTGTGGTGATAAAGTTTTACAAAGCTACTTAGTTAATGAAGTCCAGGAGATTTACCGGTTGCAGGGGGTCAAAATAAACGATAAGCATATTGAAGTAATTATTCGTGAAATGTTGAGAAAAGTAAAAATAGTTGATCCCGGTGATAGTGATTATTTGCCGGGTGAAGGTATTGATAAATGGGACTTTCGCAAGGCAAACGAAGCAATAATTAAAAAAGGCGGCAAAGCTGCTACGGCTCAGCCCATGCTTTTAGGGATAACCAAGGCCTCTTTGAGCACTAAGAGTTTTATTTCTGCGGCTAGTTTTCAGGAAACAACCAGGATTTTAGCTGATGCTTCATCGGCTGGTAAGGTAGATCCTTTAAAAGGGCTTAAGGAAAATGTTATAGTAGGGCATCTTATTCCAGCTGGAACCGGATTAAAAAGATACAGGGAGGTTGAACCAGAAAAATGCCAACAATAAACCAATTAATTAAGAACCCGCGGGTTTTACAAAAGAAAAAAACTAAATCTCCGGCTTTGGGAAAATCACCCCAAAGAAGGGGGGTTTGCATTCAGGGGAGGACAATGACTCCTAAAAAGCCTAATTCTGCTTTACGTAAAATCGCTAGAGTCAGGCTTACTAACCGTCAAGAAGTAACAGCTTATATTCCAGGGGAAGGGCATAATCTTCAGGAACATTCTATTGTTTTAGTTAGAGGCGGTAGGGTAAAAGACCTTCCCGGAACAAGATATCATATTGTAAGAGGCGCTCTTGATTGTCAGGGGGTTCAAAACCGGAAGCGCTCTCGCTCTAAATACGGGGCAAAAAGGCCAAAAAAGTCTTAAGTAGAAAGAGTAACCAGAAACCAGAGGTTAGGGATGGAGGGGTTTAGGTTTGATTTTGAGGATTTAAAAGTTTAGATTCCCAATAATCTGGTTACTGTACTCTGGATACTGGTTTCTAATTACATGAGGAGTAAACACATGAGGAGTAAAACATGAGAAGGCACAGAGCGCCAAAAAGAGACAGGAAACCCGACCCTAAATATGGTAATCCCATAGTGGGCCACTTTATTAATATTGTTATGGTTGATGGTAAAAAGAGTAAAGCTCAAAATATTGTTTATAGTGCTTTGGATATGGTTTCCGAAAAGCTAAAGAAAGACCCTGTAAAAGCTTTTTTTAGCGCTTTAGAAAATGCCCGGCCTAGAATGGCTGTTAAGCCGCGCCGGGTCGGCGGAGCTACCTATCAGGTGCCTATGGAGGTTCCTAAAGAGAAAGGTATTTTTATTGCTTTACGTTGGGTAAAAACTTTTGCTAAAAAGAAGAAAAATCAGCCCATGCAAAAGAAGATAGCCGATGAGATAATTGCCGCCTATAACAATGAAGGGCCGGTTGTTAAGAAAAAAGAAGATACCCATAGAATGGCTGAGGCAAATAAAGCTTTCGCTCATTTTAAATATTAATTAAGTTTAGATTAGCAGAAAATTAAAGCAAGTGGTAAAAACAGCGTTAGTTATGGATAAAAAGAATTTAGCAAGAATTCGCAACATAGGTTTTATTGCTCATATTGATGCCGGTAAAACTACAGTTACAGAGCGTGTACTTTTTTATGCGGGGAAAACTTATAAAATGGGAGAAGTCCACGAAGGTACTGCTGTTACTGATTGGATGAGCCAGGAAAAAGAAAGAGGTATAACCATAACCAGCGCGGCCACGTCTTGTAGCTGGGCTAATCATCAAATTAACATTATTGATACACCCGGCCATATTGATTTTACGGTTGAAGTTGAGCGGTCTCTGAAGGTTCTTGATGGAGCCGTAGTTATTTTTTGCGCGGTTTCTGGGGTTGAACCTCAGTCTGAAACTGTTTGGCGTCAAGCCGAAAAGTACCATGTTCCTCGCATTTGTTTTGTGAATAAGATGGATAGGGAGGGTGCCGACTTCTTTGCTGTTATCGAGGAGATGAAAGAAAAATTTCAGATGCCTATAGCTGCTCTTCAAGTGCCAATCTATCAAGATGATCAATTCGTGGGGGTAGTAGATTTAATTGAAGAAAAAGCTTTTTATTGTCAGGGTGAGTTGGGGGAAAAGGTTGTCGCCGGAGAAATTCCTGAAAATTTAAAACAAGTTTGTCTTCAAAAGAAAGAATTATTAATTGAAAAGATAGCAGAGTTAGATGATTCTACTATGAGTAAAGTTATTGAAGGCCAGGAAATTCAAAAGGATCAATTACGTGCTTTGGTCCGCGGCAAGGCTATTAGTAATGAATTTGTGCCGGTTTTTTGCGGATCAGCTTTAAAAAAGAAAGCAGTCCAGCAGCTCTTAGACGCGGTTTGCGGTTACCTGCCTTCTCCCTTGGAAGTAAAGCCTGTTTCGGGATTGATTTCCGGGCAAGAGGAAAAATTAGTTAGCGCTGACCTAGAAGCTCCTTTTTGTGCTCTTTGCTTTAAGATATCAGTAGACCCTTTTGTGGGGAAGCTTTTTTATACGCGTATTTATTCAGGGAGTATTAGTCATTCTTCGGATATCTACAATTCTACTCAAAGAAGCAAAGAAAAGATAACTAAAATTATAAAAATGCATGCTAATAAACAGGAGATAGTAAATTTTGCCGGAGCTGGCGATATAGTTTGTTTGGCTGGATTAAAAAATACCCAAACCGGTGATACCTTAACTATTAAATCAAATCCGGTGATTATTGAGAAAATTAAGTTTCCTGAGCCGGTTGTTTCTTTGGCCATTGAACCTAAGACAAAAGCTGACCAGGAAAGGTTATTTGAGGCCTTGGGAAAGCTGGCTAGCGAAGACCCTTCTTTTCGGGTTGCTTACAATCGTGAAACCGGTCAAAATGTCATCTCAGGAATGGGCCAGCTTCATTTGGCTATTATGGCCGACAGGCTTTTGCGTGAATTTAAGGTTCAGGCTAAAGTCGGCAAACCTCAGGTTGCTTACCGGGAAACTATTACTAAAAAAGTTCAGGCTACAGGTAAATTCATCCAACAACGGGGAGGGCAGGGCCAATATGGGCATGTTGAGTTTGTAATGAGTCCGGCCGGGGAGGCTTCGGGTGTAGTTTTTGAAAGCAAGATTAAATCAGGTGCGATTCCAAAGGAATATATATCTTCAGTTAGGGAAGGAGTTATGGAGGCGGCTGAAAGTGGTATTTTGGGAGGCTATCAGGTTGTAGACATCAAGGTAGTTTTAATCGATGGTTCCTACCATGATGTTGATTCTTCAGAGTTAAGCTTTAAGATAGCCGGTGAGTTAGCTTTTAAGGAAGGGTTGCGCAAAGCAAGCTCAACACTTCTTGAGCCGGTAATGGATTTAGAGATTACTGCTCCGGTAGATTATTTTTCTCAGGTAGTAGGAGACCTAAACTCAAGGAGAGCTAAAATCAATTCAGTCAAAGAAAGGAAAAATTTAAGATTGATGAGTGTGGATATTCCCTTGAGTGAATCTTTTGATTATGCGGACTCATTGAGAAACTTGACACAAGGCAGAGCCTCGTATACAATAGAGCCTTCATATTATCAGAGAGTACCGGAAGAACTGTTAGTGAAAATTTTAGGTATATAGAGAACGGTTGATTAAAATAACCAACTAATTAACCAAAAAAAAGGAGGTGCTTGATGGGCAAGGAAAAATTTGTAAGATCAAAACCCCATCTTAATATCGGAACTATTGGACATGTTGACCATGGTAAAACTACTCTTACCGCGGCCATCACCCAATATTTAGCGCAGAAGGGTGGCGCCCAGGCTTTAAAGTTTGACGATATTGACAAAGCTCCCGAAGAAAAAGAGAGGGGTGTAACTATCAATATTTCGCACGTTGAGTATGAAACTGAAAAACGCCATTATGCTCATATTGATTGTCCCGGTCACGCCGACTATATTAAAAACATGATAACCGGCGCGGCTCAGATGGATGGTGCGATATTGGTGGTTGCGGCAACAGACGGCCCTATGCCTCAGACTAGGGAGCACTTACTTTTAGCTCGTCAGGTTAATGTACCGGCAATTGTTGTTTTTGTGAATAAGGTAGACCAAATGGATGATCCCGAATTAGTTGAGTTGGTGGAAGAAGAAGTTAGAGATTTATTAAATAAATATGAGTTTCCTGGAAAGGACACTCCAATTGTTAAAGGTTCGGCTCTTAAAGCTTTAGAGGACGCCACAGGTGGTAACGCTGATAGTGAAAATTGTAAAGCAATGATAGAGTTGATGAAAGCTTGTGATGATTTTTTTCCTGAGCCGAAGCGTGAGGTTGATAAGCCTTTCTTGATGGCCGTTGAAGATATTTTTTCTATATCGGGAAGAGGAACTGTTGCTACCGGAAGAGTTGAAAGAGGGGTAGTTAAAACCGGTGAAGAAATCGAACTTGTGGGAATTAGAGAAGATACCAAAAAAACTGTAGTTACCGGAATCGAGATGTTTCGCAAAACTCTCGATGAAGCTCAAGCTGGA
Source organism: Candidatus Omnitrophota bacterium (assembly GCA_003565945.1). Lineage (GTDB taxonomy): Bacteria > Omnitrophota > Gorgyraeia > Duberdicusellales > 4484-171 > PXAH01. The sequence goes on from PXAH01000145.1 coordinate 13,268, forward strand.
GATAATGCCGGCCTTCTATTGCGGGGAATTGAAAAAGAAGGAGCTGAAAGAGGTATGGTATTGGCTAAACCGGGTTCGATTACTCCCCATAAGAAGTTTAAGGCTAAGGTTTACGCTTTAAAGAAAGAAGAGGGTGGACGGCATACGCCTTTTTTCTCAGGTTACAGGCCTCAATTTTATTTTCGGACTACCGATGTAACCGGCAGCTGTAAGCTTCCTGAAGGGGTTGAAATGGTTATGCCTGGCGATAACGTTGAGCTAGAAGTAACGCTACTTCAGCCGGTTGCTTGTGAAAAAGAATTAAGGTTTGCTATTCGCGAAGGTGGAAAGACAGTCGGAGCCGGCTTAGTTACGGAAATTATTGAGTAACTATAAGGCATAGATTTTTATGTAACTAGCTTCTTTCAAGTAAGGAAAGGAGTCAAATTTGTAGGCTAAACTTATCTGCTAAGCAGAAGAGTTAAAATAGAAATATGGGTAAATCACCTTTAAAGATTAGGATTAAATTAAAAGCTTTCGATCATCGCTTGCTGGACCAATCAGCTAAAGACATAGCAGAGGTTGCTATTCGTACTGGCGCTAAGGTAAATGGCCCGATACCTATACCAACAAATAAAAAAGTGTATACAGTAAATCGGGCTACTCATGTTAACAAGAAATCAAGAGAGCAGTTTATGATCGCGGTACACAAAAGAATAATTGATTTAGATAGTCCCACCGCAAAAACTATAGACGCGCTCAGGCGATTGAATTTACCTGCCGGAGTAAACGCAGAGATAAAACAGGAAGTCTAGTGAAGCTTATCCTTGACATCTAAAATGCTAAGGATTTAGCTGAACTAGACCCTTGACATCTCAGATGTCAAGGGTAAATTCGACTAAGATTTTTTTAATATTGATTTCAAAAAAAGCCAAGTTTCACTTATGGTTAAAGAAGTTTTTGGAAAAAAGATAGGTATGACTCAAATTTTCGGCCAAGAAGGCCGTCTTCTTCCTGTCACCTTGGTTGAAGTTGAACCGGTTTACTTTTTAGAAAAAGTATCTTATCCGGGTAAGCAAATGGCCAAGGTAGGTGTTTTTCAGGTAAATGAAAATAAGATTTCAAAGGTAAAAAAACCTCAACAAGGTTATTTTGCTAAAGTTAAAGCTCCCGCTTTTCGAATGATTAAAGAAGTAAAAATCGACGGAAAGAGTCAAGACGGCGGGGCTCAAAAAGGGGCGGAAAAAAAAGAAGATCTGGCTGAAGAAGGAAAGGAGAAAAAAGATTCATTTTATTTTGGTATTAATATTTTCAAAGAAGGAGAAAAAATTACGGTAAGGTCCAAAACAAAAGGGAAAGGGTTTGCCGGCGTTATTAAACGCCATAACACTCATAGGCAGCCTAGCTCCCATGGTTCTGGCATGCATCGAAGAGTAGGCTCTGTAGGTGCTTCTGCTACTCCTTCTCGAATTATGAAAAATAAAAAGATGCCCGGGCACCTGGGATCAGCTTACAGAACTGTAAAAAATTTAGAAATTTTGAAGATAGATACTGAAAATAAAATTCTTTTTATTAAGGGAAGTATTCCCGGAAGCAGAAAGAATATACTTCGGATAACTAAGCAGAAAATATCTTCATAGGTTAATTTTTATGACAACGACTAAAACTAAAAAAAACCTAACTCAGGCCACCAGCTTTATTCTGGAACTTATTGATCTTAAGGGAAAACCGAAAGAGAAGGTTGCCCTGAATAAAGAGATTTTTAACGGAAAAGTTTCTTTGGCTTTGCTTCAACAGGCCGCGTCTACTTATCTGTCAAATAAAAGAGCAGGGCTGGCTAAAACTAAAACTAGAGGTGAAAAAGGGGGGGGAGGGAGAAAGCCTTGGCGTCAAAAAGGCACAGGCCGAGCCAGGGTCGGTTCGATTCGTTCTCCAATATGGAAAGGCGGTGGAATTACCTTCGGGCCCAGGCCCCGCTCTTATTGTAAAAAGTTTCCTGCCCGGATGAGGGCTTCTGCCCTGAGAAGTGCTTTATGTTTAAAACTAAAGGCTGGTAAGGTAATCCTTATTGATAAGCTTGAATTAGAAAGTCCGAAAGCAAAGGATTTTGCTAAGGATTTTGATTTTTTGGGTGTTGGACGCCAGAAACTTTGCTTTGTGTTGGTTGAACTTGGCCAAAATATAAAAAATGCTTCATCTAACTTTACTAAAGTTAATTTAAGGAAAGCGGCGGAATTAAATGCTTTAGATGTTTTAGATTGTCAGAAACTGGTTTTAACCAAGGATTCTTTAGGTATTATTTAAAAGAGGCTTGAGAAATGGATTTAGGTTCAATTTATTCTGTTATTAAGAGGCCGCTGGTTACTGAAAAATCAAACCGGGATGTTGCGGCGGGGAAGTATAGCTTTGAAGTTGCTAAAAGCGCAAACAAAGTGCAGATTCGTAAAGCTATTGAAGCAATTTATAAAGTAAAAGTAAAAAAAGTTTCTTCTGAAATTGTAAAAGGAAGAGTTAAACGGATAAGATGGGATCAACCCGGAAAGACTTCTTCCTGGAAAAAGGCAATAGTAACGTTACATGAAGGCCAGGAAATAAAATTATCTTAGAAAAAAATGGGAATAAGAAAACATAAACCTACGACACCCGGCTTAAGGATGCGAAAGCATTCCGATTTTTCTGAAATTACTAAAGCAAAATCAGAAAAAACGTTAACTAGGCCTTTGAAGTCAAGCGGGGGGAGAAACAACAAGGGGAGAATTACTGTCCGCCGCAGAGGTGGCGGTAATAAGCGAAAGTACAGAATTATTGATTTCAAAAGAGAGAAGTTTGACAATGAAGCCGAGGTTTTAGCTATAGAGTATGATCCTAACCGGAGTGCCCGGATAGCTTTGGTTAAGTATTCAGATGGTGAAAAAAGATATATTATTTGGCCGGCCGGGTTGAAAGTAAAAGATACGATTATCAGCACTTCGGAGTCACGGGCGAATATAAAACCAGGCAACAGTATGAAATTGAAGTATATGCCCTTAGGAACCTTAATTCATAATATTGAATTAAATCCTGGTCATGGAGCTGTTTTCGCTCGAAGTGCTGGAGGTTGGGCTCAGTTAATGGCTAGAGAGAAAGGTTTGGCACAAATAAGGATGGCTTCGGGAGAAATTCGTTTGGTTAAGGAAGAAGGCCGGGCTACAGTTGGCCGGGTTGGCTTAGGTGAGCATTCATCTTTTAGCAAAGGAAAAGCTGGACGAAACCGCTGGGTAGGAAAAAGGCCGAAAGTTAGAGGTGTGGCCATGAATCCGGTGGATCATCCCCACGGTGGAGGAGAAGGCAAAGCCGGTCAAGGTAATCCTCATCCGGTCAGTCCCTGGGGGAAGCCGGCAAAAGGGTCAAAAACACGCAGAAAAAAAGCAACCGATAAGTATATTGTTGCCAAAAGAAACAAGGGCAAGAGGAGATCAAGGAGATGAGCCGTTCGCTAAAGAAAGGTTTTTTTGTATATCCTAAATTATTAAAAAAAGTCAAGCGGGCAAAAGATTCCGGTGACAGAAAGGCTATAAAAACATGGTCGCGGAGTTCAATGATTATTCCTGAATTTGTTGGCTTGACCTTTGCGGTGCATGACGGGAAAAAACATGTTCCTATTTTTATAACTGAAAGTATGGTTGGCCATCGCTTGGGTGAATTCGTGCCTACTCGAAAATTTAAGGAACATGGCGGAATAAAATCAAAGAAAGCAATCCAGAAGAAATGAGGGAGAAAGAACGTTCCGAAGGAAGAAGGACGATGGAAGAAAGGACGAGAAACAAAATCATCCCTCGTCCTAGCGAACGGGCTCAGGGTTCGTCCTGAGTAGTTGTAAGGACGAAGCGGTCATCCATCATCCATCGGAACTTGGTTACTAAGAGAGCAACATGATTACAAAATCGGAAGCAAAATACGTACGCATCTCGCCCACTAAGGTAAGGCCGGTAATGAAGCTGGTCAGGGGCAGTAACCCTAAAGACGCCCTTAGTAAGTTGGAGTTTATCAATAAAAAGGGCGCTAAGTTTCTAAGGAAACTTATAAAGACTGCTTTAGCTGATGCCAGGAACAAGGGGTACCAAGACGATTCTTTATTTATTTCTAAACTTTTAGCCAATCAGGGCCCTGCCTTAAAAAGGTATCGAGCCGCATCTTTTGGCAGGGCAGCGGTCATTCGAAAAAGAATGTCGCATTTAGTAATTGAATTAGATTCAAAGCAAAAACTTATACCGGAGAAGTAAAATATGGGCCAGAAAGTTCATCCTTATATTTTGAGAGTTGGTTTTGGTAAAAGTTGGATGTCACGATGGTTTTGCCCGAAAACAAAACAGTATGCTGACTTTCTTGAGGAAGATTTGATTATTCGAGATAAGATAAAAGCAAATTATCCTTTGGGTTCTGTAGCAACTATTGATATTGAAAGAGTTTCTGAATCTGTCGTGCGTGTAAGGGTAAGAACCGCCAGGCCGGGAGTTATTATCGGCAGGCGCGGACAGGATATTGAAAGAGTCAAAAAAGATTTAGCTGCCTTGTCCGGAAAAGAAATAATTATTGACGTAGAAGAGGTAGCTGATCAGGCTCTGGAAGCGCAGTTAGTGGCTGAATTGATTGCTTTCCAGCTAAGGAAGCGGGTAAAATTTAGAAGAGCAATGAAGAAAGCTATGCAGCAAGCTTCCTCTGCCGGTGGTGAAGGAATGAAAGTTCAATGTTCCGGGCGTTTAGGCGGTGTTGAGCTTGCTCGTTCGGAGAGCTACAAGTACGGTAAAATACCTTTGCATACGTTTCGTACGGATATTGATTATGGGCTGGCCGTAGCTAAAACTACCTACGGAACAATAGGGGTAAAGGTATGGGTTTATAAGGGGCAGAAACAACTAGGTGACTATCTCTCCAAAGATCAAGAGAAGAAAGATTAAATATGTTTACACCCAAAAGAGTTAAATACAGAAAAGCACAAAGAGGCAAACGGCGGGGGCTGGCAGTAGCCGGTTCCAAGGTTGCTTTTGGTGAATACGGACTAAAGGCGCTTGAGTCAGGCTGGTTGAAAAATACCCAAATTGAAACTAACAGAGTTATCCTTACGCGGCGGCTGCGCCGAGGAGGAAAGCTTTGGATAAGGGTCTTTCCCGATAAACCAATAACTAAGAAACCAGCTGAATCTCGTCAAGGTAAGGGGAAAGGAGATGTTGAGGGTTGGGTGAGAGTTATCCGGAGAGGCAATATAATTTTTGAAATAGGCGGGGTTCCCGAAGATTATGCTCGGGAATCTTTTAAGTCAGTTGCATATAAACTGCCGTTTAAGACAATGTTTGTTTCGAGAAAAGTTTAAGAGGCCTCCAAAAGAATAGATTGGGTATCTCCTTTGGCGGAGAAAAAAAGATTGCAAAATTGGGACTGATTATGGCTAAAATAGAAAATTTACAATCATTATCTAGCGAAGAATTGAAAGATAAGCTTATCGAGAGTAAAAAAAAGCTTATGGAGTTTCAGTTTAAAAGAAAAGAGGGTATAGATAAACCCGATCAATACAGAAAGTTGAAAAAAGAAATTGCCAGGATTCTCACGGTAATTAACCTTAAAAGGAGAAAAAGTGAGTAAGAGGTTAGGTAAAATATTAGAGGGTGTTGTTGTTTCGGATAAAATGGACAAAACCGCAGTTGTCTTGGTAAAGAGAAGGCTGCCGCATAGTGTGTATGATAAGCTTATTATGACCAAAAAAAAATATAAGGTTCATGATAAAAACAACGAGTTAAAAGAGGGAATGAGAGTTAAAATAACCGAATGCCGCCCTTTTTCTAAAGATAAACGTTTCAGAGTTTATGAGGTTTTATAATGATTACCTTAAGGTCTAAACTTGATGTTGCTGATAACAGTGGTGCTAAGAAAATTTCTTTTATCGGGGTTGTAAGACGAAAAGATAAAAAGCATGCTGTAGTTGGGGACGTTATTACTGCCAGCGTAAAGGAAGCTATTCCTAATTCACCGATAAAAAAAGGTGAAGTTGTGCGGGCGGTGGTAGTTAGGACCCACTTTCCTATAAAAAGAAAAGACGGATTAGTAGTTAAATTCGATAGAAATGCTTGTGTCGTTATTGATAAGCAGGATAATCCACGGGCAACGCGTGTATTTGGGCCGGTAGCTAGAGAGCTGAGGAATCGTTTTAGCAAAATTTTATCTTTGGCTCCTGAGGCAATATAAGGAAAGAAGGTTAAATAAATGAGCTTGAGAATTAAAAAGAACGATAAAGTAGTTATTATCTCCGGTAAGAGCCGGGGAAAGCAAGGAAGAGTTTTGCGTGTTTCTCCCAGCAAAGGCACCGCGATTGTCGAAGGTGTTAATATGGTTAAAAAACACATAAGAAAGAAGTCAGAAGCAGAGGCAGGCGGTTTCCAAGAGGTAGCCCTACCTTTAAAGCTGTCTGTAATGCAGTTGTTTTGCCCTAAATGCAATAAAGGTGTAAGGACAGGGGTAGAGTTGTTAAAAGATAAAGGAAAAAAAAGGATTTGTAAAAAATGCCGGAAAGCGGTTTAAAGGCATATAAGCCAAGATTGTTAAGTGTGTATAGGGAAGATATTGTGCCTGAGTTGAAAAAAAGGCATGGTTACCTTAATTTGCTGGCTATTCCCCGTTTGGTTAAGATTGTGGTGAACATGGGGGTGGGAGAGGCTACTTCTGATCAAAAATTAATTGAGAGTTCCTCAGAGCAATTAGGCTTAATTACCGGCCAGCGTCCCAAAATATGCCGGGCTCGCAAAGCTATTTCTAATTTTAAGCTTAGAGAGGGAGTGGCTATTGGTTGTTGTGTTACCTTAAGAAAGGCAATGATGTATGATTTTCTTGACCGCTTGATAATGGTTGCTGTTCCCCGCATAAGGGACTTCAGGGGATTTTCATCTAATTCTTTTGACGGGCAGGGAAATTATAATTTTGGTTTGATAGAGCAGGGAATATTTCCTGAGATAAACTTAGATAAGGTAACCAGAACTCAAGGGATGAGTGTATCAATACACACTACGGCTGATTCAGACGAGAAAGCCAGAGAGCTTCTTGAGTTATTTGGTTTTCCTTTTAGGCGGAAGTAATGGCTAAAAAATCTAAAATTCAAAAATGGTTAAGGGAAAAAGATAATCCTAAGTTTTCTACGCGCTACAGAAATAGGTGCCGGCGTTGTGGGAGGCCGCGGGGTTATATCAGAGATTTCGAACTTTGCCGTATTTGTTTTCGTGAATTAGCTTGGCAAGGGTTGGTTCCGGGAGTTAAAAAAGCAAGCTGGTAATTAGCGAGGGGTGAGTAATCAATAAATTCACGGACTCATTTACGCGGTTATCATCGAATTTACAAAGCCATCAACGAATTTACGAATAGGGATTATTAAATTCGTATATTCGTACAGATTCGTACATTCGCTGATGAAAAACATTCGTAAATTCGTAATAGATTCATAATTCGTTGATGATAATTAATCGACTAACAATATAGTGAGGTAATATGAGTAGAACCGATTTAATTGCTGATGTGTTTACAGTTATAAGGAACGCAGCCGCTGTGCATAAGGAGGCGGCGATTATTCCTTATTCTAATCTTATTTTTAAAATTTGCGAAATATTAAAAGACCAAAAATATATTGATAATTTCAAGAAAGTTGAAACTGAAAATTTTAAACAAATTAAAGTATACCTGCGGTATGAAGGTAAAAAAAGCGCGATTAGCCAAATAAAAAGAGTTTCCCGGCCTTCAAGAAGGATTTATAAGAAAAAGGATGAAATTCCGTCGGTTCTTCAAGGTTATGGGTTGGCAATTATTTCAACTTCCGAAGGTGTATTTACTGACAGTCAGGCGAAGGAAAAAGGCTTAGGGGGAGAAGTTGTTGGAATGGTTTGGTAGTTAAATGAAGACGTGATTTATGGAGCTCCCGAAGGGAGCGAACATAAATCACTGTCTGAATTTGACCCTTGACAATTTTTATTTGTTAGTGTTTGAAAAATTGTCAAGGATTTAATTCGCACTTATAACTTATGTTCGTCCTTCGGACTCCATAAGTTGTGTGCTCGTTAAAGGAGAAGAATATGTCTAGGATAGGCAAACAGCCGGTAGTTATACCTAAAGATACAACAGTCGAGATTAAGGATAATTTAGTTTCGGTTAAAGGTCCTAAGGGATCATTAAGCTTTTCCTTTCATAAACTTATCGAGGCTGAAGTTAAAGAGAGTTCTTTGCTTGTTAAGAGGAAAAAAAATACTAAATTAGCCAGAAGCCTCCATGGTACAACCAGAGCAATTATCAACAATATGATAAAAGGAGTAACTGAGGGCTTTAAAAAAGAGTTAGAAATAGTGGGTGTAGGGTATAAAGCTCAGCTTAAAGGTAAAGCTTTAGATTTAAACATAGGGTTTTCTCATCCTGTTGAGATTCTAGTGCCGGATGGCCTAAAAGTTTCGCTGCCCGCTAATACTAAAATAACTATTGAAGGTATTGATAAAGAAAAAGTAGGTGAATTCGCGGCAAAAATAAGAAGAATCTACCCTCCTGAGCCTTATAAGGGCAAAGGCATAAGATATTTAGGGGAAGAAGTTCGGAAAAAATTAGGGAAGGCGTTAGCAAAATGAGTTTAGCCAGATTTTATCGGCACAAAAGGATATTAAGGAAGATGCGGGGCACACCTCAGAGGCCGCGGCTTGTTGTTTTCAGAAGCAATAAACACATATATGCCCAGCTGGTTGACGACAAAAGCGGAAAAGTGATTACCGGCAGCTCTACCTTATCTGCCGGCATCAAAGATAAAGAAATTAAAAAAAATACCAAAGAAGCTGCCCAGGAGCTGGGAAAGATGATTGCTCAAGCGGCAAAAGATAGAAAAATAAATTCGGTTTGTTTTGACCGGGGCGGCTACAGGTTCCACGGCCGCGTAAAAAGTTTAGCGGAAGGGGCAAGGCAAGGAGGGTTGAAGTTTTAATGCGCACCGATGCAGTAAAAACCGACAAACAGGAAAATCCTTTTATTGAAAAAGTGCTTTTTATCAACAGGACTACTAAAGTAACCAAGGGAGGTAAAAACCTTTCTTTTTCGGCTTTAGTTGTGGTTGGCGATGGTAACGATAGTGTTGGGTATGCCGTAGGCAAAGCCAATGAAGTTGCTACCGCCATCAGAAAGGGAATACAAAAAGCCAAAAAGAGCACCATGGTAGTTAAGCGCAAGGGTACTACAATACCTCACCAAGTTATTGGAAAATTTGGTTCCTTACGGGTTCTTTTTAAGCCTGCATCCAAAGGTACGGGGGTTATTGCCTGTGGCCCTGTTCGGGCGGTTTGTGAATGCGCGGGTATAACTGATATTCTTACAAAAAATATTGGGAATTCAACTAATCCAATCAATGTAGTTAAAGCTACCCTAGAAGGGTTTAAGATCCTTAAAGGATAAATTATTATGAATTTATCAGAGATAAAAGCTGTAACTAAAAACAAAAAAGCAAAACGGCGCGGCAGAGGGACCGGTTCCGGCCTAGGCAAGACATCTGGCCGTGGCCACAAAGGAGCTGGCCAGCGAAAAGGGAAAAAATTACCCTATATTGGGTTTAGTGGAGGTAATTTACCTTTTTTACGGCAAATGCCCAAGAGGGGGTTTAACGCGGTCAGGCCTAAATCATATCAAATAGTTAAACTTGCTGATATCCAGAAAAAGGCAAAAGAAGATATTGAGCTGACGCCAAAGGTTATGGTTGATTTGAATTTAATAAAAGATGAGAAAAAGCCGGTAAAGATTCTTGCCAACATTGACAGTCCTTTTAATTTAAAAATAAATGTTAAAACTGGTAAAATTTCAAAAAAAGCAAAAGAAATTATTGAATCAAAGGGAGGGTCTTGGGAGTGTTCCAAGCAGTAGCTAATATTTTTAAAGTTCCTGAATTAAAAAGAAAGATTTTTATTACCCTTTCTCTTTTGGTAGTTTACCGGGCAGGTTGTTTTATCCCAACTCCCGGGGTAAATACCGTGGCTTTATCTCAATTTTTTACTGATTTTGCTGAAAGGGAAGGTCAAACTCTTTTTGGGATTCTTGATTTGTTTACCGGCGGCGCTTTTGAGCAGTTAAGCATTTTTGCTTTAGGGATTATGCCCTACATATCAGCTTCAATTATTATGCAGCTTCTGCAAAATGTAGTTCCTTTTCTGGAAAAATTAGCTAAGGAGGGCAAGGCCGGTTTTGAAAAGATTAATCAATATACCAGAGGTTTAACTTTGGCCCTTTGCTTGGTCCAGGGTCTTTTTTTATCTTTCTGGCTTTCTAATCCGGATAGCTTTCCTGGCTATAATGTTGTGCCTAACCCTGGTTTGCTGTTTACTTTTACTACCATAGTCACTTTAACTTGCGGGACAATTTTTGTTATGTGGCTAGGTGAACAAATTCAGGAAAGGGGAATCGGAAATGGAATTTCAATTATCATTACCGTAAGTATTATTTCTCGTATCCCTTCGGCAGTCGGGCATCTTTGGCATCTTTGGTCACCTTTGCGGCCGGAGAATCAACAAGTACAAACACCAATAGTTATAGCCTTGGTGGCAATTTGGTTTTTTTTGGTAGGGGCGGTGGTTTTATTTACTCAAGCCCAGCGCAGAATACCTATTCAATACGGAAGGCGAATGGTCGGGCGAAAAATGTATGGCGGTCAAAGTACCTATTTGCCAATCAAGGTAGATATGGCCGGAGTTATCGCGATTATTTTCGCGATGGCTGTATTATCCTTCCCGGCGACAATTACAATGTTTTTGCCTGAAGGTATTGGTATAATTAATTTTATTCAAAGCATAGTCCAGCAGAGAGGGCTCTGGTATAACTTTATTATGGTTGGCCTTCTTTTCTTTTTTATGTATTTTTACACCGCTATGGTTTTTCACCCCTTAGAAATAGCTAACAATCTAAAACGCTATGGAGGCTTTATCCCGGGGGTCAGGCCCGGCCGCCCTACAGCTAATTACATTGATTACGTGGCTACCCGTATTGTATTTTTGGGGGCAATCTATATCAGCGTTATTGCTATTTTCCCCGATATTATGATGGAGCGTTTTGAATTGCCTTCTTATCAACTGGCTTCTCTCTTTGGAGGTACTACACTTTTAATTATGGTTGCTGTTGTGCTTGATACTATGAAGCAGGTTGAAGGGCAGCTTCTGACCCGCCACTATGATGGTTTTATCAAGGGTAGTCCCTTAAAGGGGAGAAGATGAGGATAGTACTTTTTGGTGCGCCTGGTTCTGGTAAGGGAACACAAGCAGAGATGCTAGCTGAAAGGTTTGGGTTGCCTAAAATATCTTTAGGAGATATTTTAAGGGATGAGGTAAGGAAGGGATCTGATTTAGGCTTAAAAGTTAAAGAAATTATGGAAAGGGGTGATTTAGTTTCCGATGATTTAGTGGAGAAGGTAGTTGAGCAGAACTTAAATAGTGATGGATTTATTCTTGATGGCTATCCGCGTAACCAGAAGCAGGCTGAAACGTTAGATTCTATTTTAAGCCGCACAAATAGTGCCATAGATGCTTTTATTTGCCTGGATGTTAGTCCAGATATTATCATTAATCGATTAAGCAAAAGAAGGGTTTGCCGGGCTTGCAAGGTTAATTACCATCTTGATTCGTCCCCTCCCAAAAAAGATAGTTTGTGTGATTTTTGCGGGGCGAAATTAACGCAAAGAAGTGATGATGCTCCGGAAGTAATCCGTAAGAGATTGAAAGTATTTGCCGAAAAAAGCAAAGGTGTTTTTGATTTCTATAAAGAAAAGGGAATTTTCTTCTTAGTTGATGGCAATAAAAAGATAGAGGAAGTTTTATCTGAGATAAAAAGTAGATTAGAAAAAAGCTTAGGCGGTTTAAGCGGGAAAATACGAGGCCATAAAAATGAAAGTTAAGAGTTCAGTTAAACGGGTTTGCAACAAATGCAAGATTGTTAGAAGGAGAGGTTTGGTCAGGGTTATTTGTAAAACTCCCAAACATAAGCAAAGGCAAGGCTAGCTGGCAAAGAGCATAGGGCTTTGCGCTAAGCGTGAGTTTGCAGCTGTTAAATTTGATTAGAGGAGGATAGATAGAAATGCCAAGAATTTTAGGTGTGGATATACCAAAAGATAAAAAAATAAAAATTTCCCTTCGCTATATTTATGGAATAGGCCCGAAAATTGCCGATGATATTTTAAAAAATGTTGGCATCAATCCCGAACAAAAGGCTAAGGACTTAAAAGGGGAGGAAGCATCAAAGCTTGCCAAATATATACAGTCAAGCTATAAAGTTGAGGGAGAGCTGAGAAGACAGGTTTCTCAAGATGTGAGAAGATTGATTGAAATAAAAACATACAGGGGTTTGCGACATAAAAAAGGGCTTCCGGTTCGAGGCCAGCGTACTCGCTGTAACGCCCGGACCAAGAAAGGGCCCAAATCGAGAGTCGGCGGTAAAAAAAGGTAAGTCAAATGAAGACGTGATTTATGAAGCCCGAAGGGTGAACATAAATCACTGTCTGAATTTGACCCCCACACCAATTGAGTAAATAACGTAATCACTACAATTGGTGTGGGGGTTAATTCGCGCTTATAACTTATGTTCGTCCTTCGGACTCCATAAGTTATGTGCTCATTAAAGGAGAAATATGGCTAAAAAGATTAAAAAGCAGGTTCGGAAAAAAAGAAAAATTCAGTTAACCTCTTCGTCTGGAGTGGCAAGGATTAAATCAACTTTTAATAATACTATTATCTCGATAACTGACTTAAATGGTAATGTTTTATCGTGGAAGTCAGCGGGAGGAATGGGTTTTAAGGGAGCTAGGAAATCAACACCCTACGCGGCTCAGAAAGCTTCTCTTGAAGCGGCTAAGTCAGCAAAATCAATGGGGCTTAAAGAAGTAGATGTTATGATTAAGGGGCCCGGGCCTGGAAGGGAAGCAGCAATTAGGGCTCTTTCAGCAGCGGGGCTTATGGTAAAGCGGGTTAAATTAGCCGCACCGGCACCTCATAATGGCTGCCGTCCCAAGAAAAAAAGAAGAGTCTAGGAGGAGAAAGAATGGCACGAGATTTACGGCCCAAATGCCGGCTTTGCCGGAGAGCGGGGATGAAATTATTTTTAAAAGGTGTTCGCTGTGTTACCGAAAAATGCGCCATAGCGAAGAGGCCGGGCCCTCCCGGCATGCAAAAAAGACAATTGTCAAAACCTTCCTATTACGCGTTGCAGCTAAGAGAGAAGCAAAAAGCTAAGAATATTTACGGGGTGCTTGAGCGTCAGTTCAGAAGATTTTTTAAAATTGCTGATAAATCAAAAGGGGTCACGGGTCAGATTTTGATTCAAGAGCTTGAAAGGCGCATGGATAATGTAGTTTTTAGGTCTCTCTTCGCGCTATCAAGGGCTCAAGCCAGACAGCTGGTGCGCCATGGTTTTGTTTTTATTGGTGGCAGAAGAGTTGATATACCGTCTTATTTGGTAAGTGAAGGCCAGGTAATACAGTTAAAGGTTAATGAAGGAGTGAAAAATTTAATAAAGGAAAATATCCAGTTAAGCGCTAAAGAAAGAAGTATACCGGATTGGCTGGAAGTAGATAAACAAAATTATAAAATTACGGTAAGAAAAATGCCGGGGAAAGAAGACCTTACTGTTCCAATACAAGAGCAGTTAATTGTTGAACTTTATTCTAAGTAGTATCAAATGAAACCAAGACTTATGGAGCGGACGAAGGGAGCGAACATAAGTCTTCGGCTGAATTTGCCCCCCACACCAATTGTAGTGATTACGTTATTTACTCAATTGGTGTGGGGGTTAATTCGACCTTACGATTTACGCGACCAGCGGGAGCGTGAATCGTGGTTTCATTAAAGGAGGAAAAAAGATGGGGATAAGCTGGAGAGATTTTCAATTTCCGAAAAGAATCACCGTAGATCAAGATACTTACAGCCCGAATTACGGCCGGTTTATAGCTGAGCCCTTAGAAAGGGGGTATGGAGTTTCCCTAGGTAACTCCTTACGCCGGGTTCTTTTATCATCTATTGAAGGTTCTGCTGTTACTTCGATCAAGGCTGAAGAAGCTCAATATGAATTTTCTCCGATAGAGGGTGTTTTAGAGGATTTACAGGAAATTATATTAAATTTAAAAGGCCTTGTTTTGAGAGCATATTCTCGCTCTCCCAAAAAAATTTACATAAAAGCTAAAGGGCCAAAGGAAATAAAAGCCAGAGAAATAATAACCGACGAAACTATAGAGATAGTAAACCCCGACCATCACATCGCTACCATAACTGAACCTGGAAAGACATTGAACATTGAAATGGAGGTAGGCAGGGGTCGTGGGTTTGTTCCGGCCGATATAAATAAACGGGAAGATATGCCCATAGGAGTTATAGCTATAGACTCAATTTTTACCCCGGTCAAAAGAGTTTCTTTTAAAGTTGAGCATACTCGTGTTGGGAAAAGAACTGATTATGATAAGTTGATATTGGAGATTTTTACCAACGCCAGCATAGAACCTAAAGAAGCTTTAATCTATGCTTCGAAAGTTTTAAGTAAACATCTTGAGCTATTTTTTACTTTAGGTGAGTTGCCGGAAGAAGATTATGAAGAACTTACGCCGGAGGAGATATCCTTGTATGAAAAGTTGAAGCTGCCGGTTTCTGAGCTTGAGCTTTCGGTCAGAAGCGCTAATTGCCTTAGAGAGGCAAACATTAAAAACTTAGCTGAGTTGGTTACAAAAACAGAAGCCGAAATATTATCTTACCGGAATTTTGGAAGAAAATCTCTCAATGAAGTTATCGCCCTGCTTAAGACAATGGGTCTTTCTCTGGGTATCAATATTGATGAAGAAAAATTAAAAAAGGTTTAATGTTCAATGAGGCATAAAGTAAAGAAAAACAGGTTATCACGTTCTCTGGGCCAAAGAAAAGCTTTAACTAAGGCTTTACTGCGGGCTTTAATTATTAATGAAAGGGTAAAAACAACAACAGCTAAGGCCAAATTTATCAAGCCTTATTTTGATAAAACTATTGCCTTGGCTAAAGATGATACGCTTGCGGCCCGCCGTCTGGCTTTTTCCCGAATTGGAAATCATTCTTTAGTAAAGAAGTTATTCGATGAGATTGCTCCTCGCTTTAAAGGTACTAGCGGAAGTTGTTGCCGGATATACAGAATTGGTTTCCGTGGCAGTGATGGGGCACCTTTGTCTTTAATTGAGTTGACCAAAAAATCAGAGAAAAAAAATAAAATAAAAACTAAGCGGAAAGCGGAAAAGGAACCGGTAGAAGAGAAAGAGGAAAGCCCGCGCAAAGAAAAAGGCGTCTCCGGGCTAAAAAAGATGTTTAAGAAAAAGAAAAAAAGTTAGAGGTGTTATCATGGATATAAATCCACAAGTCGCTTCATTGACTAAATCAGCTACCCTTAAGATTACCGCCTTAACTAAGCAAATTAAAAAACAGGGCAAGGATGTTGTTAACTTTGCCGCTGGAGAGCCTGACTTTGACACTCCTGATTTTATTAAAAAAGCGGCGAAAGAAGCGATTGACCAGGGTTTTACCAAATACACTCCTTCCACAGGCGACCTTAAGCTTAAAGAAGCTATTGCTCGGAGGCTTGAGCGTCAAGGTAATCCTTTTTCTGATAAAAATAATATTGTAGTAACCGCTGGAGCTAAATACGCTATCTTTCTGGCATTATTGTCGTTAGCTTCAGAGGGCGATGAGATTCTTATTCCTCTTCCTTATTGGGTAAGCTATCCGGAGATGGTTAAGTTGACGCCGGCTAAACCTAAATTTATTCAATTATCCCAAGAAAATAATTTTAAGCTGACCCCTGAGCTTCTTGAGAAATCAATTACCCCTAGGACCAAAGTTCTTCTTTTTAATTACCCATCTAACCCAACAGGAGCAACTTACACCCGGCAGGAGTTATTACAGATAGCCCAAATTGTAGAAAAAAATAATTTCTATGTTTTAAGTGATGAGATATATGAGGCTCTGGTTTATGACCAGCGGGAACATGTCTGCCTTGCTTCTTTAGGGAAAGCAGTTGAGCGTATTGTAACGGTTAGCGGGCTTTCAAAAACTTTTTCAATGACTGGTTGGCGAGTAGGATATTTAGCTGCTAATCAAAAGCTTGTTGACGCGGTTTCCAATATTTGCGGACATACCACATCTTGTCCTTGCTCTATTTCACAAGCCGCGGCTATAGCCGCCTTAGAAAATCAAGAGTGGGAAAGTAAAGTTAAGGTAAAATTTCAGGAAAGAAGGGATTTGCTTTATTCGCGCCTAAGCCAAATAAAAAAAATAATTCCCTATAATCCCGAAGGCACGTTTTATATGTTTTGTGATATTAGGGAAACTGGCTTGAATTCTTTGGAGTTTTGTTCTCAACTTCTTGACCGGGAACTGGTTTCTTGTATACCTGCCAGCCCCTTTGGCCAGGAAGGGTTTGTTAGGGTAAGTTTTGCTACCAGCACAGAGCAGATTAACAAAGGCGCGGACAGGATCAGTACTTTTATGGAAAAACTTTAGTTAGGCCATTTATAGCTGCAACTGCAATCAATGGCAAAAAAAACTAAGTCCGCTGGCTAAATCTAAAATGGCTCAAACCATTAGCGAAAAGATATTTTCTGCCCACGCGAACAAACCCCTCAAGGCTGGAGATGTAGGGGTTTGTAAGGTAGATTTTTGTTTTTCACAAGACGGCACTTCCGCTTTAGTTTTTGATAGCTTGGCTAAACCATCCCCTGCTCTTTCTTCCCCGCGAAACATCCTGCATCCTAAAAAATATGTGATGTTTATCGACCATAGCAGCCCTTCTCCCAGCTTAGGTGTTTCCCGGGTTCACTCTCGAATGCGTCAATTTCAAAAAAAACAAAAGTGCCTTATTTTTGATGTTGGCTGTGGCGTATCTCATCAATTAGTTATTGAAAAGGGTTTTGGGGTTCCGGGCAGCCTTATCTTAGGGGCTGACTCTCATACTTCAACAGCTGGCAGCCTTGGCCTTGTGGCTTTAGGGGTGGGCTCAACTGATTTAGCCGTAGCCCTTACTACTGGGAAAAATTGGTTTAAAGTGCCGGAAACTTATAAGATTATAGTAAATGGAAAAATTCCTTTTGGTGTTTATAGCAAGGATATTATTCTCTACATAATAAACAAATTAGGCTCAAATGGAGCAACTTACAAGGCGGTTGAATTTGAGGGTGAGGCAATTAGTAAACTTTCTCTTGATGCCCGCCTTACTATAACTAACATGACTATTGAGTTTGGCGCTAAATGCGGCTTGATTGCCCTTGATAAGAAAGGCGAAAATTACCTTAAGAAAATTGGAGTTTCTAGATATAAAAAGGTTTCTTCCGATAAAAATGCTTTTTATCAAAAAGTGATTGAGTTTGATGTTTCAAAAATACCTCCTTACCTGGCTTGTCCTCATAATGTAGATAACGGCATGCCGGTTGAAGAGGTTGATGTTACTATCAGTCAGGCATTTTTGGGAACCTGCACAAACGGAAGAATGGAGGATTTAAAAATAGCGGCGGAAATACTGCTTGGGAAAAAAGTTCATCCCGGTGTTAAGTTTTTGATTGCGCCTGCCTCTCATGATATTTTTCAAAAGGCATTAAAAAAAGGATATATAAAGACTTTTTCAGAGGCAGGAGCAATAATTCTTCCTCCCGGTTGCGGGCCTTGCGTGGGAACTCACCAGGGGGTTTTAGCTGATGGAGAAGTAGCAATATCTACGGCAAATCGTAATTTTAAAGGAAGAATGGGCAATCCTAAGGCATTTATTTATTTAGGTTCTCCGGCTACAGTTGTTGCTTCCGCCATCAAGGGGAAGATAACTGATCCCAGAAAAATCTTAGATAGTTGACTGTCTTAAAATCGGAGGTTTTCTGATGCGAATGAATGATATTTTAAGTTTAGCTGAAAGCAAGAGTGCCAGTGATATTCATTTTACCAATGGATTTGCTCCGATACTGAGGATTGATGGGGAATTATTTATAACTGACCACGAACCTTTTACCGAAGAGAGCATTAAGTCTTTAATCTATAGCATGCTTAGCAATGAAAGGAAAGCTGCTTTTGAAGAAAGTAAAGAGCTTGATTTTTCTTTTACTTTGCCTGGCATGGATAGATACAGGGTAAATGTTCATTATCAGCGGGGGAGTGTAGAGGCGGCATTAAGAAGAGTCCCTAAAGAAATTCCACTTATTGATTCACTAGGGTTACCTAAAACTGTTTATGACCTTATTAAAAAACCTAATGGGTTGATTTTAGTTACCGGCCCTACCGGTACCGGCAAAAGTACATCTTTAGCCGCGATGGTTGACTATATAAACAAAAATCGCAAGGAAATGATAATATCTATAGAAGATCCTATAGAATTTATTTATGAAAACAAAAAGAGCATAATAAAGCAAAGAGAAGTATTTTCTGATACGCACTCTTTTCCGGAAGCTTTAAAGAGGGTGCTTAGGCAGGATCCGGATGTTATTGTGGTAGGTGAGATGAGGGACCTTGAAACTATATCAACCGCTCTGACTGCGGCTGAGACAGGGCACCTAGTGCTAGCTACTCTGCATACCCCAGATGCGCCCCAAACAATTCAAAGAATCATTGATGTTTTTCCGCCTCATCAACAAAGACAGGTAACTGTTCAGTTGGCTGAGTGCTTGCAGGCGGTTGTTTCACAAGTTTTGCTTCGCCGCGCCGAAGGCCAAGGGAGAATTCTTGCTACTGAAGTTATGGTTTCAACTCCCGGGATAAGAAATTTAATCAGGGAAAACGATATAGCTCAAATACCTTCTTTGATTCAAATGGGAGCTCAATACGGTATGCATACTATGGACAAAAGTTTAAAGAACTTTTACAAGAAAGGGCTGATTACAAAAGAGGCCGCCCTTAGAAAGGTAAAAAATGTGGCTGAATTTGAAAGTTTATGAGGTTAAAGCATGCTCTTAAAAGGCAAGGTTTTTAAATTTAAAGACGATATAAACACCGACTGGATAATTTCCGGGCGCTACAAGTTTTCTATAACTGATATGAAAGAACTTTCGCGCCATTTATTTGAAGATATCCGGCCGGGTTTTTACAATGAGATAATTCCCTCTAAATCAATCATCGCGGCTGGCTCTAATTTTGGTATGGGTTCATCTCGCGAGCAGGCTCCTTGGGTAATAAAAGAAGCGGGGGTGCTTTGTGTAGTAGCAAAAAGTTTTGCCCGTATTTTTTACCGCAATGCCTTTAACATTGGTTTAGCCCTAATTGAAGCAGATACTGATGATATTCTTGAGGCTGACAATGTATTGGTAGATTTAGCTAAAGGAAAGATTAAAAAAGGCAATAAGGTGGTAAGCGATTTTAAGCCCTGGGGCTCTTTTGAAAAAGAATTAATAGAGTCAGGTGGTATTTTTAATTATCTGGATAAGCATAAAGGATTTGGTGTTTAACTTTAATCATGGGAGTTAGGTTAATATGAGTTACAAAGTTACTATTATTCCCGGAGACGGCATTGGCCCTGAAGTAACTAGGGCGGCTTTAACCTGCGTGAAAGCGCTGGGTGTGGATATCGAATGGGAAGAGAGAATAGCCGGAAAAACTTCGTTAGACCGCGGCGGGCAGTTACTTCCCCCTGAGACAATTGAATCTATCCAGGCCAATAAAGTCGCGCTTAAAGGCCCAATTACAACTCCTATTGGGAAAGGTTTTCGTTCAGTTAATGTTTTGATTCGTCAGTCTCTTGATTTGTATGTTTGTATGCGTCCGGTAAAGTCCTTCAACAGCCCTAAGGCATTATATCCGGATATAGATTTAGTGATTATGCGTGAAAATACTGAAGATCTTTATGCTGGCATAGAGTTTCCGGAGAAAAGTTCAGATACCGCCAAAGTGATAGAGGCGATAAACAGTATTTCGGAAAAAAAGGTAAGGCCGGCTAGTGCTGTCTCGATTAAACCTATTTCAAGAAGCGCGTCTGAGCGGATAGCTAAGTTCGCTTTTGAGTACGCTCTTGCTAACCAGCGCAAGAAAGTTACCTGTGTCCATAAAGCTAATATTATGAAATACAGCGATGGTTTATTTTTGGACAGTTTCCTTCAGGTTGCTAAAAACTACGAGGGAAAAGTTGAATATAGCGATGTAATAGTTGACAATCTATCGATGCAACTTACTCAAAGGCCCCAACATTTTGATATATTAGTTTTACCTAATCTTTATGGAGACATAATTTCTGATTTGGGTGCAGGGCTTGTAGGGGGTTTGGGTTTGGCCGCGGGCGCGAACATTGGAGACCAAATAGCTGTTTTTGAACCGACTCATGGAAGTGCCCCTAAATATACCGGCCAAAACAAAGTTAATCCTATCGCCACGATTCTTTCGGCGGCTTTAATGCTTAAGCATTTGGGGGAAGTAAAAAAGTCTAATCTGCTTGAGAAGGCAGTGGCTGAGGTTATTAAGGAAGGCCGGTGCCTAACTTACGATTTGAAAGCGGACCGTTCTGATCCTACCGCTTGCGGTACACAGGAAATAGCCCAGGCAATAGTTGAGAAAATAAACCTTTTAGGGGAATGATAAAAAAAATCGCGATAATTGGAGCCGGAGGAGTGGGCTCTGCCTTAGCTTTTAATCTTTTAGAACGCTTTCCTCTTGAAAGCCTTGTTTTAGTAGACATAAAAGAAGATAGGGCTAAAGCAGTAGCTTATGATTTAGAAGATACTCGAGGTATATTAAATTTTTCTACTGTTATTGAGGGAACTTCCGATTATTCATTAATTAAAAATTCAGACATTGTAGTTTTTTCAGCTGGGATTCCACGCCGTCAGGGGATGACTCGCTTGGATCTTCTTAAAGTAAACTCCGGTATCGCCCAAAGTGCGGCTTCAGAAATTAAAAAATACTGTCCAAAAAGCATCGTTATAGCTGTAACTAACCCTCTTGATGTTATTACCTATCTAATTTTAAAAAAGACAAGGTTTTCACGCCAAAAAGTTATCGGAATGGGTTCATCTCTGGACAGCAGCCGTCTTTTAAATATATTATTTAAAGATACCGGTGTTTCAGCTGCGTCCTGGCAATCTTTTGCTTTTGGCCCTCATAGTAAGGATATGCTTATAGAGTTTGGTTCGGGAAGTTACCCGCTAAATACAGCTAAACTGAAGGCAGCCGAAAAAAAAGTAAAGTCAAGAGGGGCTAAAATTGTTAACTTGCTTAAAGATAAAAGTGCTGTTTTTGGGCCGGCTTTAGCTTGTTCCAAGTTAATCGAAGCTATTGCTTTTGACAAGGGCCATATAATTCCTGTTTCAGTTTTACTGAAGGGGGAATATGGGATAAATGATGTTTGTGTGGGGGCCCCCTGCCTGATAAGGCGGCAGGGAGCGGTAGAGATAGTTAAGGGCCTGCTTACTCCCGCGCAAAAAAATAAGCTTAAAAAAGTTAGTTTTTCCCTAAAAGAAACCCTAAAAAGCTTATAGGTTTTCCTTTTTCAATGATTAGGAAAGCAAAAATTAGTCAAGGCGAAGAGATACAAAGGCTTATTGGGCTGGGAGTTGAGAAAAAGCTTGTTTTAGAGCGCTCTTTGAATCATATTTATGAAAATATAAGGGATTTTTGGGTTTTTCTTAAAAAGGGAAAAGTGGTAGGTTGCTGCGGGCTTCATGTAGTGGGATGGCAGTCTCTAGCCGAAATAAAATCATTAGTAGTCGACCCAAGTTTCCAAAAAAAAGGGATTGGATCCAGACTAATTCAAAGTTCGCTCAAAGAAGCTAAGAGCTTGGGAGTGGATAAAGTTTTTGCTTTAACTTTTTCAAGCTCTTTTTTTAAAAAACAAGGTTTTAAAAAAATAAGTAAAAATCGTTTGCCGCATAAAATCTGGACCGAATGCGTAAATTGTAAATATTTTCCTGATTGCCGGGAAGAAGCTGTAATTATCAAGCTTTAAGGGTTGCGGTTAACTGGTGATTGGTAGGCAATCATCGAATTTACCAATCCCTACGAATATACGAATTAATTTTTTTATTCGTAAATTCGTAATAGATTCGTACATTCGTTGATGGAGCTCCGTAATTGCTGATGGTAACTAATCAATCAATACAGGAGGTAGGTGATGTCTTTAGTAGAATATCCTTTCACTGAAGAGCAAAAAATGCTTAGGGATTTAGTTCGTCAGATTGCTGAGGAAAAAATTCAACCAGTATCAAGAGAGTCTGACGAAAAAGAAGAGCTTCCGGTTGAAATAATAAAGGTTTTGGCTCAATCTGATTTATTTTCTTTGTGTATCCCCTCTCAGTATGGAGGCATGGGCACGGGCCTTACTGATTTGTGTATAGCAACCGAAGAGATTTCCCGTGTTGACGGGGGAATTGCTACTTCTTATGCTGCTTCTTTTCTGGGAATGTTTCCTATACTTTTATTCGGTACCGAAGAGCAAAAGAAGAAATATCTTCCGGCGATTGCTTCTGGAGAAAAATTGACCGCCTTTGCTTTAACCGAACCGGAAGCAGGCTCAGACGCTTCAGCCGTAAAAACTACTGCCAAAAAGGAAGGGGATTTTTATGTCTTAAATGGCACAAAGCATTTCATCACCAACGGAGGGGACGCTGATATTTATACGGTAATCGCTGCTACGGATAAAAAGAAAGGCCCGCGGGGGATGTCAGCTTTTATTGTTGAGAAAGGTACCGGGGGTTTTAATTTCGGCAAAAAAGAAGAAAAAATGGGAATTCGTGCTTCTTCTACAGGAGAATTGATTTTTGATGATGCCAAGGTACCTGCCGCTAATCTTCTCGGCCAAAGAGAGGGCATAGGCTTTATCGCTACCATGAAGACTTTTGATCAATCACGTCCCGGCGTTGCCGCTCAGGCAGTAGGTATAGCCCAAGGATCTTTAGAGTCTGCCATAAAGTACGCTCATCAACGTGTACAGTTTGGACAGCCAATAACTTCGTTTCAAGGGATACAATGGATGCTCGCTGACATGGCAACTAAGACCGAAGCGGCAAGAAGTTTAGTTTATGCTACCGCCGGTATGGTTGACCGAGGCCTAAAGAATGTAGGAGCAGCGTCGGCGGCGGCAAAGCTTTTTGCTTCAGATGTAGCTATGGAAGTTTCAACTGATGCGGTTCAGATTTATGGCGGTTACGGTTATATGCGTGAATATCCAGTTGAGAAATTTATGCGTGATGCTAAAATTACCCAAATTTATGAAGGTACTAATCAAATTCAGAAAAACATTATTGCCCTTAACTTAATTAAAAAATACGCCAAGTAAAAATAAAGAAATAGCCGAAAAACCCTAAATCCCAACCTAACAACTTGACCAGAATAACTGAAAGATTGAATTTAGAGTTTGTCAAGGCAGTTAAGCTAATGAGGATGCTTAGATGAAGAACATCTATCTAGTTGGTTTTATGGGTACAGGAAAAACTACGGTAGGCAGAATTTTAGCCGGTAAGTTAGGCAAAGATTTTGTTGAGATGGATGAAGCTATTGAGAAAAAAGAAGGTAGGCGAATAAAGGATATTTTTGCCTCCGAAGGCGAAGGTTATTTTCGCCGGCTGGAGCGGGAGTTATTAAAAAAAATATCTTCTCAGCTGGATTTAGTAGTCAGTTGTGGAGGAGGGTTGGTTTGCGATTCAGCTAATTTGAAAATACTTAAAAATACTGGTCATTTGTTTTCGCTTTTTGCTTCGCCTTCGGTTATTTTTGAAAGAATTAAGGGTTCCAACAATCGCCCCCTTCTTAGCGTTAGCGACCCCTTAGCTGAAATCAAGAGGCTTCTTAATTTACGAGAGCCATACTATCGCCAGGCCGGAATACAAATAGATACTGACCAAATAAACCCTCAGGAAGTTGCCGGGCGCATTTTAAGGTTATTAGATAATGGCTAAAAAAGGCTCCATACTTTTAAATCTCGCCGGTTTGACGCCCGCTAAAACCAAAAAAATTGTTGATAATCTGCCTGATGTGGATGAAGTTTTCAAGATAAAACAGTTTCGGCGCGGCCAGTTTCCTTTTTTAAGCTCTGCTGATATCGAGAAAATTTTAACTTTGCGAAATTCAAATTTATTTAGTCACGAATTGCGGTTAATTGAGGAAAGCAAGGTAGAAGTCATAGATATTTTTGATGCATCTTACCCTCACTTATTAAAAGAGATACCATCGCCTCCTTTGCTTTTGTACGCGAAAGGAAATATCCAGCTGTTGTCTGCCCAATCAATAGCTGTCGTGGGGACTCGGCTTCCCAGTCAATACGGTAAAACAATGGCTTTTGATTTTTCCCGGGAACTATCCTTGGCCGGATTGGCTATTGTTTCCGGCCTTGCCCGGGGTATAGATACCTATGCTCACAAGGGTGCTTTGGAGACTGGAGGGTTGACGGTGGCTGTTTTAGGCAGCGGCCTAAATCATGTTTATCCTCACCAGAACCGGGAGCTTGCTTCAGAAATTTTTAAAAAAGGCTTGTTAGTTTCAGAATATCCTTTAAATACAATGCCTTTGCCGGAGAATTTCCCCCGCCGGAACAGAATAATTAGTGGTCTATCAAAAGGGGTGGTTGTAGTTGAGGCTGCTTCTCGTAGTGGGGCGTTAATTACAGCTAATTTCGCGGTTAATCAAAACCGGGAAGTTTTTGCCGTACCCGGGCCTGTAGGCAGGGGTCAAAATAAAGGCACCCACTCCTTAATTAAGGAAGGGGCTATGCTGGTTGATTCGGTAGAAGATATATTAGAAGAAATAAATATATTACAGGGATATACACAGTAATCAACGCAATCAACGAATGTGCGAATCAATTACGAAGCTATCAACGAATTTACGAATCTCTACGAATATACGAATTAATTTTCTTATTCGTAAATTCGTATTAGATTCGTACATTCGCTGATAGAACGATACCTATGTGAACTTGAAGTTAAAGAGGTAAAAAGGCGGTCTCATAAATGGGAAAATATTTAGTTATTGTTGAATCTCCGACTAAGGCCAGGACTATTTCTTCCTTTTTGGGTAATGAATATGAAATAGTTTCCTCCAAAGGCCATGTGGTTGATTTACCTTCCAGTAAGCTTGCGGTAGATACGGATGGTGATTTTAGCCCTCGCTACACAACTTTGCCGGCTAAGAAAAAAATTATTGCTGATTTAAAGAAGAAAGCTAAAGGAAAAGAAGCGGTTTTTTTAGCCACAGATCCTGACCGGGAGGGTGAGGCTATCAGCTGGCATATACAAGATAAGCTAAAGGAAAAAGGCCGTCTTTTCCACCGGGTTATTTTTCATGAGATAACCGAAGAGGCAATAAAGGAGGCCTTATTTAATCCGGCCGAACTTGACCTAAAAAAAGTTGAAGCACAAATGGCGAGAAGAGTCTTGGATAGGGTGGTAGGTTACCGGCTTTCTCCGATTTTGTGGAAAAAAATTGTTCGCGGCCTGTCAGCCGGGCGGGTTCAATCGGTAGCTTTACGCTTTATAGTCGAGAAAGAAAGAGAAATCGAGAAGTTTATTCCGGAGATAACTTATAGCCTTGAGGCAGACCTAAATTATAAAAATAGCACTTTTAAGGCTAAGTTAAGGAAATATAAAAAGCAAAGCGGTATATTCAAAAAGAAAGAAGAGGCTCAAAAGTGTAAACAAGAATTAATTAAAAGTAATTTTTTAGTTGATTCTGTGCAAACAAGAAAAACCAAGCGTAAACCCTATCCGCCTCATATAACTTCTTCTTTGCAACAAGAAGCTTTTAACCGCTTAGGATTTTCAGCTCAAAAAACCATGATTGTGGCTCAACAGCTCTATGAAGGTATAAGTTTAAATGGGAAGAATTCAGGCCTGATAACTTATATGCGGACTGATTCTTTCAGTGTCAGTCAGAAAGCGGAAGAAGCCGTGAAAAAATTTATTGCCGCCTCCTTTGGGAAAGATTTTGTATTAGAAAAAACCTATAAACACAAAAAGAAAAAAGGTGCTCAGCAGGCCCATGAGGCTATTCGCCCCACTGATCCAGCTCGCCAGCCTGATCATATCCGGCAGTATCTAACAGATGAGCAGTTTAAACTTTATGAGTTAATTTGGCGCCGCTTTACGGCCGCTTTCATGTCCGAGGCAATTTTTGAGCAAAAAAAGGTAAAGATAAAAGCTGGAAGCGCTCTATTTTCAGCCGAAGACAAAAGAATGCTTTTTGCTGGCTTTTTAAAACTTTATCCTGAACCGCAAGATTCTTACCTGCCGGATTTAAAAAAGGGTGATCAGCTTAAGCTAGAAGGCCTTGAGGTAAAAAAGCATTCAACAAAACCACCGGCTCGCTACAACGACGCGTCTTTAATTAAAACCCTGGAAGAGAAGGGTATTGGCCGCCCCTCAACTTATGCTCCCACCATATTTACTTTAATTAAAAGGAATTATGCCCGCCGGGAAAGAAATGCTTTATTTCCCACAGATTTGGGGATAAAGGTAGCTGATTTTTTGATAAAGCATTTTAATGACATTATGGATTACGGGTTTACTGCCGATATGGAAAAAAATCTCGACAAGGTAGAGGAAGGTGAGTTTACCTGGAATCAAATACTTAAGGATTTTTATCCCGGATTTCAGAAGCAAGTTGAAAAAGTGTCGAAAGAAACCAAAAAAGAAGTAGTTTATGCTGATAAAAAATGTCCTTCTTGCGGAGGAGGAATGGTTATTAAGTGGTCGCGCAAAGGGAAATTTTTAAGCTGTGAGCATTTTCCCTCTTGCCGTTACGCCGAAAGTATAACTACGGGGATTAAATGCCCTACCTGTAAAAAGGGGGAGGTTATTCGTCGCCGTAACCGGCGCGGCCAAAATTTTTACGGCTGTACAAATTTTCCTGAATGCCGCTATACGATTCGCAGTCTCGATCAATTAAAGAATACCTCTTAGTTAAGTGGGTGGTAGTATTGAAGGTTGAAGGGTTGCGTAGCTCGAATCGTTGAACGTTGAAAGG
>PXAH01000015.1 GCA_003565945.1 Candidatus Omnitrophota bacterium
AAACAGATAAACTTGGCCTGCGGCCAAGAGATTTCACCGCTCGCCCGCTTTTATGTTTTCATTAACATTCATCTGTTAGAAGAGCATCTAAAGCGTGCGCCAAAGCAAAAGTTAAGCGGGGAAATCTAACAAACAGGAAAAAAAGTTGAGGTTATCATCGAATTTACTAATCTCTACGGATATACGAATTAATTTATTACATTACTTTGTTAAAAATAAAAGATGCACACAGATTGACCGTAAAAAAAAGGTATTTTTACAGGCAACGGATATAGTTTCTAGAACCCATTGTTTGGTAATGAGTTATGGTTTCTAAACGGAGAAGTGGCAATGAAATTTAACATAGTTCAGTTTATTATTCGTAAATTCGTAATAGATTCGTACATTCGTTGATGAAAAACATTCGTACATTCGCTGATGATAACCAATTAACCAACGATGGTTGATTTTATTTTATTTTAGGTTATGATATTCTTAGCCTAGCAGATTAATAAATTTAAAAAATAAAGTTTTCTTACTTTTTCAAACAAGTATGGTTTCTGGACAGGATTTTAGTTCACTTATTTTTTCGAAAAGAATTAATTCCTTCGCCGCGGGCTATAGGCAAAATATGGCCCTCTTGGCTAATGACCCGGAAGAAGCATCAAGCCTTCTTGATGAATACTTTGCCGGCAAAAAAAATCCTTACTTAATTTATATCCACCTATGCCTCACGCACCTGGATAAAAAAGAATTTCTCAAAGCAGTTTCATTTTGCCTTCTTTCCGAATACAGCTCAAAAGCAACCGGAATAGACCAGCTGGTTGTTATTTGTTCAGAAACTCTGCCCAAGACTACCGGACTGATAAAAACTTATCTTCAGCAAAACTTTAATTTTTCCGAAATAGTTAATCTTATAAATACGTTTATTAAGGAAAGTAATAGAGATTGCGTTCTGGTTCTGGAGGAATTTCTTCAGGCTAATAATCTTTTTAAGGATTTCTATCAAGAATTAGCTAATTTCGCAATATCTGAAAGAAGATGTATGCTCGTGGTTACCTCTTCCCGCCCTAAAGCCGCCGGTAAAACTTTAGGAAACGAACTCAACCTTCTTTTTGGAAATTTTGAAAAAATACACTTAAACCAAAAAAGTTTTTTCCATAATTTTCTTTTTCTAAAAAACCAACTTGAGCCCCTCAAATCTTCACCCGGGTTAATCGCCTTTTTTGTAAATATAGCGGGAGGTAGCAAAACCTACTATCAAGTTTTTCACAGATCAATAAAAAAATTTGTATCTGAATCTGACGAGCAAACAATAATCAATGTGTTAGAAGAAACTCTTTATCGCAAAGAAACTTATTTTTTCCAAAAGTTTAGCGCTAAAATCAATAGCCTTTATTACTGCTTTAAAGATCCTCAATCGATGATCAAACTCCTTTTTTTCCTCAGTAAGGGATACATGCGCAAAACCAGCCTAAAAGAAATAATTGGAGTTTCAAACTACGAAATAACTCAAAGACTAAACAAGCTTATATCTATTGGCTATCTCAATAAACACGGAAATATTTATAAAATAAAAGACAGCCTTTTTTCTTTCTGGCTTGCCCACACCTTTAAATTTTACTCTCTATTTCCTGTTTTTGACGCCCTAAAAAGAAAAAAATTGTGGCGACAGGAAATTCAGGAAGAAATATCCTTTTTCCAGGAAGAATTCCTTAAAAATCGCCTCAAAAAAGTGTTAGAACTTTTTCTGGCCTTTGAGAATGACTTTTTATCTCTCGGTAAAGATAAATTTGCTTTACCTAAGCTAAATAAAGCAAAAATAGTTTCTTATCCTGAAAATGATTTTCATTTACTAATAGGAGAGGGCGAAAAAATTATTTTTGCCGGCATAAAAGAAAAAACTGCCGATGCTAAAGATATTTTTGATTTTATCGAAAAGGGGACTAACATCAAGGGTAAAAATATTCAAAAAATATTTATTTCACTCGATGAATTAACCGATACCGCTAAATTATTAGCTAAAAATAAAAAAATAACCGTCTGGAACAGGGATAGTCTAAACTGTTTACTAAATATATACAATAAACCGATCTGCTTAAAAAGTGAAAATACTAGTAATCTCTGATACGCATATAACCAGTCCTGCTGATGACTTCCCCGATACTTTAAGCAGGCAGATAAAACAATGCGACTACTGTTTTCATGCCGGGGATTTTGCGATTTATTGGGCCTATAAAAAAATTTCTCAACAGATTAAAACTTACGCGGTGGCCGGCAATATGGATGACCAACAAATCCAAAAAACACTTCCCTTGAAACAAACAATAAATATAGGTGGCTTCTCTTTTGGCCTGATTCACGGAAGAGGATCTCCTAACACCCTAGGCCAATATATCGAATATCAATTTCAAAAAAATTACAAAAATATTGATTTATTTATTTTCGGTCATTCCCACCAACCAACTGATATTGAAAGGAACGGTAAAATATATTTTAATCCAGGCTCTGCCGGTGATACAATAACAGGCAAGGTTAGAACTTATGGAATTCTGGAAATTAACGGTACTCAATTAAAAAGGAGAATAGAAAAAATTGGATAAGCTTTGGGCCCCCTGGCGGATAAAATATGTGCAAAGCAAGAGAGAGGCTGGTTGTCTTTTTTGTAAAATCCATAAGCAAAAAAAAGATAGCAATAATTATATCGCCTTACGCTCATCAACTTGTTTTGTCGTTTTAAACCGCTTCCCTTACAATAACGGCCACCTGCTTATAACTCCCTACCGGCACATATCCGAACCTGATAAGCTAAATGACGAAGAAGTCCTTGACATGCATCGAGTTACACTTAAGATGAAGGAGGCAATTCAAAAAATTTTGAGGCCGGATGGTTTCAATACCGGCCTCAATCTCGGCCGGGCTGCCGGCGCTGGAATAACCGAGCATATACATTTACATTTAGTTCCCCGCTGGATTGGAGATACAAATTTTATGCCTGTCCTGTCTGAAACTAAAATAATTTCAGAAAGCCTAAAAGGACTTTACCGAAAACTAAAGAGGATAGCCTAATGGATTCTGACCCTGTAATGTTTTCTTCGTTTCACACCATATATCGGTTAACTACCACTTTCACCGATTTAAAAAGTTTCGGGGTAGGTCTGGCGCGTATATTTAAAAATTCTTTCGAAACTGAAAAAACAACTATTATCTTAAAAACTACCCAATCTCAAAAATATTTTAAAGTAACCTTTCAGGGCAGCCAAAAAACCGTAAAAAAAGGGGGAAAATCAATACTTACCCGTGTTGAGAAAGATATATTGAGTCAACAGGATGAATTAATTTCCGACCGAAGGCTGATCTATCCATTCACTTTTATCAAAACTTTAGGCGGAATTTACATAAAACGCGAGAAAGGGCAAAAAAAATTTACACCTTATGAAAAAAGGTGGTTTTACTCTTTGTGTGAAGAAATAAGTTTATCTTTGAAAATATTCGTTTTGTACAAGGAGCAACAGAAACTAATTCTCAATTATATAAAATCTATATCAGATTTTCTCAGCCGGCACGTTCCTACATCCCGCCTGCATACAAAACACACTTTTCGCATTTTAAAAGCAATGGAAAAAGAGATGTCATTATCCAAAGCAGAAATGAAATCATTAGAATTTGCCGCCATGTTGCATGATGCCGGAAAAATAAATATCCCCCCAAAACTCCTTAAAAAAGAAAAGCCGCTTACCGCTGAGGAATTCCAGCTTATATCTAAACACCCCCAGGAGGGCATAGCTCTAATCAAAGACCTTGAATCCCTAAAACCGGTTATGCCAATAATCCTATCACACCACGAAAGATATGATGGCAAAGGCTATCCTTACGGACTAAAAAAAGATAAAATTCCCTTGGGTGCCAGAATTTTAGCGGTAATCGATTCCTTTGACGCGATGCACTTTGGCCGGCCTTACAAAAAAAGACGTTCTCTTGATTTTGTTAGAGAAGAGCTAAAAAAGCAAAAAGGTAAGCAATTTGACCCAAAAATAGTAGATGCCCTACTTAAAATATTAAAACGAAAAAGTGTTAGAGAATTCCTGGAAAAACAAAAATGAAAAAAAAAGAAATTAATGTTATCGGGGTAATCCCGGCAAGGTACGCCTCAACCCGCCTCAACTTTAAGCTGCTTCAAGACCTTTGCGGCAAATCTATCCTTAATTGGACTTGGGAAAAAGCTTCCAAAACTCATCTTCTTGATAAGTTAATTATTGCCTGCGACCACCCCAAGCTCGAAGAAGAAGCAAAAAAAATCGGCGCTGAAGTCGTTATGACTTCCCAACTTCATCAATCTGGAACCGACAGAATTGCTGAGGCCGTCAGAGACATCGAGGCTAAAATCGTAGTCAATATTCAAGCAGATGAACCTTTTATTCATCCGTCTATAATCGACAGCCTTATTCAGGAAATGATTTCTGATAAAAAAATAACTATGGCAACTCCTAAAAAGAAAATAGAAGATCCGGCTCAAATCAATAACCCAAACACCGTAAAGGTAATATGTGATAAGTTTGGCTTTGCTATCTATTTTTCCCGCTGCCCTCTGCCTCACTACCGGGGCCAGAGAAAAAGCTTCAACTCAAAATCGGTCCCCAATGCTTCTGCCTGTAGTCAGTCAGCCAGAACCTATTACAAACATCTGGGTATATACGCTTACACTAAAGACTTTCTTTATACCTTTAAAAATTTGCCTCCCTCAGAACTGGAAAATGCCGAAAAACTCGAACAACTCCGAGCTATCGAAGCCGGATATAAAATAAAAGTTATAGAGACTGATTTTGACTCACAGGGTATAGATACTCCGGAAGACCTCCAAGAAGCAGAGAGAATATTGATTGAAAAAGGATATGCCTAGAGAATAGCAATGAAATTTAACATGGATCAATTAATTATTATCGCCGGGCCTTGCGTTATCGAAACTAAAAAATCCACAATCACCATGGCCCAGCGCCTAAAAGAAGAGCTTGCTGATTTGCCGGTTAAGTTTATTTTCAAAGCAAGTTTTGACAAGGCAAACCGAACCTCCATAAACTCCTTCCGGGGTCTAGGACTAAAAAAAGGCCTTCAAATCCTTTCAGAGGTTAAGAAAAAAGCACAAGTTCCAATTTTAACTGACATTCATTGTGCCCGCCAAATACCGGAAGTCGCCCCTATCGTTGATATACTACAAATACCGGCATTCCTTTGCCGCCAAACTGACTTGATAACTGAAGCCGCGAAAACAAAAAAAATAATAAACATAAAAAAAGGACAGTTTATCGGACCAGAGGACATAAAGCACATAATTAGAAAAATAGAATCAACCAAAAATAAAAAAATTTTAATCACCGAACGCGGCTTCTGCTTTGGCTACAACGACTTAATCGTTGATTTTCGCTCTTTCCCAATTATGAAAAAATTTGGTTACCCTGTTATTTTTGACGCTACACACTCTTTGCAAAAGCCCTCAGCCCAATCTGGAATATCCGGCGGCGACAGCCAATTTACTGAGACCTTAAGCCTGGCCGCGGCTGCTGCCGGCGTAAATGGTTTTTTCTTTGAAGTCCATCCTAGCCCAAGAAATGCCCTTTCTGACCCTTTTACAACCTATAAATTGAATAAACTCCAGAAATTAATTATCAAAATATTAAAAGTTAAAAACGCGCTTCAGAAGTAGAGATGAAAAAAAAGAAAATAGTTATAAAAAAAGGAACAATGAAGAGCAAAGCTATTCTAGACTGTGCCCAAGAAGTAATGACGACCGAAATTGAAGGTCTGGCTCAAGTACAAAATAGGCTAGGAAAAAGTTTTGTTAAAGCAATAAAGATATCTTCCCAATCAAAAGGAAGAATAGTGGTTTCAGGGATGGGTAAAGCCGGAATAATAGGTCAAAAACTCTCCGCCACTCTTTCTTCAACCGGAACATCAAGTTTTTGGCTGCACGCCGCTGAAGCAGTACATGGTGATCTAGGACGGATAAAGGAGGATGATACCGTAATAATTCTATCTTACAGCGGTGAAACCGATGAAATCAAAAATTTGATACCTTTTATAAAAAAAACCGGCTCCAAAATCATCGCTATTACCGGCAACCTCAGCTCAAGCCTAGCCCGCCACTCAGATGCTGTAATCGATGTTGCCGTAAGCAAGGAAGCCTGCGGCCTTGGCCTAGCTCCTACTACTTCTACAACCGCTATGTTGGCAATTTGCGACGCTATTTCGGTAACCCTGCAAAAAATAAAGGGATTTAAGGAAAAAGACTTTGCCTCTTTTCATCCCCGTGGCTCATTAGGCAGAAGGCTTCTGCTCCAAGTTAATGATATTATGAGAAAGAAAAGGCAAAACCCAATAGTTGATCCTGATACCTCAATAGATGAAGTATTGCTTAAAATTACTTCAGCCCATGCTGGCGCGGCAACCGTAATTGACGCTAACAGGAAAATAATCGGAATATTTACCGATGGCGATTTACGTAGAAGTTTAAAAAAGCATAAAAATATCCTCGACAAAAAAGTAAAAACTCTCATGTCGGCAAACCCGATAGTAGTAAAAGATACTGATTTGGCCTACCACGCTTTAAAAATACTGGAAAAAAAGAAAATTGATGAGGTACCGGTGGTCAACAGGGAAAACCAGCCTGTAGGAATGCTTGACATTCAAGACTTAATCGCGGCAGGATTAGTGTAGGTGGCTGGAAGATAGAAGATAGAAGATAGAAGTTAGAAGATAGAAGTTAGAAGTTAGAAGTTAGAGGGTAGAGGGAATTAAGGATGATAAAGTGAAAAAAGAAAAGTTAAAAAAGATTAAAAATAAATTATCTAAAATCAAACTGCTGATTCTTGATGTTGACGGCGTATTAACTAAAGAAGAGATAATTTATGATGACCAAGGCCGTGAACTTAAAATCTTTAATGTTAAGGACGGATTAGGAGTATATCTTCTGCGGCTTATCGGAATAAAGACTATTTTTCTTTCGGCCAAAAATTCACCAATCCTAAAAAAAAGAGCTAAGGATATGAAGGTTGTGGAGGTAAGGGGGGGCAGGCTGCCAAAAGAAAAAGAACTGACTGAAATTAAAAGTAAATACAAGGTAAAAAATGAAGAAATATGTTTTGTCGGCGATGACCTTATAGACTTGGGTATGATTAAAAAGGCAGGGGTTGGAATAGCTGTTAAAAACGCCTGCAGAGAAATCAAAAAGGCATCTGATTATACAACTAGTAAGCGCGGAGGAGAAGGTGCTGTCCGCCAAATAACTGATTTAATTGTCGAAGCAAAAGGGGCTAAAAAAATTATCTTAGATTTCATCAAAAACCCGAAAACAAATCAAAAAAACTAGCAAAGCAGACAATACCTTCTGGCCTCAGAAAAGATATCTTAGCTTCGGGACATACAGTCTTAATCTGCGGATGACATTATGGCCGGCAAACTTGACTTTATCCGCGTATCTGATATATTAATGTTCCAAAAGTACAAAAAGATGAAAAAAATACTTTTCTTATTAGTAGCCTTAGGTTTTTTCTTACCGGCAGCAGTTATTTGCCAAGCTGAAGCTGAACAAGAAATTACTGATTTCTATTTGTCGAATTTAGGCAGAGAGGATTCTGGCAATTGGGAAATAGCGGGCAAAAAAGCCCTTCTGGGCGGGGACCATATAAATATCCAAACCATGAACGCCAATTACTACTTTGATAAAGATACAATATCGGTTAAATCCGACAAAGCCCGGGTTAATAAAAAAAATCAAGATATGTATCTGGCCGGAAACGTGGAAATCCAAAATAAAGAAGGATGGAGCCTCAAAGCTGATTATCTTGACTGGCAAAGACACAAAGATTATTTAGCTACCACATCTCCGGTTGAAACAAAAAGAGACGATTTACTGGTAAGCGCAAAAGGCCTGGTTGCTGACTCTAAGCTTGAACGGGTTGGCTTCCAAAAAGAAGTGGAGGTTAATTTTAGCGGCCAAAATAAAGCAAACGCTACTAAAATTAACTGCGACGGGCCGCTTGAAATCGAGTTTAACAGCGGCAAGGCTACTTTTAAAAATAATGTAGTTGTCCAACACCAACAAGGAAAATTATTTTCCGACACGGCTACACTCTTTTTTGATACAACAGAAAATAAAGTACTGAAAATCGTATCCGAAGGTAATGTAAGGATCGTCATGGACAACAATGTCACTCTAGCTCAAAAAGCCACTTATTTAGCCGCGGAAGAAAGGCTTGTTTTAGAAGGTAAGCCACGCCTGATTTATTTTCCCCAAGAAGATCAGGGTAGTTCTTCCGGCTTTTTTGGGATAGACTAACGTGACATGTCCTAATTACCCCGCGTTAACTTATAAAAGGTAAAAAATGCGCCTCCTTCAAGTTGAAAGTCTAACTAAAAGTTACGGAACAAACATGGTTGTTAAAAACCTCTCTTTGTCGGTAAAAAGAGGCGAAGTGGTTGGGTTGCTCGGGCCCAATGGGGCCGGAAAAACTACAACCTTCTACATGGTAGTTGGGATAATTTCCCCGGACAAAGGAAAAATATTATTTGATAACGAAGATATTACCTATCTGCCGATTCACGCCCGCGCTAAATTTGGGATGGGCTACCTGTCTCAAGAACCTTCAATTTTTCGAAAACTTACTGTTGAGCAAAACATACTCGCAATTTTAGAAACTTTGCCAATAACCCGCGGCCAACGTTTAAAAAAACTGGATGAGCTTCTAGAGGAACTAAATATCTCTCACCTACGCAAAAGTGAAGCTTACACCTTAAGCGGAGGTGAAACACGCCGGCTGGAGATCACCCGCGCCTTGGTAACTAACCCTTCTTTCTTGCTGCTTGATGAGCCTTTTTCGGGAATTGACCCAATTATCGTCAAAGAAGCCCAAGAAATTATCGGAGAGTTACGCGAAAAAGGCCTGGGCATTTTAATTACTGACCATAACGTAAGAGAAACCCTTTCTATTACCGATAGAGCTTATTTGATCGCGGAAGGAGAAATATTGGCAGCTGGGAATTCTCAAGAACTAATCAACCATAACCGGGCCAGGGAGGTCTATCTAGGTAAAGATTTTAAAATGTGAACCGCAGATTACACAAAAAGCGTGTAAGCGCCTGTTTTACAGAGAACACAGAAAGTTAGGTAAAACACGGACAGACAACACGGTTGAGAATTAGGCGAATTATAAAAAAAAGCACGAGGAGAATTTTATGCAAGTAAATATTCAAAAAATTAACAAATTAAAACACAAGCTAGAAATCGGGATAAGCGGAAAGGAGTATATTACTAAAAAAGATGATTTTTACTCCCAAGCTTCCAAAAACTTAAAAGTACCTGGTTTTCGGCCCGGGAAAGCTCCTATTGATCTTTTAAAAAAACATCATGGAGAAGCTTTAAAACAAAAATTTATCGAAAAATACATTCCGATATTTTACCAACAGGCAATCCAAGAAAATAAAATTCTTCCGGCTGGACTGCCTAAAATATCTGACCTTCAAGTAACCGAAGAAAACATAAGTTTTTCAGCTGAATTAGAAGTTCAACCCCAAATATCAATCAATGAAGATATCTACAAAGGCATAAAAATTAAAGACCAAGAAGTAAAGCCAGACCAAAAGATAATCACCGAAACCATTAAAAAATTTAAGGAAGAAACAAAAAAAATAACCTCATACGATTTAAACGAGCAAAAACTAGCTAAGTGGGCCTCCTATTCCAACATGGATTCTTTCAGGGAAGCTATTGCTGTCCAAATTCACCTTGACAACCTCCAAAAAAGAAGACAAAATATCGAAAATCAAATTCGAACCCATTTGATTAATTCGATAAAACCTGAGGTTCCTGCGGCTGAAACTGAACAATATCAAAAACAGCTATTATCCCAACAAACTCAGCAGTTAATGCGACAAGGAATTAAGCAGGAAGATATAGATAAATACACGCAAGACCTAGAAAAGAAAATAAAGCCAATAGCTGAGAATGAGGTAAAATTTTACTATATTTTACGGGCTATTGCTAAGAAAGAAAAGATTAAAGAAGACGGCCAAATGGCCAACACTGTGATCGGGTTAATTTTAAGTGAAGCGGTGTTTGAATCAAATGAAGCCCAGACTTAGGGAACGAACAGAGTGAGTGAACCTAAGTCTGCTGGCTGAATTAAACCCTTGACTTTTTGCCTTCTGAATTAGGTGCTGGCAAAATGTCAAGGGTTTAATTCGCAGACGCATTAAAACATAAAAGCGGCGAGCTACCCTTGACATCTTCGATGTCAAGGGTTTAATTCGGCCTTATGATTTACGCTCCCGTTGGTCGCGTAAATCATGGTCTCATTAAAGGAGGTTTTAAATGAAAAATCAGGCTTATGTACCTATGGTTATCGAACAGACTGGACGGGCTGAACGCGCTTATGATATATTCTCCCGCCTTCTTAAGGACAGGATAATTTTT
Organism: Candidatus Omnitrophota bacterium; assembly: GCA_003565945.1. GTDB lineage: Bacteria > Omnitrophota > Gorgyraeia > Duberdicusellales > 4484-171 > PXAH01. Next base: position 10,445 of record PXAH01000015.1, read on the forward strand.
CTGGGTACGCCGGTAAACGACTATGTCGCTAATGTAATCATTGCCCAAATGCTTTTTCTTCAAATGGAGGACGTAAAAAAAGACATAAATTTATATATAAATTCACCAGGAGGAGCAATAACCGCGGGAATGGCAATTTACGATACAATGCAATTTGTAAAATGTGACGTTGCAACTTACTGTGTAGGCCAAGCCGCTTCCTTGGGCGCGCTCCTTCTTGCTGCCGGAGCCAGAAAAAAAAGATTTGCCCTGCCTAACTCCAGAATAATGATCCACCAACCATGGGGAGGCTATCAAGGAACAGCCTCTGATATAGCTATACACGCCAAAGAAATAATTAACGTAAAAGAAAAAGTAAATAAAATACTGGCTCAACATACAGGCAAATCTGTAAAACAAATCGAAAAAGACACTGACCGTGATTATTTTATGTCGGCCGAAGAAGCAAAAAATTACGCGATAGTCGATAAAGTTATCACAAGCAGTAAGCCTATCTAAAAGATTTAATCCTCTATAAGGAGGCCAATATGAAAAGAAAAATGCTAATGACACCCGGTCCTTCACCGGTTCCCGCTTTTTTGAGAGAAAGCCTTGCGAAAGAAATAATTCATCACCGAACAGAAGAATTCCGCCAAATACTTACCCGCGTACACCAGGGCCTTCAATCTCTCCTTCTAACCAAAAATCCTGTAGTTTTGCTTTCATCTTCCGGCACCGGCGCAATGGAGGCCGCGGTTAGTAATTTATTTTCCCGCAAAGATAAAGTTATCGTAATATCCGGAGGTAAATTCGGCCAGCGCTGGGCCGAAATTTCAAAAAACTTTTCTCTGGAATTAGTAGAGATGAAAATAGACTGGGGGAGTGCTCCTGACCCAAAAGAGTTAGAAACGATTTTCAGTAAAAACAATGACGCAAAAGCTGTATTAACTACTCTTTGCGAAACATCAACCGGCACGGTCTATGATATTGAAAACTTAACCAAAACCGCTAAAAAATATAACGCCATAACTGTTGTCGACGCGATAAGCGGCCTTGGACAAGATGAATTATTAACTGATAAATGGGGTGTAGACGTTGTTGTGGGAGGATCGCAAAAAGGCTTAATGCTTCCTCCTGGCTTATCTTTTCTTAGCATAAATGAAAAAGCTAAAAAAATGATTGAAAATTCGGATCTGCCAAAATATTACTTTAGCCTAAAAAAAGCCCTAGCCAAATATCAAGATAACGATACCCCTTACACACCGGCTGTAAACCTTATTGTTGCCTTAGACGCTGCCTTAGAAGAAATCAATAAAGAAGATATCAAGGAACGTTGGCAGCGATTTAAAAAATTAGCTGAAGGAGTACATTTGGCAGCAAAGGCCTTGGGTTTTTCTCTTCTTTCAAGCCGGCCTTCATCATCTTTGACCGCAATCAATGTACCGGAGGAGATAAAGTCTTCACAGCTTATCAAATTCTTGCGCCGTGAATACGGATTAAGCATAGCCGGCGGCCAGGATCAGCTTAAGGATCGTATTGTTCGAATAGCTCATATGGGCTGGATTGACCGCCCCGATTTAATTACTTGCTTTTCTTACTTTGAAGCTGGGCTTAAAAACTTCGGATATCAATTTCAAACCGGCATCTCTCTTACGGCGCTAGAGGAGGTTTTTTATGGCAGATAAAGTTTTAGTTTCTGATAAGCTTAGCCAAGAAGGAATTAATATTCTTAAAGACGCCGGATTCAAGGTTGATTGCCAATATGAACTTTCGCCCGAACAATTAAAAAAAGAAATAAAAAAATACCAAGCAATAATTATCCGCAGCAGTACTAAACTAACCGCTGAAGTCATAAAAGCCGCCAAAAACCTTAAATTCATAGCTAGAGCTGGGGTTGGAGTCGATAATGTTGATATCAAGGCTGCTACTAGCCGGGGTATCATCGTAATGAACGCACCCGGTGGAAACACTATATCAACCTGCGAACAAACATTCGCTTTAATTTTAGCAGTAGCCAGAAATATACCTTTTGCCCACAATTCACTTAAAAATAAAAAGTGGGAACGTTCAAAATTTAAAGGAGCAGAACTTTATCTCAAAAAATTGGGTATAATCGGTTTAGGCCGGATAGGAAAGGAAGTCTCTAAGCGTGCCCTTTCTTTTGGCATGGAAGTTTTTGTTTACGATCCTTTTTTGCAAAAAGAAATAGCTGAAAGCCTGGGAATTAAACCTATCGGATTAAAAGAGCTTCTCAAAATATCAGACTTTATTACTGTCCACACACCGCTAACTGAATCAACCAAAAATCTTATCTCCGATAAAGAATTAAATTTAATCAAAAAAAGCGCCTTTCTCATAAACTGCGCCCGAGGCGGAATAATCGATGAAAAGGCACTGGCAAAAGCTTTGTCTGAGAAAAAAATAGCCGGGGCAGCTCTGGATGTTTACTCCCAGGAGCCTCCCTTTAAGCTTAATCTGATTGATGCTGAAAATATAATTGTGACCCCTCACTTGGGAGCCTCAACCAAAGAAGCTCAAGTAAACGTAGCAATTGAGGCTGCTAACTCCTTAAAAGACGCTTTGCTGGGCAAAGCAATCAACAATGCCCTAAATTACGCCCAACTTGAACCGGAAGCTTACAAGATTATTCAACCTTACTTCAGCTTAGCCGATAAAATGGGTTCTTTTATTTCTCAGCTTTCTGAGGGAGCAATAAAAAAAATAAAAATATCATATCTGGGAAAAATATCCACTCAAAAAACTGACATTATCAGTGGTATTTTTATAAAAAGCCTTCTTGCCCGCCAACTGGAATCAGACATCAACCAAATCAACGCTCTTTCTTTGGCCAAAGAAAGAGGAATAAAAATAGAACAAATCAAAGCACCAGAAGAACAGGAATACGTAAACTCAATACGGGTAAAAGTTTCTACCGACAAGGAAGAAAAAATTTTAGAAGGAACCCTTTTTGCTAATTTTAACCCACGTTTTGTAAGCATGGATAATGTCTGCATTGAAGTTGCCCCCTCAAAATACATGCTGGTAATCAACAATAAAGATATGCCCGGCGTAATCGGTTTTTTGGGAACTACCTTGGGCAAAGATTCAGTAAATATCGCGGGGATGAGCCTTGGGAGGCACGCGCCAAAAGGAATAGCCTTAACTATACTAAACTTGGATAACACCCCTAAAGAAAAAACCATTGAACGAATCAAAGCAAATAAAAATATTATTTCGTTAAAATTAGTTAAGTTTTAAAAAGGCGTAATTTATGACTAATTGCTTAGATGAAATGAACACAGCCCTGGTTGGCTTACAATGGGGAGATGAAGGAAAAGGTAAAGTTATAGATTATCTCTGCCGTAATTCTGATGTTATTATCCGTTTCCAGGGAGGCAATAACGCCGGCCACACCGTAATTACCGGTGGCAAAAAATTTATTTTCCACCTTATTCCCTCCGGAATCCTTCATAAAAATAAAATTTGCGCGATAGGGCAGGGGGTAGTTATCGATCCGGAAGTGCTTCTTGATGAAATTAATAACTTACAAAAATCCGGTGTTTCAGTAACCCCCTTAAACCTAAAAATTTCGCCATACTCCCATATAATCATGCCTTACCACCGCATTATCGATTCTCTGCGGGAACAAAAAAGAATCGAAAAAATAGGCACTACCAAAAGAGGGATCGGGCCTTGCTATAAAGACAAAGTTTCCCGTTGCGGAATAAGGGTTGCCGACTTTATAACTCCTGAGAAATTCGCCTTAAAGCTCAAAGATAATTTACGTGAAAAAAACCCAATATTTAAGGAAGCTTATGGACAAGAAGAATTTAAATTTAAATCAATTTACACCAAGTATAAAAAGCTTGCCGAAAAAATAAAACCTTTTGTCTGTGACCTGACTGAATACTTTTACCAAAAACAAAAAAAGCGCTTTCTTTTCGAAGGTGCTCAAGGTACTTTCCTGGATATTGACGCAGGAACATACCCATTTGTCACTTCCTCTTCGGTAACCGCGGCAAATGCTTTATTGGGCTCAGGCCTACCCTACATAAGGATCGGAAAAAATTTAGGGGTAGCAAAAGCCTACACCACCCGAGTGGGTGAGGGGCCTTTTCCTACCGAGATAAACGGAAAATATCTGGAATTTCTCCAAAAAGAAGGAGGCGAATTCGGCGCTACTACTGGAAGGCCTAGGCGCTGTGGTTGGCTGGATTTAGTCCTACTTAGAAGAGCGGTTAAAGTAAATAATATTAATTCTCTGGTAATTACTAAATTAGATGTATTGGGAGGGCTTAAAAAAATAAAAGTTTGCACTGCCTACAAAGCCAAAGGCAAAAAACTCAAGACATTCCCTTACTACCTGGATAAAATATGCCCGGAATACAAAGAATTTAGCGGCTGGGGCCAGGATGTAAGTAAAATTAAAAAATTTGCAAAACTACCAAAAACAGCAAAAATCTACCTTAATTTTATTGAAAAATATTTAAAAGTACCGATAAGCTTTATATCTGTAGGCAAAGAAAGAGAAGAAATATTTAGAAAAGAAGTAACTTGCTAAAACTATATTAACCTAACAAAGGAGTGTTCATCATGAATCCGCTAATTTTAGTTTTTACCGGCAGTTTTTTAGCTTTATTTTTTTGCGCTTTCCTTATTCGTTGGATATTAAAACAACCTCAAGGAAACCCAAAAATGATTGAAATTTCTAATTATATCTTTGAAGGAGCAAAAGGTTATCTGCGCCAACAATATAAAGTAGTTTCGATTTTTTTCGCGGTTGTTTTTGTTATTCTCTTAATTATGGCCTTACGCGGGTTGCTGATTATCTTTGTTCCTTTCGCTTTTTTAGCCGGTGGAATATTTTCCGGTTTCTGTGGTTTTCTGGGAATGTGGATTTCAGCAAAGTCTAACGCCCGTACCACCGAAGCAGCTTCATCAAGCCTCAACAAAGGCTTACGAATGGCTTTCAGCTCCGGAATGACGATGGGCCTGATAGTTGTCGGTTCAGGAGTACTTTATCTGGCTTCATGGTTTCTTTTTCTAAGAATGCACTACGGAGACCAATACAGCATAATTGCCTCAACCATGCTTTGTTTAGGCATGGGTGCTTCCGGGTACGCTTTATTTGCCCGTTTAGGCGGAGGAATATATACCAAAGCCGCTGACGTTGGAGCAGACTTAGTGGGAAAAGTTGAAGCCGGTATCCCTGAAGATGACCCAAGAAATCCAGCCGTTATCGCTGATCAGGTTGGAGATAACGTAGGAGACGTAGCCGGAATGGGAGCTGACCTTTTTGAATCTTATATTGGATCGATAATCGCGGCTATAGCGCTTGCGGTTGCGGCAGGACTAGGAATAAAAGGAATGCTGGCCCCCTTGCTTCTGGCCACTGGTGGAATCATCGCTTCTCTGGTAGGATATTTTTTTATTCGCACTAAAGAAGATGCTACTCAAAGTTCCCTGCTTCAAGCTTTAAGGAAAGGGATTTGGGCTGCTGCGGCTTTAACGACTGTCTTTTCTGCCCTGATAATTCACTTTTATCTTCCCGGACATTTTAGAATCTTTTGGGCTGTAGTTATTGGGCTTTTGTCAGGAATTTTTATCGGTCAATTTACTGAATATTTTACTTCAGCCGGCTATAAGCCCACAAAACATCTCTCTAAAACCGCCCAAACCGGGCCAGCCACAATAATAATTGAAGGATTATCCTTAGGTATGCTTTCTCCTTTGGGCCCAGTTATCACTATTGGTGCAGCTATTTTAGGTAGTTTTGCGATAAGTGGAGGCTTTCAGAATTTTGCCATGGGGCTCTATGGAGTAGGTATCGCTGCTGTAGGCATGCTTTCAACTTTAGGCATAACTCTAGCTACCGACGCTTACGGGCCGGTTGCCGACAATGCCGGAGGGATAGCGGAGATGGCTGGATTAAAATCTGAAGTACGTAAAAAAACAGACCAGCTTGATTCATTAGGAAACACAACTGCCGCAACCGGTAAGGGTTTTGCTATCGGCTCAGCCGCGCTTACTGCCTTGGCCTTAATTGTAGCGTACCGCGATCACCTGATTAACGAAGCTCAGCGTTTAGGGGGAATAACTCTGGACCTTGAATTAAGCTTACTTGACCCTACAATGATTATCGGGCTTTTTTTAGGAGCCCTCTTGCCTTTTGTTTTTTGCGCCCTTTCTTTGAAAGCGGTAGGAAGTGCCGCTGCTTCAATTATTGAAGAAGTAAGAAGGCAGTTTTCACAAATAAAAGGCTTACTCCAGGGAGAAGCAAAAGCTGATTACCCCCGCTGTGTAAGCATAACTACCAAATCGGCTCAGAAAGAAATGATTCTGCCTTCTCTGTTGGCAATTGCCGCGCCTATCGCAACTGGAATTCTTTTAGGCTTAAAAGGGGTAATGGGATTGCTTGTTGGTTCTCTTGCCTCTGGATTTGTCCTGGCGATTATGATGGCTAATGCCGGCGGCGCCTGGGATAACGCCAAAAAATACATAGAAGAAGGCCACCATGGTGGAAAAGGTTCCGACGCCCACAAGGCAGCTGTGGTTGGTGACACCGTAGGCGACCCTTGTAAAGATACAGCTGGGCCTTCACTTAATATACTACTTAAACTAATGGCAATGGTTTCGATAGTTTTTAGCGGTCTAGTTATTACCTATAAACTGTTTTAATGAAACTTAGAATTCAGAAGAAAAAGACCAAATATCCCAGCCGGGAATTAGAATATACCCAATATTTAAAAGAAAAAGAACAAGAATGGGAAAAGCTTTGCCTGAATTGCGGCGCTTGTTGCGGAGCTTACGATGACCCTTGCCGCCACCTTGAAAAAAATAAAAAAACTAACAGATTTTTTTGCAAAATCTACTCGCAAAGGCTTGGTATTCAAAAAACTGTAAGCGGCGAATTATTTAAATGTGTTCCGATTAAAAAATTACTGCCGGAAAATTGGAAAAACAGCCGCTTCTGCGCTTACAAAAAAAAACAGAATAAATTATGAAAAGAATTAAGGGTATAAACTTAGGCGGATGGTTAATGATGGAGGGTTATATCTTAGGCGGGCCCAATATTGCTGAATGTATAATAAAAAAGGAATTTAAAAAAGCTTGCGGTGAAAATGAATTAAGTAAATTTACTAAAGCCTTTTATCAAAACTTCATCCAAAAAGAAGATTTTAAAAATATAGCTGCAACTAACGCCAAATGGATACGCTTGCCCTTCAACTCTAGACTAATCGAGGAAAAGCCTTACTCTTATTCTAATAGCGGCACAAAAATTATCAAAAAAGCTTTGGATTGGGCAAAAGAATCCGGCTTAAAGGTTATTCTTGACTTACACGCGGCACCCGGTTCTCAAAACTATGATTGGCACAGTGATTCTAAAGGAATTGCTGAATTTTGGCAAAAAAAAACTTATCGGGATAGAGCCGTAAAAATTTGGGAATACCTCTCCGATACCTTTAAAAACCACCCTGGCCTTGGCGGATATGACTTATTAAATGAACCAGTTACCGAAAAAAGAAACTTAAAATTAATCAAAGATTACTATTTAAAAGCAAGAAAGATAATCCGTCAAAATGATAAAGAGCGCTTGATCTTTCTGGAAGGAAATCTATGGGGGCAGAAAATAGATTTCTTAAAAGGATTAACCGCCGACAAAACAATAATCAGCATTCACGCTTATCTGCCTCTTGATTATACTTTCAATTTTTCGATTGGCCTATCTTACCCGGGAAGAATAGAAAATACTTATTGGAATAAGTCAAAAATCTATAAATACCTGGAACCCTACGCTGACTTCGCAAGAAAAAATGAAACTGGGATTTTAGTAGGAGAGTTCGGAATAAACTGGCGCGGAGGCTTCTGGGGCGAAAAAGAGTACTTAAAAGACATTTTAACAGCTTTTGACAATTACGGTTTTGGTTATACCTACTGGACCTATAAATCAATCGCCACCCCCGCCTTTCCGGAAGGGCTATTTCGCTTCACTAGTAACAATAATTACACCAAAAGAGAAGGGCCCACTTATGGTTGGCAAAATTATAAGTTATACTGGCAGAAAGAAAAAGAAAAAATAAAAAAATTCTGGCGCACTGAAAGTTTCACGCCCAATAAGGATATATTAACAATTATAAAAAAGCACTTTGGCACCTAGGCTCCGGAAAAAATACTTTGTTAAGAATAAGGGTCTATCGTCTATCGGTTGCGCTCTCCTTCGCTCTTCGAGCTTCGGAGAAGTCTCGCCGAAGCCTTGGCGAAGGCGGATAGCTCGAATCGGTAAACGTTAATCGGTTGCGTTAAAATATTAATATCTGACGTTCAACGATTTACGATGGACGTTTCGAGCTACGTGACCCTTCAACCTTCAACGATAACGATAGATCAATTGGGGCAATTAGGAATTTACCTGTAAACTGATAATCCGAAAATTATGGCTACAATAGTACCTGCTTTGCTTAGCTCTAAAAAAGAAAAAATACAAGAGATGGTTGATATATGCTCAGAATTTGCGGACCTCATCCAAATTGATATTATGGATGGGAAGTTTGTTCCCTCAAAAAGCATAACCAAAAAAGAACTCATAGAGCTTGACATTAAACTTGCCCATGAAATCCACCTTATGGTTGAAAACCCTCTTGAGTGGATAGAACCTGCCAGAGCAATTAATACAAAAAGAGTGATTTTTCATTTTGAAGCCGTACCAGAACCAATAAAAATAATATCTGCTATTAAAAAAGCCGGTAGGGAAGTAGGAATCTGCCTTAATCCGGAAACCAAAATAAAAAAACTATCTCCCATAATAGAAGAGGTAGACTTGGTCTTATTTATGTCAGTTAACCCTGGGTTTTACGGCGCTCCCTTCATTCCGGAGGTCTTAAGCAAAATCATTAATTTTAAAAGTAAATGGCCCGAAAAAAAAGCTGCTATTGATGGGGGAATAAAAGAAGAAAATATTATTACTGTAAAAAATACCGGCCTAGACTATATTTGTGTTGGTAGCGCTATCCTTAAAGCAAAAGACCCCAGGCACGCTTTTAATAACTTCAAAAGCCTCATCTCTGATGACTAAAGCATTAAAAATAATATTTTTAACTGCCTTAATCAGCGGATTGCTAGCTTTCTTTTTTCTTTTTACCCAAAAAGAAGCAATAATTAGCAACCGTGAAGAATCAAAAAAAGCCGAAAAAACTCAAGTAGCTTTAATCTTTGATGATCTGGGTAATAGTTTACAAGAATTGCATCAAATTTATGAGCTAAAAGTACCGGTTACGATTGCGGTAATCCCCGGATTGCGATTTTCAAAAAATATTGCTCATGTTGGTGCCAGGGCCGGATTTTCAGTTTTAATACACCTTCCTCTTGAAGCAAAAGAAGCAAACATCCACTCTTCCGACCAGTATGATTTCATAGGCAGCCATATGCCTAAAAATCAAATAAACCGACTTCTTAATAATTATCTGAATTCAATAAGAATCGCAATCGGAGTAAATAACCATATGGGCTCAAAAGCAACTGAAGACCCTCAACTTATGGCCCAAATCCTAAGACAAATAAAAAGAAGAGGGTTACTTTTTATCGATAGCCGTACCAGCCAGAACTCGGTTGCTTATCAAATTGCTAAAGAAAAGGGGTTAAAAACCGCCCAAAACCATGCTTTTCTTGACGTTCAAAACGACATAAATATAATGGATGAAAAAATGGAGAAACTAATCAAGGAAAATCGCGGAAAAAAAATAATCATTATCGCTCATCCTAAAAAAAATACCTTCAAATACCTTCAAGACAATATAGGGCAATTAAAAGAAAAAGCTGATTTCATTACTATAAAACAATACTTCGAGTAACCCTAATTTTGATGGGTAAAAAAATTCTATTACATATTTGCTGCGGAGTTTGTGCTATTCATCCTATAGAAAAACTGAAAACCGAAGGTTTTCTGATTTTAGGTTATTTCTACAATCCTAATATTTATCCTCCAGAAGAATACCGTCTTCGCAAAAAAGCCGCCCAAGAGATTGCTAAACTTTACCGAATAGAATTCCTTGAACCTGAATATGAAACAGCCTTGTGGAAAGAAAAATGTGCTAAATTAGCTAAAGAAAAAGAAGGCGGCAAACGCTGCGACTTTTGCTTCCGGCTTCGGCTTGCGAAAGCAAACCAAAAAGCTAAAGATAAAAAAATTAACTATTTTACTACTACCCTAACTATCAGCCCCCACAAAAAAAGCCAAAACATCTTCCAGATCGGCAAAAGCATAGGCGGACAACGATTTTTAAGCCTAGACTTTAAAAAGGAAGATGGATTCAAAAAAACTATAGACAAAGCTAAAAAAATAGGCCTTTACTGTCAAAACTACTGCGGCTGCCTTCCAAGCCGCCGCATCTTATAAGATTGCAAATAAAGTGAAATCTCATGGAATCGCGCTACTACTCATATAATCAATATCTACAGGAAACTTTCGGAGAAAGAGTCCACCGCCTAAGCTTAGATGCGGGTTTTAACTGCCCCAACCTCGACGGTAGGTTAAGCACCCAAGGCTGTACTTTTTGCAACAATAGGGCCTTCAGCCGCTATACAAAAACTAAAAACAGATCCATAAAAGAACAAATTGAAGAATCAATGCTTTTTGCCCGTAACCGCTATAATGCAAAAAAATTTATTGCCTATTTTCAAGCTTTTAGCAACACTTATGCCGGCCTTAAAACTTTGCAAAAAAGATATAGCATAATAAAAAATTTCAAAAATATAGTAGGTATAGCAATATCTACCCGCCCGGACTGTATCAATCAAGAAAAACTCTCCCTGCTTTCAGAGTTCAGCCAAAAATACAGGGTTTACATTGAATATGGCCTACAGTCAATTCACGCTACAACCCTTAAAAAAATAAACCGCAATCATAACTTGCAATCTTTTCTTGACGCACTCAACTTAACCAAAAAATACAAAAAGATACATCCTGCCGCCCACATCATTTTAGGATTACCCGGCGAAACCAGAAAGGAAATGTTGGAGACAGCTAAATTTCTGGCTCAAACACCATTGTGGGGGATAAAAATTCACTGTTTTCACGTGGTAAAAAATACAACCATCCAAAAAGAATACCAAAAGGAAAAAATAAAACTGCTAAGTCAAGAAGAATACTTAAATATTGCAGCTGACTTTCTCAGGTACACATCGCCAAAAACTGTAATTCTCAGATTAATATCAGACGCTTCCCCACAAGAATTAATTGCTCCCAAATGGCTCAACCAGAAAAATAAAGCACTTAACCAGCTAAATAAACTTCTTGAAGAAAGAAACATCCGGCAAGGGGACAGGTTAACCCCACGGGAAAATTAAAAGTGCACAATATTCTTGACACTATGGCTAAAGAAAGAGGGTTGTTATATTGCCCAGTTTTATGGTAGAATTACACTATGCGCAAAATATTTCTCGCTTTAATTTTTTGCTTTTTAGCAATACCGCTGACTGCCCAAACTATTCAGCTTAAGTCTGGAAGGGTAATTGAAGGTAGAATTACCGAACAGACTGACGATTATATTCGGGTAGATTTTCGCGGCGTATCAATAACTTACTATTTAGATGAGATTGAAAGTATCGATGGAAAACCGGCTCAGAAACAGACTGAAACCAGTATTCGCTCCAGGCCAGGCCCTGCCAGCCCACAGCCAAACAGATCAAAAAACTTAAAAGAATCAAACGGGGATATAGATACTTTTTTTGAAGCCATAACTGAACTTAAGCAAAATTATGTAGAAAGGCCGGAACTAAAAGAATTAATCTACAACGCAATGCGGGGGATGCTTTACTCCTTGGACCCATACAGCCGCTTTCTAACTCCTGAGGATTACAAAGAACTTGGCGTCGCAACTACCGGCGAATTTGGAGGCTTAGGAATTGAAATAACTATGAGGGAAGGAGTTCTTACAATTGTATCGCCTATGGAAGACACACCCGCCTGGAGAGCCGGAATTCAACCAGGTGATATTATCGCTCAAATCAACCAAGAATCTACCCAAAACATCACCCTCAAGAAGGCCGTTGAAACGCTCAGAGGAAAACCCGGCACTGATGTCAGTTTAATGATTGTACGCCCGGAAACCCAAGAAGTTCTTGAAGTTGAAATAACCAGGGAAATAATCCAAATACAAGACATAAGGAATGCTTCCATACTGGAAGATAATATCGGTTACCTAAGAATTGCCGATTTTCGACAATCTACAGCAAAGGATTTAGAGATAGAACTGGCCAAATTCAAAAGAGAAAACTTCGCCGGATTAATCGTAGATGTGCGCAACAACCCTGGAGGCCTTCTCACATCTGCTATAGCTGTTTCTGATTTATTTTTAGAAGAAGGTTCAACAATAGTTTCTATCGACGGCAGAAACCAGGAAAAAATATCCTATGGAGCCCAATTTTCCTTCGGAAAAATTTTAGATATTCCTATCATAGTCATAATTAACAGAGGAAGCGCATCTGCCAGTGAAATACTCGCCGGCGCCCTTCGAGACAACAACAGAGCTAAACTTTTGGGCGAAACAACGTTTGGGAAAGGTTCAGTTCAAAGCGTTTTCCCTCTGGCTGACGGATCAGCCCTTCTTTTTACAACTTCCCGCTACTATACACCAAGCGGAATAAGCATCGACAAAGAAGGGATTGAGCCGGATATAATCGTTGAAAAAGAAAGAATTTCCCCAAGTGAAAGCTCTTATCAAAGACTGGAAAGAGAGGAAGAATTCGATTACAAAAAAGACCCCAAAATAATGCGCGCCTTAGAGGTCATAAAGAAATCTATCCAGTAAGATAAAGGCAGCTAATACCCCCGGCCCAATATCTAAAAATGCAATTATTAATCACCAGAATAAATAAAGGCAGGGTTTTGGTTGATCAAGAAATCAAAGCTTCTGTCGGCAAAGGAATTGCGGTTTTTGTTGGAATCAATTCAAGCGATACCGAATCAACTCTATGCGCTGCGGCTGAAAAAATATTAAATATTAGAATTTTTCAAGATCAATCAGGCCGGCTTTTTAAATCCGTTCAGGATAAAAAATATTCAATTCTCTGCATACCCAATTTTACCCTTTGTGCTACAACTACAAAAGGAAGGCGGCCTTCTTTTGAAAAAGCTATGGCACCGGTTCAGGCTGAAAAAATGTTTGACAAACTTATGGTTCTGCTACAGAATAGCATGGTTAATGCCCAGCCGGGATGCTTCGGGGCAAACATGAATATTAATTTAGAATTAGACGGCCCGGTAAATATAATTTTAAAAATATAAACAACGAAATAAAACCTGCCAAATAAAGTAGATGGCAGGCCTTTACTTATTATTTTGCATGCGTTCAGTTATTTTCAAAACGGCCTAGCCAATTTTCATTCCTGAGGCTTCTTAAGAGCAAAAAGGTAATTTTATGGATTGGGAAAAAGAACTAAAAAAAAGCATTACGAGTATAAACCAGTTAAAAAGCTACATAAACCTTTCATCCAAAGAAGAGGCGCAGTTAAAACGCATTGCAAAAATACATCCAATACGTATTAGCCGCTACTACATGTCGCTGATTGATAAAGAAAACCCTACTGATCCCATACGAAAGATGATCATTCCTTCTCCGCAAGAGTTAAATTTAGCCGGCTCATATGATACCAGCGGCGAAAAAGAAAGCACAAAAATGCCGGGACTCCAGCACATGTACCCCCAAACAGCTTTAATTTTAGCAACCAATAGATGTCCAGCTTACTGCCGCTATTGTTTTCGAAAGAGATTAATCGGACTTGCTACTGATGAAATATTGCACAGAATTGCAACAGCGATCAAGTATATCAAGCAACACCAAGAAATTAATAATGTTTTAATTAGCGGAGGAGATCCCTTTATCCTATCAACAAAAATAATTGAAAGCCTCCTGGAAAAACTATCCTCGGTTACGCATCTAGATTATATTCGCTTCGGAACCAGAACGCCGGTAACTTTTCCAAGCCGGATATTAAAAGACCCTCAACTGCCCGCCCTACTCAAAAATCACTCAGACAAAAAGCAAAAAATATATATCACCACTCAGTTTAACCACCCCAAAGAAATCACAAAAAAATCTATAGCGGCGATTACTGCTCTCTCCCGTTCAAATTTAACAATTAATAACCAAACAGTTCTGCTTAAAGATATAAATGATGATCCAAACATACTAGCCAATCTACAAGCTAAGCTTGTTAGTGTGGGCATAAACCCTTATTATATTTTTCAATGCCGCCCGGTTAAAAGAATAAAAACCAGTTTTCAAATTCCTCTCAAAAAAAGCTATGCTATCATTGAAGAAGCCTCTAAAAAACTTGACGGCCTCAGTAAACGGTTCAATTATGTTATGTCCCACCGAACCGGAAAAATTGAAATAACCGGGATTATGGGAAATTATATCTACTTTAAATACCACCAAGCTAGAAATCCTAAAAACATAGGCAAATGCTTTAAGAAAAAAATAAATAATGAAGCTGGATGGCTTGATGATTTATAGAGAGTTTTAAAAAAAGTCCGGAAAACATCTAAGCTTACTAATTGGAAAGGTTAAAGACAAAATACGGTGATTACAAATGAATGAACAACTATCTCTAGGTATTGACATAGGTTCAGTTAGTGTAAAATTGAGCTTACTGGATAAAAACGGAAATGTGCTTTTTCATAGCTATACCCGCTCTTTAGGGCAACCGATAAAGGTTTTTCTAAAGATGTTAGAAGAATTGAGTACCAAAACTAATCTTTTAGCAGTTTCTCAAGCGGGAGTAACCGGATCCGGAGGACGGCCTATATCCCTGGCCTTGAAGGCTCCCTTTTACAATGAAATCTTAACCCAATATAAAGCTACTGAAAAAATCTATCCGGCAGCCCGCTCTATTGTCGATATTGGAGGAGAAGACTCTAAACTTATTCTACTAGAAAAACATAGCAAAACCGGCCTCATCTCTATTAAGGATTTTGCGATGAATACAATCTGTGCGGCAGGAACCGGATCCTTTCTTGACCAACAAGCAGAGCGGCTGGGTGTATCGATAGAAAAAGAATTTGGAAAGCTAGCCTTGAAAAGTAAAGAACCTCCCCGGATCGCCGGCCGATGCAGCGTATTTGCTAAAACCGACATGATTCACCTTCAACAAGAAGCAACCCCTGATCATGATATTGTTGCCGGCTTATGTTTTGCCCTGACTAGAAGTTTTAAAAATACCGTTGCGAAAGGTAAAAAATTTTCTAAACCATTATCTTTTCAAGGCGGAGTTGCCGCTAACCAAGGAATGGTAAGGGCCTTACGGGAAACCTTGGGCCTGGCAAACGGCGAGCTCTTTATTCCACGTTACTATAATTGCATGGGAGCTATAGGCGCGGCCTTATTGGCATCTGAAGAAAAAAATCAAAATTGGCAATTACAAAATATAGCTGAAATAAAGAAAAACCTTGCTTCTTTAGATAAAAAAATCGACTGGTTAGATGGCTTAATTAGAAATAAAAAAGAAACTCCAAAGATAAAAATACAAACAAACTCTAAAGCTATACCTAAAGCTCACAGAGCGAAAGAAGGTTTTTTAGGAATAGATGTCGGATCAATTAGTACTAACCTGGTAGTTATCGATAGCAAGGGAAATGTCTTAGCTAAAAAGTACCTTATGACCGCCGGCCGGCCTTTAAGAGCAGTACAAACTGGCCTGTGTGAGATTTACAGCCAACTTAACCAAGAAATAAAAATATGCGGCGTAGGCACCACCGGGTCAGGACGGTACTTAATCGGAGATTTTGTCGGAGCTGACCAGATAAAAAATGAAATTACAGCCCAGGCAACCGCAGCTTGTCATTTTAATCCATCGGTAGATACAATTTTCGAGATAGGAGGGCAAGACTCAAAATACATCAGTTTGGAAAATGGAACAGTTACTGATTTTAGAATGAATAAAGTCTGCGCTGCCGGTACTGGCTCATTTTTGGAGGAACAGGCTCAACGTTTAGGAATTAATATCAAAAACGAGTTCGGCGAAAAAGCTTTCAGTTCGAACCGGGCGTGCTCCTTAGGGGAAAGATGCACAGTTTTTATGGAATCAAATTTAGTCCGGGCCCAACAGCAAGGTGTAGAGGTTTCCGAGTTAACTGCCGGGCTAAGCTACTCAATTGCGGCTAATTACCTCAACCGGGTAGTAGAAGACAGAAAGGTAGGTGAGGTAATTTTTTTTCAAGGCGGGGTAGCTTACAATCAAGGAGTAATCGCGGCTTTCGAAAAAATTTTGAATAAAAAAATAATTATCCCACCCAACCATGAAGTAACCGGAGCAATTGGCGCTGCCATTTTAGCTCAAAAAAACAATGGAAAAACTAATTTTCGCGGTTTTTTAACCGCCGCAAACAGCCAATATAAACTTAGCAGCTTTGAATGCAGAGACTGTCCTAACCACTGCAAGGTAAGAATGGTTAAGCTTGACAATGGCTCACTCTTTTATTATGGAAACCGATGTGAAAAATATGAAATAAATAAAAAAAATAAAATATCCAGAAAACCTCTGGACCTTTTCCAGGAAAGAGAAAGCCGCCTGCTAACCCCTTACCAGCAGTACCACGGCCGTCAAACTAAAAATGATTTAAAAATAGGAATACCACTTTGCATGACCTCCCATGAACTCCTGCCTTTATGGTCAGTTTTTTTTGGCGAATTAGGAATTGAAATAATCCTATCTGATAAAACTAATAAAGATACTATCCATGCCGGAATAGAAAAGGTCGGTTCCGAGACCTGCTTTCCAGTTAAGGTTGCCCACGGGCATGTGGCAAACTTAATCAAAAAAGGGGTAAATGCCGTATTTATACCTACACTCCTTAATATGCCTAACTACCGCTCCCAAGCCAAAGAAAGCTGCAACTGCCCTTACGTCCAAACCCTTTCACACCTGGTCAAATCTGTCATTGACTTCGACTCAAAAGGAATAAAGCTGCTCAACCCGGAAATTACCTTAGGGTGGGAAAGAAAAATAAACATAAAAACATTAATTAATTTTGCTCTAAGTTTAGATGCTGGCAGAAAAAGAGCTAAACTCGCCACCCTAGAAGCCCTAAAGGCACAAGACTCTTTCTATCGCCAAAACATGCAAAGAGGAAAAGAAATATTATCCCAGCTTAATAACGAAACAATGGTAGCAGTGATAGCTGCCCGTTCTTATAACGGCTGTGATCAAGGAATCAACCTAAATCTCCCTTCAAAACTAAGGGAAATGGGAGTAATGCCCTTACCCTTGGATTACCTGCCTTTGCCGGAAGCAGGCTTAAAAAATGAAAACGGTATGTATTGGAGCCACGGCCAAAAAATATTAGCCGCTGCCAAAATCATATCTCAAACTAAAAACTTGCTTCCAGTTTACGCTACTAATTTCGGCTGCGGCCCGGATTCATTTATTACTCATTTTTTTGAGGAAGCAATAAAGGGCAGGCCTTACCTGCAGTTGGAATTTGATGAACACTCATCGGATGTAGGAGTAATAACCCGCTGTGAAGCCTTTACCGACAGCGTAAAAAACTGGCAAAAAAGAAACCGAGAAAAAAATATCTCTAAAAATAACCACTCCCTCCAAAAAGAAGGGAACTTGCGTCCGGCAAAAAAGCAATCAAAAAAGCACTATAAAATTTATGTACCCCGCTTAGGTGACCACGCCTTTGTCTTAGCCGCGGCAATGCGCCGAAGCGGTTACCAAGCCGAAGTTTTCCCCGAATCCAACCAGGAAACTCTTTTCTGGGGGAGAAAGTTTACCTCAGGAAAGGAATGCTATCCCTGTATCGTGACCACCGGTGATATGGTTCGAATAACTAAGCAAAAATCTTTCAACCCAAGTTCTTCAGCCTTTTTTATGCCTTCCACTAATGGCCCTTGTCGATTTGGGCAATACAGCAAGCTACAACGGCTGGTCTTAAATAATCTCGGCTTAAAGGAAGTACCGATAGTTTCCCCTAACCAAGCTAATAACTTAGAAGAAGAAATGTCTTTTATCGGAAAGGTCGGATATAAAGAAACCTGGCAAGCGATATTAGCGGTAGATTCACTCTATAAATTAAAACATAAAATCCGCCCTTACGAAAAAAATAAAGGTATTACTGATAAAGTTTACCAGCAATGCTTATCACTTGTCTGTGAGGCAGTAGAGGAGGGCCGGCCGGTATTTAATACCTTAAGCCGGATAAAAGAGAAGTTTACCGAAATAGAAACCAATAATCAACCCCAACGGCCTTTAATCGGAATAGTAGGAGAAATATATGTCCGCAGCAATTCCTTTTGCAACAAAAATATAATTAAGCAGATAGAGTCCTTAGGGGCAGAAGTATGGATTTCGCCAATAAGTGAATGGCTCTTCCATGTAACTAAAACATTTCACCAACACAGTAAAACTAAGGAAAAATACTTCCAACAGTTAAAAGCTTTTTTTGCCCAAAAACTCCAGGAAAAATACGAACATAAAATATCAGCTCCCTTGAAAAAAATTTTATCTGACCGGCAGGAACCGAATATTGCAGCTATTTGGAAAAACTGCGGCCAGCATCTACCCCCTTGGTTTGGTGAAGCGGCCCTAGGGGTGGGGAAAGTAAAAGATTTATTTGAAAAAGGTGCCTCCGGCATTATTGGCTTAATGCCTTTTACCTGCCTGCCGGGAAATATTTTTAGCAGCATTTTAAACGCCTTAAAAAAAGATTGCCGGGATTTGCCCACATTGATTGTCAATTATGATAGTTCAGGCGAAACTGATGTTACCAACCAACTAGAAGCCTTTATCTACCAGGCCAAACAAAATCAAAGCCGCCAAAATTCTTCTTAAAGCTTTCCCCCGCTACTTTATAAAAATTTCTGATTTTCTTACCGCTTATATTGCTTGACCTGGCAATTAAAGAACATATAATATTTTTATGGTAAAAAAAGTTTTATTAACTCTAATCTTTTTATTTGCCGGAATTCTACCCGGGCTCAGCCAGGACATCCGGGTTTTGACAATTGATAACTATATAATCAACCCAATCATCCAGGAATATATCGAAACCAACCTAGAAGAAGCCCAAGACAATAACGAAGCCGCTTTGATAATAAGAATTAATACCCCCGGCGGCCTGCTTGCGCCTACCCAAGAAATTGTAAAAAGCATTCTCAACGCTAAAATACCTGTAATAACTTACGTTTGGCCAAAGGGAGCAAGGGCAGCTTCAGCTGGAACTTTTATTGGTTACGCTTCCTCAGTGCTCTCGATGGGCCCTTCCACCCATATCGGCGCGGCCCATCCAATTTCCGGCCAAGGCTCTTGGGGAGAAACCTCAGACCAAATGCAAAAGAAACTATTAAATGACACTCTAGCCTGGGCAAAAAATATTGCCGAAGCTAAAAATCGTCCTTATCAGCCGCTTGAGGATATGACCAAAGAAAGCAAATCTTTCACCGAAAACGAAGCTATGGAGAAAGGGTTTGTTGACTTAATCGCTGATGATCTGCAAAACCTTCTAGAAGGAATAAACCAAAAAAACCTTCTCAAACTTGAAGAACCTCTGCCAACTACCGAAGATAACCTTAAATTTATTCAGTTAACTCCAAGGCAAACTTTTTTAAATTTCCTCATGTCGCCTAACCTCGTCTACCTTCTCTTTACTTTAGGCATGCTTGGGCTTATTTTTGAAATAACCAGTCCCGGTTTTGGGTTCCCGGGAATTGCCGGTTTAATTTGTTTGATAACTTCCTTTTACGCCTTTTCAATACTTCCGGTTAATTACGCCGGTATAGCCCTAATTACTTTAGGCATTCTTTTTTTAGTAGTAGAAGCATTTACCCCCAGCTTCGGCCTTTTTGGCGGGGCCGGCCTTGTTTCTTTTGTTTTGGGCTCACTCTTTATGTTTCGCGGCCCGGATGAATTTACGGTAAATCTTTCCTTTATTGTGCCTTTGGCCGTAACCATTGGAATATGGAACCTGTTTATTTTAAGCAAAATAATTCAAGCCCGAATAATGCCTCCTCAAACCGGAAAAGAAGGCTTAATCGGTAAAACCGGAAAAGCTTATACAAAAATAGGTAGAAAAGGGAAAGTATTTATTCACGGAGAGCTTTGGAACGCAGAAAGTGATAAAGAGATAAAAAAAGGGAAAGAAGTAGAAGTGGTGGAAATAGAGGGATTAAAACTAACTGTCAAACAAAAGGAGGATTGATATGCGAATAGCATTGATTATACTTGCACTTTATTTATTGAGTTGTATTACTATCATCAAAGAATATGAGCGCGCTGTTATCTTTAGGTTAGGCAGAGTCCTGAAGAAACCGAAAGGCCCGGGAATATTTTTTATACTAAAGCCAATCGATAAAATGGTAAAAACCAACCTGCGAACCATAACTCTTGATGTTCCACCTCAAGATATAATTACCAATGATAATGTTTCGGTTAAAGTCAACGCGGTTATCTATTACCGAATTGTCGATCCGATAAAAGCCGTAACTGAGATAGATGACTATTGTTTTGCTACATCCCAGATATCCCAAACAACCCTAAGAAGTGTAGTCGGCCAAGTAACCTTGGATGACCTTTTGTCACAGCGTGATAAATTAAATAATTCTCTCCAGGAAATAATTGATAAACATACCGACCCCTGGGGAATTAAAGTATCAGTAGTTGAAATAAAATATGTTGACCTGCCTCAGGAAATGCAAAGAGCAATGGCTCGGCAAGCAGAAGCCGAACGGGAAAGAAGAGCAAAAATTATCGCCGCTGAAGGCGAGTTTCAAGCGGCGGAAAACCTAAAAAAAGCAGCTACTACTATTGCCGACCACCCTATAGCGCTGCAAATGCGTTACCTGCAAACTTTACTTGAGATGTCTTCGGACAAAAAAGCCTCAACTATAGTTTTTCCGCTTCCAATCGAGCTATTAAAAGCATTCTCTGCTATGGGCCGTAAGGAAGAAGATAGAGGGTAGAAGACACAAAATTGATACTGGATGCTCCTGTAAACCGTGTTTGATAGCTCTTCCCTAAGCAAACTCTGGTTCAGGGTTGGATGCGTGAAAGCCACTCATGATTTTGTAGACGTCCTACTTCTCTGGTGCTCACCCACATAAGTAGGACGTCTACTCTGGACACCCTGCCCAATATTTTATTCACCCTATTCTGCCAATACCAGCTTAAATTCAAAATCCCGGATTGAACTTGAAGAAAGCTTAATTTTAAGTATAATAAGCTATCATGATCAAAATAGCTTTAGCTCAAATCAACCCTACAGTCGGCGATATCAAGGGAAATGCCTCTCAAATCGTTGAAAAAACAAAAAAAGCTAAAGAAAGGGGGGCAAATTTTATAGTTTTCCCCGAGTTAGCTTTAACCGGTTATCCGCCGGAAGATTTGCTTCTTAAAAATTACTTTATCAACCAAAACATTATTTTTTTAAAAAAAATCGCCAAAGAAACTGCCGGAATTATTTTAGCTGTAGGTTTTGTTGATCAAAAGGAGAGCCGGTGCTATAACAGCTGCGCCCTAATTCAAGACAAAAGAATAATTGATATTTATCATAAAAATTATCTTCCTAACTACGGAATCTTTGATGAAAAAAGATATTTTTCCCCCGGAAAAACCCTGCCAATTTATCAATTAGATAAGAAAAGATTTACCATAACTATTTGTGAAGATATCTGGGAAAAAGCTCACCTGCAAAGACTGGCCCAAAAAAATCTTGATTTTATTATTAATATTTCCGCTTCTCCTTTTAGCCTTCAAAAAATGGCTCAGCGAAAAAAAATACTTTCTTTTGCCTCAAAAACTACAAAGAGTTTTACTCTTTATTGTAATTTAGCCGGTGGCCAAGATGAAGTAGTCTTTGACGGAAAAAGCCTGATTTACTCTCCGCAAGGAAAGCCAATCAAGCAAGCAAAGAGTTTTTCAGAGGATATAATCTATTTTGATTGCCGCCGGCAAAAAAAGGAAACAGTTAAAATAAAAACTAATAAAATAGAAGATATTTATTCAGCCCTTTGCCTGGGAATCAAAGATTATATGCGAAAGAATAATTTCAAAAAAGCACTCCTTGGCCTAAGCGGGGGAATAGATTCGGCGGTTACTTTAGCGATTGTGGCAAAAAGTATCGGAGCAAAAAAAGTAGAGGCTTTAATCATGCCTTCTCGCTACTCAACTAAAGAAAGCCTTGTTGACGCCAAAAAAATAGCTAAAAATCTTAGGATAAAATGCCAGACTATTGAAATTGATGCTATTTTTGATAGCCTTTTAATAGAACTAAAACCCTATTTTCAAAATAAAAAACCAGATAGCAGCGAAGAAAACCTTCAGGCGCGAATAAGAGGAAACTTAATTATGGCTTTTTCTAATAAATTCGGCCATCTTCCTATAACCACTGGCAATAAAAGTGAAATTTCCTGCGGTTACTGCACCCTCTACGGAGATATGGCCGGAGGCTTTGGACTTCTCAAAGATGTTTACAAAACAACTGTTTATCAATTAGCCCGCTACATAAACAAAAAAAAGCAGGTAATACCAAAATCAACTATTACAAGAGCGCCTTCGGCAGAATTGAAGCCAAATCAAAAAGATAGCGATAATCTACCGGAATACTCTCTTTTAGATAAGATACTCCATCTTTACATTGAAGAAAACAAAGGGCATGAGGAAATTATTAAAAACGGTTTTGATAAAAATATAGTGAAAAAAATTATCAAGATGGTGGATAGCTCAGAATACAAAAGAAGGCAAGCCCCAATCGGAGTCAAAATAACTGAACGCGCCTTCGGCAAAGACCGCCGAATGCCAATCACCAATGCTTTTGAAGTAAACAGCTAAACAAATAAACGGAAATGATTAGCGTCTTTATCGGAATCGGATCGAATCTCGGCAACAGAAAAAAAAATCTTGAAGGCGCCATAGAGAAAGTTAAAAAAATAGAAAAAACCCGCGTCGATAAAGTCTCCTCGTTTATTGAAACAAAACCGCAAGAAGCAGTTGGGCCAAATTACTTAAACGGAGCAATAAAGATAAAAACCGATTTAAGCCCGGAGGAACTGCTTTATGCTTTATCTGAAATTGAAATAGCTTTAGGGCGCAGGCGTGATTTCAAAAATTGCCCCCGGACAATAGATTTAGATATACTTTTATACGGTAGAAGAAAAATCAAAACCGGCAAACTAACGGTTCCACACCCCAGAATAATGGAGAGAAAATTTGTAACTATGCCTCTTTTTGAAATAGAGCCGAACCTTAAAAAGTTCCTTACAGAGCTTTACTGAAAATGGAGATAGATATAACAATCAACGGATATACGCTTATCCCGTTTATCGGAAAATCGGCTATGAAGCTATCAACGAATTTACGAATCCCTACGAATATACGAATAATAAATTAATTCGTACATTCGTTGATAAAAAACATTCGTAAATTCGTAAAAGATTCGTAATTCGTTGATAAAAATATATCGGTGTGCATCTAAATCTATCTGTGTGCATCTATATTTATAAAAATGATTAGCACAAAAAGCATCAATAAAGTCAGGCAGGAAATAGAAAAAGCTAAGAAAAGAAATAAAAGAATAGGCTTTGTCCCGACTATGGGCGCCTTGCACAGGGGGCATCTTTCTTTAATTGACAGGGCTAAAAAAGAAAGTGATTATCTTGCGGTGAGTATTTTTATCAACCCTCTTCAGTTTGATTCCTCAAAAGACCTGACAAGATACCCCCGCAACCTAAGAAAAGATAAAGAACTGCTAAAAAAAAGAGGTGTTGACCTTTTATTTTTTCCTCAAGCTGATAGACTTTATAGCCCCGGCTTTTCAGTGTTTGTTGAAGAAACTAAGCTAAGTAAAATTTTATGCGGAAAATCACGTCCGGGCCATTTCCGAGGGGTCACAACGGTAGTAGCTAAGCTTTTTAATATCGTTAACCCGGAGTTAGCCTATTTCGGGCAGAAAGATTATCAGCAAGCCTTAATAATAAGAAAAATGGCCAAAAACTTAAACTTTGCTATAAAAATAAAAATCGCACCTATTGTGCGGGAAAAAGACGGTTTAGCTTTAAGCTCACGCAACTCATACCTTAACTCAAAACAACGCCGGGAAGCCAATGCTATCTATCAGGCACTATCTCTGGGAGCAGGGATGATTAAAAAGGGGGAGAGAAACCCGGATAAAATAACTAAGTTAATAAAAAAAGAAGTCAAAAATAACTCATCAGCCCTGATTGACTACGTTGAGGTCCGCGGAGCTGATAAACTTGAAAAAATCGAAAAAATAGAGGGAAAAATTTTTTTAGGAATCGCCGCCTACTTAGGAGAAGCCCGCCTAATTGATAATATTATTTTAAAGTCAAACTAAATCACTTAAAAAAAATAGTAGAAGAAATATGTTAAAGCCAGCAGTAAAAATTGGAATAATAGGATGCGGAGCTATCGGAGAAGGGTTAGCTTTATTTATCCACAAAGAACTAGCGGCCAAAGCAATCCTCACAGCTTTAGCGGATAAAAATAAGAAGAAAGCAGTTGCCCTTGGAAAAAAAATATCAAAGGAAATACAAATTAGAACCTCAAAGGAATTAGTCAAAGAGGTAGATTTAATAATTGAAGCTGCCTCCCAGGAAGCGGCTAAAAAAATAATCCAGGAAGCTTTAGCGCATAAAAAAGATATTGTTGTCTTAAGTGTGGGAGCGCTAATAAAAAACCCTGAATTTCTTACCCACGCCGCTAAAAGACAGATAAAACTATATATTCCTTCCGGAGCTATTTCCGGAATAGACGGCCTGGCAGCACTAGCTAAAGGCAATTTAAAAAAGATAACCCTTACCACATCAAAACCGCCGGCTGGCCTAAAAGAATCATCCTACTTAAAAAATAAAAAAATAAAACTTAAATATTTAAAAAAGCCGATAACTATCTTTTCCGGGACGGTAGAGGAAGCTATTAAAAAATTCCCAAAAAATATTAATGTTGCCGCCACATTACTGCTGGCCTCCCGATTTAACCAAATAAAGGTAGCAATCAAGGCTGATCCTAATCTCAAAAAAAATGTACACAAAATCGAAGCTATAGCTGAAGAGGCTAATTTAAAGATAGAAATTAAAAATGTTTGCTCAAAGATAAACCCTAAAACAAGCGCTTTAACTATTCTTTCAGCTCAACATCTGTTGGAAAAAATTTTTTCATCCATCAAGGTAGGAACATAAAGCTCAACGAATTCAATCCATAGTACAGGTAAAAAATGTATAATTATATATCGATAAAAGGTGCAAAAGAGCATAATTTAAAAAACATCAATGTTAAAATTCCTAAAAATAAAATAACTGTAATTACCGGCCTTTCCGGTTCAGGAAAATCTTCTTTAGCTTTTGATACAATCTATGCCGAAGGCCAACGTCGTTATGTCGAAAGCTTATCCAGCTACGCCCGCCAATTCTTAGAACAACTAGAAAAACCTAATGTTGAGCATATCGAAGGACTTTCTCCGGCAATTGCTATCGAGCAAAAAAAAGCCGGTGGGTCTCTACGTTCTATAGTAGCTACCCAAACCGAAATTTATGACTATTTGCGCCTCCTGTACGCGCGAGTTGGAAAACCTCACTGCCCCTCCTGCCGGAGGCCAATTTCAAAAATCTCCCCCCAGGAAATAATTGAACAAATT
This sequence comes from Candidatus Omnitrophota bacterium, assembly GCA_003565945.1. Taxonomy (GTDB): domain Bacteria; phylum Omnitrophota; class Gorgyraeia; order Duberdicusellales; family 4484-171; genus PXAH01. The sequence continues at coordinate 36,069 of PXAH01000015.1, forward strand.
ATAGGCTCTTCCGAAGGAGATAGAATATTTATCCTGTCACCTCTTATCCGCGGCAAAAAGGGAACTTATCAGGCCCTTTTTGAAAAGCTACTGAAGGAAGGTTTCTCGCGTTTGCGCATCAACAAACAAATCTACAATCTGAATGAAAAGATAAGCCTTGACCGCTACAAGAACCACAATATAGAAATTTTAGTAGATAGGGTAAAAGTTTTAACTAAAAACGAAAAAAGAATAGCCTCGTCAGTCGAAACCGCGCTTAGATATTCACAGGGTGATATTTTAATTTATAATTTAGAAAAAAACCGGGAAACTTTTTTCAATACCCAGCTCAACTGCGCCTATTGTCAATTATCTTTCCCAAAACTAGAGCCTAGGCTTTTCTCTTTTAACTCTCCCTACGGAGCCTGCTCTGCCTGCAACGGGTTAGGTATCCATCTTGAGCTTGACCCTGATTTAATTATTCCTGATAAAAACAAGAGTCTTTCAGAGGGAGCTATAGAGCCTTACCGAAGAGGAAGCAGGGGATCCATGATGTATTACAGGGCTTTACTGCGTCAGTTAGCTTACGAACTTGATATATCCCTAGATACCCCTTTTAAATCTCTTTCCAAAAAAATACAAAAAATTATTCTCTATGGCAGCGGTAACGTTCAAGTTTGGTCAAAATCTTACGAAGGAGTCATCCCGTACCTTGAGCGTATATTCAACAAAACCGAATCTAGCTACCGCAAAGAAGATATAGCAAGCTATATGTCAAAACTGCCTTGCCCGGGATGCAACGGAAGACGCTTAAAAAAAGAAGTTCTTTCGGTATCAATTGGAGGCCATAACATCTGGCAAATAATAGAAATGAATATTCAAGCTGCTTTTGATTTTTTCTCTACCCTCAAACTGACCGGTTTTGAAAATAAAATCGCGGCTGAAATAATTAAAGAAATTAAAAAAAGACTTCAATTTTGCCTTTCAGTAGGCCTCTCCTATATTTGCCTGGACAGATTGAGCTCAACTTTATCAGGCGGAGAAGCCCAAAGAATAAAACTGGCTACTCAGGTCGGCTCATCCCTTTCAGGGGTAATTTATATTCTCGATGAACCCACAATAGGCCTACACCCCAAAGATGATCAAAACTTAATTAAAACTCTCCAAAAACTTAAAAAACTAGGAAATACAATAATTATAGTCGAGCACGACCGCCAAATGATTGAAGCTTGCGATCATTTGATTGATTTAGGCCCGGCCGCGGGAGCCCAGGGAGGAAAAGTTGTTTACTCGGGTAAAAAAAACGGAATAAAAAAATCAAACAGCTTAACCGCTCAGTACCTGAAAGGAGAAAAAAGCATAAAATTACCTGAAAAAAGAAAAAACTACAAAAGTAAGCCCTGTCTTCTGATAAAAGGCGCCCGCCAGCACAACCTTAAAAGTATAGACGTAAAATTCCCCTTAGAAACCTTTATCTGCGTAACCGGAATATCCGGATCAGGAAAGTCAACTTTAGTAGAAGAGATACTTTACCGGGCTCTGGCTAAAAATATTTATAAATCAAAACTAAAACCCGGTAAATTTAAGAAAATAGAAGGACTTGAAAATATTGATAAGGTAATTATTGTCGATCAATCTCCTATCGGAAGAACACCTCGCTCAAACCCGGCTACCTATACGGGTGTATTGACCCCAATAAGAGAACTTTTCAGCAAATTACCGCAAGCTTTAGCATCTGGATTTAAAAAATCACGTTTTAGCTTTAATGTTTCCGGAGGACGTTGTCAATCCTGCCGGGGTGAAGGAACTAAAAAGATTGAAATGCATTTTCTTCCTGATATTTATATACCTTGTGAAGTTTGCCAAGGACAAAGATTTAACCAGCAAACACTACAGGTAAGGTATAAGGGAAAAAATATTTCTGAAGTTTTAGAAATGAGTGTAGATCAAGCTTCTAATTTATTCGAAAATATCCCCTCGATAACTAACATCCTACAAACTATAAATGAAGTAGGCCTTGGTTATATCAAACTAGGCCAACCGGCTACAACTTTATCCGGAGGAGAAGCCCAAAGAATTAAACTGGCCTCGCAACTGCGAAAAAAAGCAACCGGAAAAACTTTCTATATTCTCGATGAACCTACAACGGGGCTTCATTTTGAAGATACCCGTAAACTTCTTTCTGTTTTAAAAAAACTAGTTGATAAGAAAAATACTGTTTGTATAATTGAACATAATTTAGATGTAATAAAGTGCGCCGACTATATAATTGACTTAGGCCCTGAAGGAGGCGAAGACGGCGGAAAAATTGTTGCCTGCGGCAGTCCGGAAGAAATTTTAACTTCTAAGCAATCCTATACTGCCGGGTTTTTAAAGTCCGCTTTTTCAACTTTAGATATTCCCCAAAATTAATACGTTATTTTCCATTCTATTGACATCCTAAGGAATTTAGATTAAGATATTTGAGGGGCGGGGAATTTTTCATGTTGACCGGCCCCACATCCTGAAGCCCAAAGGGCTGAAGGATCTCCTGAGATCCTTCGTCGCTACGCTCCTCAGGATGAGCAGTCGGAAAAACGAAAAAACTCCCCGACTGCTCAGATATTTTACAGATTACCGGGCTAATAAATCTACCGCCTGCCTCAAATATAAGATAATTAAATTAAACATCATGTCTAAAACGATAAACTTTCTTCTAATTTTAGTTTTTGTTGTGACAACTTTCTCTTGGCCTGTCTACCCAAGAGATAATAATTTGGCTGAACGACAATTTAACACCGCCGAAGGGGCTTTTTTCGATAACTTTTATCAAGCGGCAGAATCTCTCTTTGAAAAATTCATCAAGGATTTTCCTCAAAACCAGCTAGTTTCTGAGGCTAAATTGTATCTGGCCAAATGCTTTTATTTCCAAAAAAATTACAGCCAGGCCTTAGATAAATTAAAAAAACTGGAAACTGAAAAAGATCCCCGGCTAGATTACAGAATCAATTACTGGATCGCTAAAACACTGTTTGAAAAGAAAGATTTCCCCGGATGCCTTGCTTATCTGGGAAAAATAAACGCAAAAGATAACCTTGAATACTACCTTCAAGGCCAATACCTAAAAGCCAGGACCTACTTAGAAACCAGCCAAAAAGAAAAGGCAAAATTCATTTTCACAGAAATAACTAATCAATCCACGGCCACTCAAGAACTAATCGATGACTCCTACCAAAGTTTACTTAAAATATATAAACAAGATAATAGCTTCAATCAAATAATTGATTCAACACAAAAATACCTGCAGAATAATCCTCAAACAACGATTAAAGACCAAATATACTTTTATTTGGCAGACAGCTATCGGCAAACGGATAAGTTAGAAAAAGCGGTTAAGTATTACAACTTATCCCTGGAGATAACTAAAAGCTCTAACTTGCGCGATCTTATCTACCAAGGACTGGGCTTAACCTACCTCAATCAAGAAAGAAACGCCTTGGCAAAAAGAACTATAGACCGAATAAGCAATAATCAATTGCGCCTTTTTACGCAAGGGTTGTATTATCTTAACAACAATGATTACATTCCCGCCCGGGAAGCCCTAAGTACTTACCTCAAGCAATACCCAGAAGGAGAATTTGCGCCTAAGGCCTATTTAACTAAGGCTGATATTTTTTTCGAAATGGGAAGAATTAATGATTCTGCTTCACTCTATCAAACAGTTTTAGAAAAATTCAACCAGCCGGAGCATACCGCAATTAGAAACATGGCCCATTACGGCTTAGCCTGGTGCCACCTAAAACAAAGAAAATTTAGCAAAGCTATAGAACAATTTGAAAAAACTTTAAAACTTACCGACGACCCTGCCGTAAAAGTAAGCTCAAGAATTCAAATAGCTGATACCTACCAGGAATCAGGAAAACTTCAAAAAGCTCTGGATACATATAATCAAATAATCAAAGACTACCCTCAAAGCCCCCGCTCTGACTACATTCAATTTCAAATCGGGATGATTTTTCTCAAAGAACGAATGCTTGATAAAGCTTTTTTAGCTTTTGACAACCTTATTCAAAACTTTCCTAATTCACTTCTAATACCAGAAACAAAATATTATATTGCGGTTACCTATT
>PXAH01000053.1 GCA_003565945.1 Candidatus Omnitrophota bacterium
GGCAGTAAATACCGCCTGAGCTAGTTTTTGCTCCAGAGGGATTTGTTCTTGGTAATGAACCCATTCCTCCCCGGAAGCAAGAAGGCGGCCTATCCGGCTCAAGTTATTTTTAAATTGCCTATTATCCAGTAAGGCTGGAAAATACTTATCCGCGGCCAATCTCCAATTAATAAGTAATTCGTTAATCGCAAAGCCACTGCAAAAAGCATAAGGTGAATGAGCCGGATCTCTGGTAGGGTGAACAGGCAAAAGCAAAGCAGCATTGATTCCTAATTCTTCTTTTTTCTGGCGCACAACTTCAGGCAAATGGGATAATTTACCCATTCCTTCAGCCCGCCTTCCTTCGGGAAGGGCGGAGAAAACCGGCAGTTGGTATATGACTAACCTTTCCCCCGGCACACGGGAAACATCTCTGCCGCCTCTCACCTGCCGGCCACCTCTATCGCTTGATTGGCTTGCTCTTTCTTCTCTGCCGGAATGTAAAAAAACCTGATTAGTTTTCTTCTCTTTTCTGCCAGGCACAGTTTTGCCAATATAAAAAAGCCTCACTTCCCAGGGATTAAGCCTGGCTTCGAAATTATGCCGGCCCTCCAAACCAAACCCTTCTTCTAAGGCTATTTTTGCCTCACGCGGTGAAGAAGAAAGATTAGCAGCAACCACTAGGCCTTTCCCCTGATAATGCCGAAGATAGGCTACAACTCCCTCGCCGGCATCAAGTAACTCAAAACCCAAACCACTGCGCGCCAATGAATCACCTGCCAAGGAAAGCGTTCTGCCTACCCCCTCAACTATAAGTGAGTGGGCGAAAAGATTGTTAAATGTTCTTGTAAGCGCCTGGCTTGAAATTCCGGATTGCTTAAACTGCCGCCTTGCCTCAAAGGTAAATGTTTCTTCTTTTAACTCCCGCTTAATGTCATACTCCGGACGCCCTTTCTGAGGTTTTGGATAAGGATACCACGGCCACCCCAAAGCATCAGCAAAAGTAAACATAAAATAGCCGGGAAGAAAGGCCAGCAGGCTGAAATAGGCAAGATATTTCTGGGCATCATTATCAAACCAGTACATAGCCACATCCTCATCGTGATTAGAAAGGTAATTTACCAAAAACCCTAAATCAAGGTGGGGCCTACATTCACCTAACAATTGACGCATTGCCTGCCACTGATTTTGCGGCTCAGCCTTCAATACCCCCTCAGTTATACCCTTCCATAAATCTTGATGATGATACAAGCCGTCAAGGCCGGTCTCAGCTTCCATATGAAATAATCCCCGGTCAGAATCATAAATCTCAGCAAAAAATATTTCCGGATACCTCTCTTTGAATTCCTTAAATAAACTGCGGTCAAAATAACCGGCAAGGTCAACGCGAAACCCTTTAACACCTGTCTTTATCCATTTTTTTAGAATTGAAAAATAATATCGCCTAACTTCAGGATGCCAAAAATTGAAAAGAACAATATCAGACATTGGCCCGAATCCTGCCTCATGATGCTTCAAAAGAATGCGGATACCTTCATCGGCTTTACCCCAAATAAAATTTCTGTTTGCAAGTTCACGCCTAATTTTTAAAGTAGGCCTTCTCAAATAAAGAATAAAAGAATTGGCCGCGCTATAATGGTCAATTCCCGGTTGGGAAAGTATTTGCTCATCGCTTAATTCCGAAGGAAGATTGCCTACCCCTACCCCTTCTTCCCAGCGAGAACCTTTCCATGCATCAGGGGCTATCTGCCAGGGGTGAAACCAGTAGGGATGTTTAGCAACCAATTCACTATCTGCCGTTACATGGCCGGTGATATCAATCATCACTGATAAGCCGCGCGGCTTAAGGTGTTGTATAGTTTTTCTTACCGCCCTGATATGCTCTGAATCCGCTAAATCACGTACTGAAAAAATTGAAGCAGTATTGCCCTTATCTTTTAAGCGGTCTTCTCTTCCCCTGTTTACGCGCACTACTATTTTTGATTCACCTCCTGAAGCGGTAATTTCATAAAGCCCTCCTGCGGGTAAATCATCAACATCAGCAAGGCGGGAACCGATTTTTCCTTCCGGATGCACTCCCAAAAGGTAAAGAAAACTATGTCGAGACAAGTGAACTGTTGCTAAGAGCCGGTCTAAATTTTTCAAAAATTTACCCGAATTAGTTATGCCGCCTAAAAATCTGGTTACTACCTGCTCAACAAGCGGCCGATAAGTATTTTTTAGCGGCACCAGCTCCAAAACCTGGGTTTTTGTTTCAAGCTCATAGCCCAGCCCCTCTTGACTTAAATTAAGAGCAAGCTTATCCGGATAGTAAACTTGGGGACAACCGGTCGGATAAGTTTTTAGCCCGTCCCGAATAAGATAAAAACCGCTAAGCCTTTTCTTTCTTTCAAAAGATTTAAGAGCCTGAAAGCTACTTGCCGCTAAAAAACCTTTTTGAGAAGCTCCAAACTTAGAAATGAGAAAAAGATAAAAATGGCCGCCGGAAAAAGGCCCAAGAGCAAAAGCGTAAAAATCCTTTTTTTCATAAATAGGAATAATTTGTTTTCTCTTTATTTTTTGCCCTTTTTCCCGGCAAAATTGCCTTAAAAAATCATCCCTAAAGCAAGCTTGAGCAAAATCCTCATTATCTTTGTCTTGACTCTCAGGGTAAGCAATTACCCTTGCTTCATGGATAAGAGTTAAGAGAAGTTCTTCTTCCGCGGCGGGGTTATTCAGTAGGAATTGGTCAAGATAAAGAATATTATCCCGGAAAGAACCATATATATAGATAAAGGGCCCGGCCCGAATCTCGATTTTGTCTCTTATTCTTTCAAGAGCCTGAGACACCCGGGAATCCCTGCTCCTGGCTAA
>PXAH01000140.1 GCA_003565945.1 Candidatus Omnitrophota bacterium
ACTCTGACCAAAGGCCCGTTTGCTTATGACCACGGTGACGCCGCTTGCATGACACCGCTTTTAGCTATGCATACTCTCGGCCATAACTTTGTGCCGCCTCCGATACACGCCGGAGGCCTAAGGTATCACGGTATGGCGCCTTTGGTAAGCCACGCGGTAAGGGAGGGGTTAATTGAGCCGAGGTCTTTTGACCAAGTTAAATGTTACCAATCAGCTCTTGTTTGGGCCCAGACAGAAGGCTTGATTTGCGCTCCTGAAACAAGCCATGCTGTGGCATGCGCGATTGATGAAGCTAAAAAGGCCAAGGAAGAAGGAAAGGAAAAAGTAATAGTTATGAATTATAGCGGGCATGGTTTAATGGATTTAGCCGGCTATGATAAATTTTTGGACAAAGAACTTATAAAGTACCACCTACCTGATTCAGAAATCGCTAAGTCACTACAGGCTTTAAAAGATTTACCTAAGCCTTAGACACCAAGAGCAAGAAGGACAGCTGTTTGCCTTAGCTGGTTTTAGCGGGAGTTGCTTTATTTTGAAAGCAGAGTTGCTATTTGCCTGCCTTTATTTTTTTAAGGTATAATTTTATAGTTGATAAGCTTGACAAAGTATAGTTGTATATGCTAATATTTAGGTAGGCTAACTATTAGGAAGTAAAATGAAAAGAACCAGAGCTATAGCTTCCCAAATTTCCCGGCTGGTACCCCGCCTGATAAAAGGCATGAAAAGCAAGTATTTGCTTTCTAGAGATGTGACCAGCGCTCAGTTGATTATTTTGTCTAATCTGGAAGCCGGCTCTAAAGTTAGCCTAAAGCAGCTTTCAGCTAAGGTGGGAGCTACTCCGGCGACCGTATCGGTTATGGTTGATAAATTAGTTAAAGCCGGCCAAATAAAAAGAGTTATTGATTCCTGCGACCGGCGCAAAATAAATATTATCTTGACCGCCGCCGGCAGGCGTAAGCTTAATCGCTTCAGGAAAGAGATTGAAAGTTTTTGGTTTCAAATGCTGAAAAGCTCTCTTAATTCAAAAGAGCGGGAGACTTTTCTTAATATAATGAAGAAGGTGGTAAATGAGCTGGAAAGTGAATAAGTTTTTATTTTTTGTGATTTTTTTTTCGCTTTTTTCTTTAGCTTTAGCCGCGGCCGAAGAAGGGCAGGTAATTGATTTAAAGTCAGCTATTGAGATTGCTTTAGAAAGGAATCCCCGTCTCAACCAAATACGTAAAGATTCAGAAATTGCTCACTGGAATCAACGAATAATTCTTTCAAGCTACTTTCCTCAAGCGGCGGCCGGCTTTAGTGCCCAAAGGTATGATAATCATCCTTCTTTAACTTATGATGAAAATTATCAGTTTGATTTAGTTTTGCGCCAGCGTTTACTGGATTTAAGCCGGATAGCTGATATCAGAGCCGCTTCTTCGGCCAAAAGACACCAAAAAGAAAATCAACGCGCCTATGAGCAGGTTGTTATTTTTGATGTTATCCGCTATTTTTACCGCTCCCTTCTTAGCCGGCAGGAGTTAGAAATCAGGAAAGAAGCTCTTTCTTTAGCGGAAGAGGAGTTTCAAATAGCTGAGGCAAGGTATAGCCAAGGAATGGTTTCTTACTATGACCTTCTCCGCTCAGAAAGTAAATATCTTTCGGCTAAAAGTGGTTTGCGCCGGTCTCAATCCGAACATCATAAAAGCTTAAATGACTTTAAAAATATTATCGGGTACGATCCGGGAGAAAAAATTTTCCTTGAAGGCGATTTTTCTTTTTCGGCTGAGCAAGATTATCCGGAATCATTAACCCAGACAATTTCTTCTCTACATCCTCGCCTTGCCGCGGCCGCTTATGTTGTGAGCCAGCGGCAGCGGAATTTAAGTTCTTCCCGGGGGGAATTTTTTCCCCGCCTGGATTTAGAAGCGGTGCAGTCAGCATCTAAATACTCTCAAATACCTGGCGGGCAGGAGTGGGATGATTATTGGAGGGTTAATCTTAAAGTTTCTTTTCCTTTGTTTGAGGGGGCTCGCCGTTATTTTCAGGTTAACAAATCTCACCAGGAGCTTGAGCAGGCCCGGATTCAGGAAATAGAGATACTTAATGAGATAAAAAAAGATATAGATTCTTTCTATCAGGATTATCTCGCGGCCGAGGAGGAGATGGTAAGCCAAAAAAAGAATGTTGAAAGGTCGCGAGAGCTTTACCAGCTTATACGTCAAAGATATAAGGTTGGTGAAGCGTCGGAGATTGAGCTTTTGGATGCTCATCTGAATTTAATTGATGTTGAGTCGGCCTTCAAAGAAGTAAGATACAGAACCATAGTTTCTTATTATGGAGTGCTTCTGGCGGCTGGACAGCTGGAGGTAGAGAGAGTAGCAAGTAGAGAGTAGTGAGTAGATGGAGGCACTAAATGAAGATTAAATTATTATTTTTGTTGTTATTTATCTTTTTTTTCTCTTGCGCCCGGGAGAGCCCGGAGTCTCAGCCGCGCCCTTTTACGGTTAGCGCTATTGAGGTTGAAAAAAGAGATATTTTTCTTTTCACTCATTTTACCGGCGTAGTCAGGGCTAAGGAAGAGGTAAAAATTTATCCACGGGTTGAGGGTAAAATTTATCAAAAATTGGTACGCAAAGCGGATATTGTAGATAAAGGACAGCTTTTATTTACTGTTGATAGAGATGTAGTAGGTTATCGGTTTGAAAAGGCGCGGGTTGAGTCTCCTATTGCCGGCAGAGTAAGCATGATTTATGTTGACACCGGTGAAAATGTCAGGCCTGATATCCCCTTGGCTTTGGTTCAGAATGATTCAGTGGTAAGGGTCAGAATATGGGCAGGGGAAAGAG
>PXAH01000001.1 GCA_003565945.1 Candidatus Omnitrophota bacterium
CTGCCGTAAACAAGCGCGTACTCAATATTACGCCTGAAAGCCGGCGACTTCAAAGCACCTCCCCTTAAATACATTCCGGGAAAACTTAAAGGAGAAAAGGATTCTCTAAAATCAAAGCCATAAAGGGAAAAATCTTCAAAATCAAGAAATTTGCCTTCAGTTAGTTTAAGCCCGTAGCCGGTTACCACATCCCTGTTGTCTACCCTTCTCCACTCCAGATGCCCGGAAAGATTCCCGTAGGGAGTAGGCCCGGATGTGCCGGCCCAGTGAAGAAAATCTGAAGATTGTTTATTTAAATCTTTTAATCTGGAACCGCTATAATAGCTGCGCCAATCAGCCCGGTAAACAAAATCAAAACTTTCACCTTCTTCCCACTCCCGCTCTTCTTCAAAAACAAAAGGAATTTCTACTTCCAAGTTAAGAGTCCACCTTCCGGAATCATCCCAGATATGGATAAAGGTAGAACCACGCCTTCTGGTTCGAATCTTTAAGTTAGCTCTATCGATTCTTTCCACTGAGGCAATATCCGGGTTAACCACTAAAAACCTTTCAATTTCTTTAGAAGTTACTTGAACCAACCTTTCCGGCGGCACTTCTAAAAGCAAAGGAGAGTCATCCAAAGAAAAATCAGCCAGGTTAATTGTTTTTTCCTTAATAAATTCCCGCGGCAATACTCTGGGAGCCGGCTCTTCTTTTGGCTCAACCTTTTCTATCTTCTTTTTTTGCCGCATTGTTTCTTCCAGGCTGGCTAAGGTTTGCCGGATTACCTTAAGCCTTGAAGGCTGGGCAAGATAATCTTCTTCTTTAATTTCCTCTTCTTCGATGTCTTCCTTTTCTTCAGTGATAAGGTAGGTTAAGATATCGTCAATAACTCTTTTTCTGGAGGCAGCCTCAAAGTCTTTTTTTTGCTCAAATTTAACCCGCCGGTCATCTACAACTCTCTCTCTTTCTAATCTTCTAATTAAATTGATGTATTGAGTAGCTTCCCGGGAATCAGGTGAAATAGTCTGAGCTAATTTAAAGTAATGAAGAGCTCTGACGTAGTTTTGACTGGCAAATTCTCTTTGGCCTAACTCTATTAAATAGTCATGCCCTAGAGTTTGTGAATAAATCGGCTGGGAAATTAGAAGGAAAAAAGCAAAAAAAAATATTTTAAAAAAACGCATGCCTGGCTAATCCTTTACGCCTAAAATGCTTATCCGGCCTGACGGCTGTAAAGAAAAATCAATTTCTTTTACTAAGACCTCCCCTTCCTTTAAGTCGAAATTAACCACCATTGTGTAATCACCTGAAGGTAAGCCATCAGGTAAAGGCAGGCTAAGGCTGGTTTGGTCGCCGGGCAACATGTAAAGGCTCTGCAAACTGCCTCTTTCCTTTAACATTCCTTGACGGTCTAAAAGATAAAAAGTACCGTCAGCTGTAATCAATGAATTTCCTGAATTAACGAATTTGCCCACTATTTGGTTCCTGCTGCCTTCTATTTGAGAAAAAACGGCTTCTTTTTTCTTTATCTTGGGCTCAACAAAAATTAAAGAGCCAACGCGGGTTTTAAGCGAAATACCCGCTCCTTCTTGCCCCACTTCGCCTACAGGAGTTTCAAAGAAAATTACCCCTGAATGAGTTGTATCAAAACTCTGGTTAGGCCTGACACTTAAGGTAACTTTTCGGCGCCCATAGGCAGGCAATGTGAATTGGCGGGGTGAAAAAGTTACCCATTCAGAAAGTGAAGTATTTCTTGAGCCGGGTGAAAAAAAACTTTTTGACCCGTCATAAGGCTCAATATAAATAAAATCTTCTAAATAAACTTCTACTGTGACTTCCCGCTGAGTAGGATTTTCAACAGTAATTATTGCCCTGTGAGACTCCCTTTCCGCCATTTGCAAAATAAAGCGGCCCTGATCTATACGCACAGCCAAAAGAGATAATGGAAACAAGAAAGAAAATAGAGAAAAAAAGCAGAATACTTTTGTCAGCTTTCTTTTCATAATCAAACTGTTATCTTACCAGGAGCCGAAACTAGCGGCTCCCGGATTGATAAATTAATTTTCCGTAAGGGTCAAGGTTACCGTTCCCACATAGGTTCCCGGGGTGGCGTCAGCCCCAATCGGTTCAACTCCGGGAGCATCATCTTCGCCGCCGGCAATACCATAATAAATTCTTAACCATCCTCCAAAAAGATCGTCTTTGGTGTAAGATTTTCCATCACTGGCAAGGTAGCTAACATAGTCTAAATCTATGCCAACTAAGTCAGTAACTTGCTGAATAAAAGTAACATTAATATTTTCGTCTAAATCTCCACCCGGGCCGGTTACCGGAGAAGCCGTATGGGTAATTGTCCAGTCATCAACATTACCGGAAACCCCAACATCTACAGCGTAATAACTTTCTGCCCTCCAAACGTCATAGTTGCCGTCAAAAACAAGATTACCAAAATCAACTGAATTTCTGGTAGTCCAATTATCTCCCTTAACCTCGTTAATCGTAATATTGAGGGACGGGCTTATTGTTTCGATACGCGCCCTTACGGTAATTGTTTCAGAATCAACAGTCGTTCCGGCCAAACAAGGCATGGCTAATGCCACAGCTAAAGCCAACAAACAAATTAAACTTTTCATCCTAGCACCTCCTGATAATTTAAAATCTATCCTAATAACTTCTATCTTTGCAGCAAAGAAAAACTTATGTTAGCTACATAGTCTCCCGGAGCCGCGCCTTCCCCCGCCTCAAGCGAATAAACTACTTTAAATCTTGCCGGCTCGCCTCTTTGGCCGGAAGAAAATAAAAGAGTATCACCCGCTTCAACCAAAGTAAACCGGGAATAAGGAAAATGGCCTTCTTGGCCGTCTAAAGCAATAACTTTAACCTTAAAATTCTCAAAAGGCAAAATTTGACCTTTTTCATTGGTTAAAGGCTGATTCATTTGTTGAACTACGTTGTAGGGGGTATGCATATTACTATTTACCTCAATAATGATTTCTTTTTCTATAGGCGGCTGGCCCGGCCCCAAAACTGAAAAATTTAAACCACCTCTTTGCTCGGGAACCACCTTAAAGTTAAAGACCGGCTCTGACTCCAGCTCAACCTCTATTGGAACCCGTTTAATCAAAGATCCTTCCCCCTCTATCTCATAAAAAAAGTAAGAGCGAAAAAGCCCCGAAGGTATCTCTGCCAGCTTATCCGAATCAACAAAAAAACTAATCAATACCCGCTCACCTTCGCCTGCCTGGTTTGAGGTATATATTGAAACTGGTTTATCAGGTAAAATAGACCAAGAAGAATAACCGGATGATCCCTTTTGACTTTCAACTAAAAACTGCAAAACATCCGAAGAAAGCTTATCACCCCTTTCATTTTCAAAAGCCTGATTAATTCTTTGGTTTATCTGATATCTCTGCCCTAGGCGGCCTTTAAGGTTAAAAGCTATATAGCCCTTTTTATCTTCCGGGTGACGGGTTGAAAGCCGTAAGGACCTCTTGCTCCGGGAAGATGTCTCAACTTCTAAATCAAAACTTTCTCTCGCTTCAAAAGAAATATCTAAAACAGCTGCTTTCTCGGTTCCATGCCAACCTACAGGAGTTAAGCGGTAAAGAACCCTGCCTCTAAACCTTCCGGCAGCATTCAATTTGCTAGTATCCAAAGCATAGGCCATTACAAAAGAATCGGCACTACCCTGCTGGTCCGAAGAATATAAGACCCGCTCACCTCTTCCTAGCCAAAGTGGCGAATCCTGGTAGAGGCTTCCCGTAAAGTTAGATCCTCTTAGCGCGTAAAAAACTAAGGCTTCCGGCCCTGCTTCCTGCCCATGCTCATTGACTATCGGCTCAATCAGCCTTTGGGTTACCTGATAACGGCCCTGGGCTTGGGAAGAAATCCTTAAAGTAACCTCTTCTTCTGACGCCTCACCCGGTAAAACATTCCTAAAGCGTAAGCTACTGCCGCCCTGGCGGGGAAGCACCGAAAGATTAAGGCCGGCTGAAACAACTAAAGGAAAAAAAACAAGGCAAAGAACTAATCCAGAAATATCCCTTATTTTTAACATATTATATACTTTTAAATGTAAACGTTTACATAATATAACATATTTTACTCAAAAATACTACTTTATTGCCTAAAAATTCGAAAACGGCAAATTTCAACACCTAAATGAAAAAAATCGTTTTTTAAATCAAAATACTTGGTATAATAAATCAAGATGAGCTACAAAAAAGAAGTTCTCAAGAAAAAAATCTTAATGCTTAAGGCTTTCTTAAAAAAAATAGCGGTTAAATCCCTTTTTGTTTTTTTAGTTGTTTTTTTAATCCTCTTTTTTTGCCTTTTAATTTTTTTCTTCCGCGATGTAGTCCTTGGCCAATCAACAATGAGCGAATTCAGAAACAACTACTATGGAATTCCGGCCCAAGAGCTATTTCAGCTAAATGAAACAATCCGCGACAAATACAATAGCCTGCAAGAATGGTTTAGCGGCCTCTGCCAAAGGCTCTCTTCTTAGCTAACCTTAAACGGGTATATTTTTGAGCATTTCAAAGTCTTTGGCAAGAACCTTAATCATACCTGGATTATAAATAGCACTGGCCGGATGATATAAAGGGATTACCTTCAATGAGCCGGCCTTAGGCGGAATAAAAACCTTACCGTGAATTTTTCCCACCCCCTGAATTTTATTGGCTAAGCCTAGTTTCTCCATTATAAAAGAGGATGAAAAGTTGCCCAAACAACAAATTATTTTAGGCTGGATAACTTTTATCTGCCTGATAAGGTAAGGCGTACAGAGCTTGATTTCATCCGGGCTGGGATTACGATTGCCGGGCGGGCGGCACTTTAAGATATTAGCAATAAATATCTCACTTCTCATCCGGCCGGCAACCTGAAGCAGTTGGTCCAAAACCTCACCGGCTCTGCCACAAAAAGGTTCACCCCTTAAATCTTCATTTTTACCGGGTGCCTCACCCACAAACAATAAATCCGCCTCTGGATTACCTTTCCCCGGCACGCAATTGGTGCGTGTCTTAGCCAGAGCGCACCTTTGGCAGGATTTTATCTCTTTTCCTATTTTATCCAGATTTTCTTTGTTCATTTTTCTTATTTTCTAAAGAAGCCAAATAAACAATTGTTGCTCCCCACCCGCCCTGATTTTGACCGGCAACAGCAAAAGAAATAACTGTGGGGATTTTAGACAATATTGAACGAACTTTTTCTCCTAAAGCGCCTGTGCCTTTACCGTGGATAATTCTAACGCAAAAAATACCCTCTTGCCTGCACTCATCCAGGTAAGCGGGAATTAACTCTTTTATCTCCGAGGGCCGGAATGTGTGTAAATCAAGTATCCCGTTTATTGGAATTTTGCTAAAATCGGTGCACAAAGTATATTTCTATTTTTCTTAAGTTTTATCGGCCGGATAGCGCTTAGCGTAAATAAAAGAAATAGATAAAAACAATATCCCTAAGGCAATAAAGCTGACTATTTTATGAATAGCAGGCAGTCCGGCTAAATCAATAAATACAATCCGGATAAATGTTATCCCAAAAATAAAAAGCCCTCCCAAACGAAAAAGCTTATCTTTTAAAAAGAAACCAACAAGAAAATATATAGTGCCAATAAAGCCAAGGGCTAAAGATATCCACAAATGGCCAACGCATCTATAAACAGCAATTATTGTTAAAAAAGCAGCTGTGCTATAGACAATTTTCTCCACAGCCCCGCCGGCCCCGGAAGCTTTGACCGCTTTTTTAGGAAAAAATTGGCGGGAGAAAAAGTAAAACAAATGAAAACTCAAAATCACAGCAGCAATAATCAAGCGGCGGGCAAGAAGGCTCAACTCCGGATAATCACCGGCCAGCAAAAAGGAAAAAGCCGCCAAAAAATAAATAAAAAAAGCACAACGACGTAAAATCATATCTTTCAGCCAGAGGGCAAATAAAAATAAAATCACCGCCTGAACCGCTAAGGCAAAAGAGAAGTAATCAGAAGGAAATGTTTCCAAATTCAAAATAATTAAATAAACTGTGGCTAAAGGTAAAAATATCTGAGCCAAGCCGGTTTCCCCCTTGGTAAACAAGCTTTTTTTCTTAAAATGCCTGGCTAAGAAAAAACAACTCAACATCGAAAGAATAGCAATTATGGATATTACCTGAGCCCAGGAAAAGTAATCAGCAAAAAGATAAACTTCACGAAAAACATGGCCGTAAAGAATAGAATCAACCAGAATGAATTTAACAAGTAGAATCAAGGATAAAAAGTAGCTAAAATAACGAAAAATACTTTTCTTAAATATTAATCCCGCCCCAAAAAGAAACGGTATCTCAACCAGCCAAACTATATTAGTATGATAAGAAAGAAGCCTAATAGGGACCGATAAGGTAAGCAAAGAAATAGCTATCAGAATATTAGCGTTGAAAAGCTTTTTTCTTTCCAATCTCAAGGATAAAAAAGCGGCTAAAAAATATACCGTACCCAACCCGAAAAGAAAAATAAATTTATAGTCGGGAAATTGATTATTAATAAAAGGATAGGCGGTTAGGAAAAACAATATAGAATTAAGAAAATTAGCGCTGGAAAGTTTATTGGCAAAATTTTTATTTTGCCTGCCGCTTAGCAGATGTACTCCTAAGAAAAAAACAAACCAATAAATAAACAAAAAAAGCAAATTAATCAAGGCCTGCGCCTCAGCAAAGCTCAGATTTTCTATTAATAAGGGGGAAACGTGGATACGTTGAAATATCCAGAAAAAATGAGTAAGATAAGTAAAAATTAAGCCTGAAAGGATTAGATTTGGCCATTGCATCTTATACACTAAAAATAAGACAACAATTGCCAAGATTGACAAGGATATCAAAGTAAAATAATCAATATCTCCCAAGGTCGAGGTAAGATAGCCCAATCCTACCGCTATAGTGGCAAGCATTTGAGAATTATATTTTAAGGAATAAAGGATAATCCCGCCGGCTACAACTGCCAACAAGATAAGGTTCAATAACTGGCTTTGCATAACGCGGGAAGCCTGAAAGTGATGCATCGCGTAAGTTGTAAAGTAGATTACCGCGCCCGCTCCCCCCAAAAAAACCCGGCCATAATTTTTAAATTTATCTTTTGCCTCAAACCTTTTCCCGCCAAAAAACAAAAGAAAACCTATTAAATAACCGGTAATAATCTTGTAAGCAGCCGTGAAATGCCGAAATGAATAAGTAATCAATAAAGCTATGCCTATAGTAAAAATAGTAATCCCTATCTTGTTTAGCCATTTTTTCCCAAAATCAACTTCTCTGTCGATACTTTTTCTTTTTAATACTTCTCTGTTTTTTTTGCTTTCTTCGTTCCCAGAACAAATAGCAGATTTTCCCTCACTTATTTGACAAACAGATCTTTTTTCCTCCGGCTTGGGTTCAGAAACAGCCCCGCCTTCCTTATCAGCCAAAATATCTATGCGCTGGCTTAAGTTTTTTAGCTTCTGCCCTAATAAATAAAAATCCTTTTTGATTTTTTCTAATTCGCCTCTCAATGCCTTTAAGTTTGAGCCCAAAACAGGTTTAGAGGAATAACTCCGGCTTTTTTCCTCTAAGGCATCCAAGACAGATTTAGAAACGTAGCCACGACTTTTGTCCTCTAAAGTATCTAAAAAAGGAAGAATTAACAAAGGCAGGGGGCCGCAGAAAAAAGCAAATATAAACCAAGCCGCAACGTTTCTCTTTTTTCCCACAGCCATTATGGGAACAAAGATTACGCTAAATAACCATAAATAGAAAAAGATAGTTATAAACAAAAACATTGCTTACCCAGACTATCATAAGAAATAATTAAGCACAATTATTATTATCATGCAATTCGGACAGCCCCAAACCTACACGGTGTGACAGGGGGAAGGGCCTAAACTTAAAAGATTAAAATAAATCTCAGAAGCCTTAACTACTTGTTCAAAATTAATGCTCTCTTTTTCGCTGTGGGCTTTGGCTAAACTACCCGGGCCCAAAACAAGCGGATTTATTCCGGCTGCATACAAAATGCTGGCATCAGAGTCGCTGCGAAACCGGCCGAGGCTCCATTTTAGACCAGTTTTTCGGTAAGCTTCCTTTATTTTATCTATCATTTTTTGGCCATGGGAAATTTTATAACCCTTATGTATTGTAGGAAAAGATAAGGAAACTTTGCTTTTTGGCTGATTTCTTGAAAAATCATCCACAACTTGAGAAACCCCGCTTCTTAAGCAGTCAAGACTTATCGTGGCCGGAGCATGGACATCCAACCAGCAAGCACAACTGTCAGGAACCGAAAAACCGGCGTCAGAACTGTGTAAATCTCGAATATTATAGATACATTTACTTTCAGAGTTAAGATAGTCTCTTAAACTAAGAAGTAAATTAAGCATAGAAGAAACCGCGTTATGATTCTTGCCGCTGTAAGAAGCATGCCGGCGGACGCCGTAAGTATTAATTTCACATTCAAGATAACCATAATGGTTCAAGCAAGGCTTTAAATTAGTAGGCTCACCCACTATAGCCCAAAGATATGAATAGTCTTCAAGCAGCCTTAATGCCCCATCCCCGGAATCCTCCTCTCCTACAACCAAAGCTAAATCCGCTGAGGGAAGGCAGCCGTTTTTTTCTTTAAATGCTATGAAAGACTCTATCATTGCCGCGCATCCTGACTTCATATCTACCGACCCTAAGCCGGATATTAGGCCTGAGCCGGATTCCTGAGAAGAATAATCTTTTAAACTAAAAGCAGCTATCGTATCCACATGGCCAATAAATAAAAAGCCCTGAGGGCCGGTATTTTCCCCCTCCAGAACAATATTATAACGGTTTTTATCAACCTTCTGACGTTTTAGTTTCAGATTGAATTTTTTTAAATAAGCTGCCAGATAATCTATAATCTCAGCCTCTTTCCCGGAAGGGCTGTAGATATCTATCATTTTTTTTAAATTCTCTTTTAAGCGCTGAGCCTCAACTGCTGATTTTTTCATTTTTTAAGAGGTTTCTAAGTTATTTATCCTCGCTGAAATTATCTAAATTTAAGGTCATATAAAGATGTTTTTTGGGGTTGGTAAATCCGCACTTTTTAAAAAACTTAACTGCCGGCTTATTGTCTGACTGAGTATCAACGATTAAAATCCTCACTCCCTTTTCAATCATTATCTGCTTGAAATTATTAAGCAGCTTTTGAGCTACCCCTTCTTTTTGGTATTTCTTGGCAACGCCCAGCCAAACTAAATGCCCATAATTCCAGGCAGTATTGCTTTTTTTAATAATTGTTCCCAAGGTAAATCCAATAATTTGATTGTTGCTTTCGGCTACCAAGCATAACTCAGGCTCGGCAACAAAAAAGCCAGCTACTTCAAACTGGTCCCAAGTACGGTAAAGATTAGGAAAGTCATAGGGTGTGAATAAAGTTTCTCCCAAATAAAAAACAGAAGCTAAATCATCTATCTTCATTGTCCGGATTGATACAGTAAAATTTTTAGCGGCCATAGCAACAGTATCTTACCATAATAAATAGCTAAAATAAAACAAGGTTAAAAACACTATCTTGATAAATCTAAATTAACGGCAACTCTATCAAGAAAGTAGTACCCTTATCCCCGAAAGAACTGAATTGAAACTCTCCTCTGTGGTCAAAGATAATTCTTCTGGCTAAAAAGTAAAGGATTCCGCCTTCTCTACCCCTCTCTATTCCTACTCCCTGGTAGTGCTTATCCTGGGTAACATCTCCGCCGGTGTCAGAAATATTAAGCAGGGCTTTATCTTCATTTTTAGTTAGCTTTATTTGAATTAGTTTTTCTTCCGGTTGGATATAGTCTATAGCGGTTATGGCTCCTTTTATTAGATAAATTAAAGCTGACCTAAGATTATTATTAGCTTTAACTTCGATGTTTCTGGTAATATCCAGGCCTAGTTTAATGTTTTCTTTGGCTAAAATTTCTTTTTCTTCTTCTAAGGCGTAATTTAAGAGATTATCCAGTTTTTGAGGCTTCAGTTCCTTGTTTGAGTTTTCATTATAGCTTTTTACGGCATTAAAGATCTGAGTAGCTCTTTTTACGTTATTGCTGATAGATTTTCTGGTTTCCTCTATATCTTCTTTTGTCGGTTGGTAACCGCCGGCTGTGCTTAAATTCATCAAAGATACCGAAATTATATTGATGATGTTGCCCAGCTCATGCCGGTAGGCGTCAGCAATCTGAAAGGCACTTTCGACGCGGGCCTTTTCTATTTCCAGCTTATGCTTCTGGTGAGTTGCTTTCTGGTATTCCTGGAAGTAGTGAATCTCTGACAAAGACAAAGAAACTTCACTAGAGAGAATACTGAGTATATCTAAATCGGTATTTGTAAAAATAACTCCCTTCTCTTTTTGGCCTAAAAGAATAAAACCTTGAAGCTCTTGCTTAAGAAATAAAGGGCAAACTACGCCTAAATTTACTTTTTCCAAAGATGGGAGATATTCACCGGGCATCGGCAGGCTCATTTTTCCAACTGAAGCAATAAATGAACTGTTATAATCAATTTTATCCGGAAGCTGGAAACCATCTTTTGTTTGCTTAGCCCTCAAACAAAAACTTTCCTTATCCTTTAGGTATAGGGCGGAGAAGTTTAATTTTATAGATTCCATTATTTTTAAAACAACTTTCTGAACCAAATCTTCAATATCCTTGATAAAAATAAGGGTAGATGAAAAATCCCTCAAAGCCCGTTGATAGCCTTTTTGCTCCCGTAAAAGAACATTCTCAGCTCTTCTGCGTAAATAACTATAAATAAAAGGCCCTATGGTCGCAAGTACCCCCATAAATAAAACCGGTACAACCCAAGCACCTCTGCCCAAAAAAGTAAAACCCAGCCAGAAAGGAAGCCCTAAAACAAACAAATACACCAGGGCTATCAAACCTGTGCGGGTAATAGCTATTTTTATATCCATAAGTTGATATTTAACGATCGCGTAAGCATATAGCACAACATAGAAAAATACAAAGAAATTACCCGCGGGCATAATCTTAATATCATAAAATAAAGGGTAGTTAGTGCTTCCTCCTACAGCACCCACCACCAAGCCTAAAATGATATATCTCAACTGATTTCTCTCAACTCCCGTAATTGCTTTGTGCCTCTTGTAAAGCAAACAAAACGAATAGAAAAAAAGATAAAAAAACAGCAGTAGAAATAAAGGATAAAGAAAACCAGGCACAGGCCAAAACCTAAACCAATACTTAGGCTCCACACTTTTAATTAGCAAAGCAGTAAAGGAAAAACCTGCTAAAATAAATGAAAAAATATAGCCAGTAGCCAAAATTTTCTTCTTTTTCTTTTTTAAAGATAATAGCTCCAATATAAAATTAAAATACAATATAGGAATAAAAATAGCGACAGTGTGTAAAAACCTGTTCCAGATAAGGGCATTCTGAAAAGATACGGAGGAATGACAAAGAGATAACCCCAAGCTCCAAAAAGCAACACTGAAGCTCATTAAAAAATATGATTGATGCAAAGTAGAGTTTTTATTTTTGAGGTAAACAAAAATTCCTAAAAAGGCGCTGCCTAAAAAAGTAATAAATGAAGCCACCACATAGATAAACTCAACCATACACCCTCCTAAAATCCATACTATATACTTTCCAACCTCTTTTCTTCGCGTATCTATGCAATTTCCAGCCGGGATTTACTACACAAGAGTTTTTTGCCTTCTCCAGTAGAGGCAAATCAGAGTAATGATCCGCGTAAACCCGGCTATTAGCAAAAACATCCTTGTCACTTCCGAAAAAATCTTTTATTGCCTCAACCTTGCCTTCCCCATAAGGCGCGCTTCTAGATAAATTTCCCGTATATTTACCCTTTTTTTCTTCTAGCTCAGCGGCAAGGCAATATTTAACCCCTAAAAAATCAGCCAAAATACCTACAATTTCTTTTAGCCCGGCTGAAATTAAAACTACCTTTTCTTCCTTTTCTAAGTGATTTTTTAAAATAGCTATTATCTCTTTGTTCAGGCGCGGCCTTATTTCTTTTTGAAAAAAGTCTTTAAATAACCTCTTAGCTTGATCAATTTCCCAGCCTCTAAAATTCCTGTAGGCCTTCTCTCTTATTTTTTCCGGATTATTGCAAAGCCCCATTTTATATATAAAAAACCAGGCCGCTAGCTTTAAAAACAAAAAAGCCTTTATCCGCTTTTTTTTAAAAAGATATCTTAGCAAATACCTCTGCGACTGCCCGTCTATCAAAACCCCGTCAACGTCAAAAAATACATAGCTATCCATAAATTTGTTTAATTTTAGCCGTCCTGCTAACTAGTTAATGCCTTATCTTGACTTCTTTCTTTAGAGCTTTTTTAACTTCCTCGGCATCTTTCTGATCCCATTCCTGGCCGGAAAGGCGCCGCACCCCCTCCATAATCCGAATAGCTATCTTCTCAGTCTGCTTTTTAGTTAGTTTACTGAATTTCGGATTTTCCTCACTTTCAAAAAATATATCCTCAAGTTCCGGGTCAGAAGGCGAGATATACCTCTTTTGCCC
>PXAH01000088.1 GCA_003565945.1 Candidatus Omnitrophota bacterium
GCATAGCCGGGCGACTGGAAATCATAGATATATTTTTCTTAGTTCTTTTATTGCGAGTAAGTTATATCGCTGTCTCGCGAGGGCTTTTCCGGGAAATTTGTAAAATCACCGGACTTTTGTGCGCGGTTTTTTTTGCTTTTCAATTTTATCCTCATTTATCGGAAGCCATCAGGGCCAAAACCAGATTTATTAATCCCGGCTATCTTTATCCAGTTGTTTTTTTGCTTATTTTTGCGGGGGTAGTAGCAGCCTTTTTTTTTCTTAATTTATTTTTGGGGTTATTTTTACCTAAGGGTGATATTTCAGTAAAAAGAAAATTAATTCTGCTTGGGCTAGGCGGTTTTCGGGCGGTTTTTTTCTTGAGTGTGCTTATTTTTTTGTTTCACCTGGCTTCTTTTAATCCAAAACACATCCAAAACGGCTTATCTTATAGATTGGCGAAGAAAGTCGCGCCGGTTTTTTATTTAGCTGTTGCCGGGCCTGCCGAAAAAATTATTGACCGGGATTTTAAGTTAAACAATAAAGTAGAAGATTATTTGAGGGAGGTCAAGTGAAGACGTGACCCTTGACAATTTTTATTTGTTAACGCTTGGAAAATAGTCAAGGGTTTAATTCGACCTTATGATTTACGCTTCCGTTGGTCGCGTAAATCATGGTCTCATTAAAGGAGGTATTTGTGAAACTTAATCAGATTTATAAAAAGGTGGTTGATAAGGGCATTGAAGCCGATATTCGTACCAAATCAGCAATTAAAGAAGCTCTTGCCCGCGAAAAAGAAAAATTCGATAACCTGCCAAAGAAAGAAAAGGATTATTTTGACCAAGACTCTCTTTTTAACCCCTTTGCCGATACCCGGATTATTTGGGGTAACCCTCAACAGGAAATAAAGGAAGCTATTGTGGGGGTAGATGTCGGTGTAGGAGAGCTTCTTTTAGCCGACAGGCTAAACCAAAAAGGGGCTAAAATAAATTTAGCTGTTTCCCACCACCCCCAAGGGCATGCTTTCGCTCAATTCTATGAAGTTATGGATTTGCAAATAGACGGACTTATCGATTATGGAATTTCGGTAAGTTTATCTGAGACTGCCCTCAATCAGCGCAAAGATGAGGTTAGCCGAAGAGTTCATTCTGCCAACTTTAACCGTACCTACTGCGCCGCTAAGCTTTTGGATTTGAATTTTTTCTGTATGCATACTCCTTGCGATAACCTTGCCTATCAGTTTTTAAGGAAAAAGATTGATCAAGCTAAGCCTTGCCGGCTTTCAGAGATAATGGATATACTTTACTCTATTGGCGAATACCAGCACGCGGCTAAAATGAATAATCCTCCTAAGATAGTTGTTGGAAATAAATTATCCCGCTGCAGCAAGGTTCATCTTGAGTTTACCGGCGGCACCGAAGGCCCGAAAGGCATTTACAAGGAGCTGGCGGCAAAGGGTGTTGATACAATTGTAGCTATGCATCAGTCCGAGGAACATTACAAAAAGTGTAAAGAAGAAAAAATTAACGTGATTTTTGCTTCTCACATCGCCTCCGACAATGTGGGAATTAACCTTATGCTCGACCACCTTCAAGCCGAGAAAAACTTTAAAGTTTACGAGGTATCAGGGTTTAAGCGGGTTAAACGCAAGTAAGTTGCTATCAGCGAATTACGGAATTGCATCAGTGAATGTACGAATCAGTTACGAATGTACGAATTAATTTATTATTCGTATATTCGTAGAGATTCGTAAATTCGATGATGATTTCGTAGAGATTCTTGTCTCGCCTTGCGGTTTGGCAAGGCGGGCGTAAATTCGTAGATAAACTGGTTATGATTCCGGAAAAATTTATCGAAGAAATACAAGCGCGGGTAGATATCGTTGACCTTGTATCCGGTTACTTGCCTTTAAAAAAAACAGGCAGTAATTTTAAAGCTTGCTGCCCTTTCCATTCAGAAAAAACTCCTTCTTTTGTGGTCAGCCCCCAAAAGCAGATTTTTCATTGTTTTGGCTGCGGCCAGGGGGGAGGGCTTTTCCAGTTTTTAATGCAAATGGAGAAGGTTAATTTTCCGGAAGCGGTAGAGATGCTGGCTAAGAAACTGGGAATGAATATTCCTTACCAGAAGAGCCGTGATACCAATTTAAAAAATTCCTGTTTTGACGCCCTAGAAGCGGCCGCCGGCTTCTACCAACGAATTTTAAAATCAAAAGAGCAGGCGGCAGTTTTAGGCTATTTAAAAAAGCGGGGGATAGGCGAGAAAACTATCGACACTTTCGGTTTGGGTTTTGCCCCCGGCAGAAATAGCTTGCTTAATTATTTGCGCAAAAAAGGTTTTCCGTTGAGCGTGCTGGATAAGGCTTCTTTGGTTAGTTCATCCGGCGGCGGCTTTCGGGATGTTTTTTGTGACAGGGTGGTTTTTCCTATCCATGATGTTCGGGAGAGAGTAATTGCTTTTGGCGGCCGCACCTGGCAGGAAGGAGGCAAAGCCCCTAAGTATATTAATTCCGGAGAAAGCTTAATTTACAGCAAAAGAAAGGCTCTTTTTGGCTTGAATTTAGCTAAAAAAGAGATAATCAAAGAAGGTTTTGTTTTTATAGTTGAAGGCTATCTGGATATGGTAACCCCTTTTATGCGGGGGGTAAAAAACATTACTGCTTCTTTGGGCACTTCTTTGACTAACGAACAAATAAAACTTATCAGCAGGTTTTGCTCAAAAGTAGTCCTGGTTTTTGATTCAGACAACGCCGGAGAAGCGGCTATGTTTAGGACAATAGACTCAGTGCTTGATAACCAGATGCAAGTTGAGGTAGTTGATTTACCGGCGGGCCAGGATCCGGACTCTATCGTTAGAAATAAAGGCAAGGATTATTTTTTAAGCCTGTTAAATAAGCCTTGCGGTTTTTTTGATTATAAGATGAAGGTGCTTAAGAAAAAGTTCAACCCGCAAAATATAGAAGATAAAAGCCGAATAGCCGAAAGTATGCTTGCTACTTTAAACCGGATAGATGACCAGGTAAAAAAATACCAGTATCTTTCCCGCCTTGCCCAGGAATTAAAGGTAAAAGAAGAAGCGGTTATTTCTGAGTATAAAAGAAAGTTTTCAGCCGGCGCCGGCTTCAAAAACAGCCGAAAGCCTGTTGACAACCGGGCGGCTTTATCCGAAGCTGCTTCGGTTACCGAGAAAGTTTTAATTAAATCTATCTTTACTAATCCGAAAGTTTTTTCTTTGGTTAAGAAAAATTTTAAAGCCGGCGATTTTACTCATCCTTTGGCTCAAAAAGCGGTTTCTTTTCTTTTTAGCCGCCATAGCCTTGAAACTAATTTTTCGCCCAGGGAGCTATTAGCCAGTATCGATGAGGCGGCGGTCAGTGGTTTTGTCAGCCGGATTATTTTAGAAGAAGGCATTCCCCAGGATGAAGAGAGCCTTAAAAAAAGCTTGATTAAACTGCGCCGTAAGCATATTCTAGAGAAAAAAGAAAAACTAAAAAACCAAATAGAGCAAGTTGACGCTCAGGGAGATAAAGCAAAATTAGAAGAGTTAATCGCTTTATACAAACAAGCCAATAGCGAGGTAAATGATGAATAAGAAAAAAATAATAGAGAGAAACATTAATCAGCTGGTTGATTTGGGTAAGAAAAAAGGTTATTTAACTTACGATGAGATAAACCACTTTCTTTCTGAAGACTTAAGCCGGCCGGAGGAGCTTGAGGCGGTTTTTGAAAAGCTGGATCAGAAAAACATAAGCATACTTGAAACTAAAGAAGTTACTGAAATAGAAAAAGAAAAAAAGAAAGAAAAGCCGGCTAAGTCCGGGCCGATAGATGACCCGGTTAAAATGTACCTTAAGCAAATGGGCCAGATACCCTTGCTTTCCCGGGAAGAAGAAATAGGCCTGGCCAAAAAAATCGAAACCGCTGAATCTGAATTGAGAGATGAAGTTTTTTCAACCGGAATAGCTAAGGATATTTTCGTTAGAATTTCCCAGAAGTTAATCAAGGGAAGCTTAAACCCCGATGATTTCGTAAAAGGAGAGATTAAAGATAAAGAAAAAGAGTGTGAAAGAATCAGAAAATTATACGGGCGCCTTTCCCGGACCAAAAAAACCGACACTCAAAAAGAAATTCTTAATAGCTTTCATTTTACAATCGGCATAATTGAGCAGATTCTAGATAAAATAAGAAAGGCGGTAGATGAAATAGTTAAGTTAAACCGGCAGATAGATAGATTGAAGAATAAAAGGTCAAAGCAGGCCCAAAGCCAAAAGCGTAAGCTGGCCAAAGAAAAAAGGGATTTAGTTAAAATATTAGGTTTTCCTGAGAAAGATACTAAGGAAAAAATGAAAATTATCTCAAAGAAAGCCCTCGCTTACAACGCCGCCAAAAGAACACTAGTTGAAGCGAATTTAAGGTTAGTTGTCAGTATCGCTAAAAAATACGTAAACAGAGGCCTTTCTTTTTTAGATTTAATTCAAGAGGGTAATATCGGTTTAATTAAAGCGGTAGAGAAGTTTGAGTATAAAAGAGGTTATAAGTTTTCTACCTACGCTACCTGGTGGATAAGGCAGGCTATAACCCGGGCTATAGCCGACCAAGCTCGCACAATAAGAATACCTGTACATATGACTGAAACCATAAATAAAATAATCCGCCTTTCCCGGCTCTATATCCAGGAGAAGGGAAAAGAGCCTACCCCTGAGGAGTTGGCATCTGAGTTGAAACTGCCTGTTTCCAAAATAAAAGATATTTTGAAGGTTTCTCAACAGCCGATCTCTATTCATACTCCTATTGGTGATGAAGGAGATACTTCTTTTGGCGATTTTCTTGAAGACAAAAGGGCTGCTTCTCCGGCTAACGTAACCGTATTTTCTATGCTCAAAGAGGAGTTAAGCCATATAATGCAGGGATTAACCGACCGGGAAAAAGATATTCTTACTTTACGCTTTGGCTTAGAAGATGGAAGCCCAAAGACGTTGGAAGAAGTGGGTTCGGTGTTTAAAGTTACCCGGGAAAGAATAAGGCAAATCGAAGCAAAAGCCTTGCGCAAGTTGCGTCATCCCAGCCGTTCCCGCCGGCTTCAGACTTTTTTAGAACTAACCTTGTTTAAGGATAAGCAAAAAACCGGGTAGGATAGATTATGATTGAAAAAGAAATAATAAAACGCATAGGGGAATTAGCCAGAATTGAAATCAGCCCGGAAGAAAGCTCGAATTTACAGCTTTTTAAAATTATTGAATATGTAGATAAGCTCAAAGAAGTTGATATCGAAGGAGTAGAGCCGATGCGGGGGCCCCAGCAGCAGTCATTAAAAACACCGCCGCGGCAAGATAAAGCTATCCAAGACTCAACAAGAAAAGATATTTTAAATAATGCCCCTTCTCTTTCAGACGGGTTTTTTAAAATTCCAAAGGTTATCGAATGAAAATTTTTGTTAAAAGCGGGGATGCGCACAGATTGCAGGATAAAAGGTAATCAACGAATTTACGAATCCCTACGAATATACGAATTAATTTGTTATTCGTAAATTCGTAATAGATTCGTATATTCGTTGATGAGATAACATCTGTGTGAATCCGAATTCATCTGTGTGTATCTGTGATTATAAAACAGATAAAATTTAACATAGTACCAAAATGAATCTAAACTTAATCGAGAAGTCCGGATATGAGATAGCCCGGGATATAAAAGATAAAAAAATAAACCCTGAAGAGGTTTATTCTTTTTTTAAGGAGCGGATAGATAAATATAACCCGCGCTTAAACGCTTTTATTGAGGCTTACCCGGATTTTTCTTTATCAAGTTCTCAAAATTCTTCTCTTTTTGGCCTGCCGATAGCAATAAAAGATAATATTTGTATTCAAGGTAAAGAGATTACCTGTGCTTCTAAAATTCTTTCTTCTTGCCGGGCGGTTTATGACGCGACGGTTATTAGAAAATTAAAAGAAGCCGGCTTATCTTTGATTGGAACAACCAATATGGATGAATTTGCTTTCGGGTCATCTACCGAAAATTCTTGCTATGGCCCTTCAAAAAATCCCTGGGATACCGATAGAGTTCCAGGCGGTTCAAGCGGCGGGTCAGCCGCGGCTGTTGCTGCCAGGCTCGTTCCTTTTGCCCTGGGCTCAGATACAGCCGGATCAATTCGCCAGCCTGCCAGTTTGTGTGGGGTGGTAGGGTTTAAGCCTACCTACGGAAGGGTTTCCCGTTTCGGATTGGTTGCTTTTGGTTCAAGCTTGGATCAAATCGGCCCGATTACGGGCAACATTAAAGACTGCGCTTCTCTTCTTGATATAATTTGCGGGCCGGATAAGTTTGATTCAACAACAGCTCAGGCTGGGGAGCAAAATTTTACTGAAGCTTTAGGGCAAGATATTTCTTCTTTGAAAATAGGTTTGCCTAAAGAATATTTTGGGGAAGGGCTTGACCCCCAAATTAAAGAAAGAATAGAGGCAGCAATAAATTTTTTCAAAAAAGAAAAAGTTGAGTTTGTTCAAGTTTCATTGCCTCATACCCAATATGCTTTACCCGCCTATTATGTGATTGCCTGTTCAGAGGCAAGTTCTAACCTGCAGCGGTTTGATGGAATCCGTTACGGACAGAGGGCTCAAGGCAATAAGCTTGGGCCGGTTTATGAGAAAAGCCGGCGGCTTGGCTTTGGCCGGGAAACAAAAAGAAGGATTCTTTTAGGAACTTACAGTTTATCCAGCGGTTATTACGATTTGTATTATACGCGGGCTTTGAAAGTACGCCGGCTGATTAAGAATGATTTTGACCGGGTGTTTAAAGAGGTAGACGCGATTCTTACCCCTTCTTCACCCACGCCTGCTTTTAAAATCGGAGAAAAAATTAAAGATCCTTTAAAAATGTATCTTTCCGATGTTTATACTATTTCTTCTAATTTAGCCGGTATTCCGGCCGCGTCGATACCCTGCGGTTTTACCAAAGATAATTTACCCGTGGGCATGCAGCTTATGGCAAAAGATTTTGATGAAGAGATAATTATAAAAATAGCTGATTTTTTTCAGTCCCATACTGATTTTCATCAAAAAATACCGCAATTAAAATAAACGTTGCTAGCATGAAAGAATTTGATACTGTAATTGGTTTAGAAGTACATGTTCAGTTAAACACCGAGGCAAAAATTTTCTGTTCTTGCCCGACAGAGTTTGAAGCTCCCCCTAATACTAATATTTGCCCGGTTTGCTGCGGTTATCCCGGAACCCTTCCTGTTTTCAATGAAGGCGCTTTGCGCTTAGGGGTAAGAGCCGGCCTGGCTTTAAACTGCCGGATAAATAAATCTATATACTTTGAAAGAAAGAATTATTTTTACCCGGATCTTCCTAAAAATTATCAGATTTCTCAATACGCTTCTCCTCTCGGATACCAGGGTTTTTTGCAGCTTAGCCCGGAAAGAAAGGTAGGCATTGACAGGGTTCATTTAGAAGAGGATGCCGGTAAATTAATTCATAAGCAAGGATATTCCTTGGCTGATTTCAACCGCGCCGGCATACCGCTTCTTGAGATAGTTTCAGCCCCGGATATCCGAAGCCCGCAGGAGGCTTTTGATTACCTGGCCTGCCTTAAGTTAATTTTACAGTATATTGGTGTTTCAACCTGTGATATGGAGAAAGGCTATCTGCGCTGTGATGCCAATATTTCTTTGAAGGAAAAAGAGTCTAAGACTTTCGGGACAAAGGTAGAGTTGAAAAATATGAATAGTTTTAAAGGGGTCAGGGCAGCGCTGGAATATGAGCAAACAAGGCAAGCCGGCCGAATTAGGGCCGGGGAAAAAATTATTCAGGAAACAAGGCTTTGGGATGTCCAGAGGTTAAAAACATTTTCTATGCGCAGCAAAGAAGAGGCTCATGATTACCGTTATTTTCCTGATCCGGATTTACCGGATTTTGCCGTTTCTGATCAATTAATAGCACAGGAGAAAGAGTCTTTGGGAGAGCTTCCTTCACAAAGAAGAAAACGTTTTATAGAACAATACCGGTTAAGCGGTAAAGAGAGTTCACTTTTAATTGAAAATAAGCCGTTAGCTGATTTTTTTGAGCAAGTTTTAAAGTTTTATCATGATTCCCAGAAAGTTCATAAGTTACTTTTTGGCCCTTTCCTTGAACAAGTCAATTTACTGGAGGGCGGTTTTGACTCTGTAAAAATTTCTGCCAAAGATTTGGCTAAAGTGGTACAATATTTTCAGGAAGGTAAAATAAATAACATTGCTGTCAGGAAAATACTTTCTTTAGCTGTTCCGGCTGAAAAGAGCGTGGACCGGATAATTAAAGAAGAGAAATTAACTCAGATAAGCGACCAGGTAGGGTTAGAAGATATAGTTGACAATGTGCTTTCGGAAAACAGTAAAGCCGCCACAGAATATAAACAAGGCAAAACCAAGGCGGTGCAGTTTTTAGTTGGGCAGGCAATGAAGAAAACGCGGGGAAGGGCAAGCCCCCAAGCGGTAAGAGATATTTTAGAGAGGAGGCTTAAAGAATGAAAAAGAAAATTCTAATTTTTTTAGCAGTCGCGGCAGCAAGCGGCATGTTTTACGGCATAGGGTATTCTACCGGCCGGGATAGAGACGAGGTCTTTAAAAAACTTGATATTTTTGCCGAAGCGATGGCGGCGATAGAAGAAAAATATGTAGATGAAAAAACTCCCGACGATTTAGTTTACGGGGCAATGAAGGGAATGCTTAGAGCCCTGGATTCCTACAGCCAGTTTTTAACTCCTGAGGATTATAAAAATCTTATTGTTGAAACCGAAGGCGAGTTTGGCGGCTTGGGAATTGAAATTACCATAAGAGACGGCCTTCTAACTATAATTTCGCCAATAGAAGATACACCCGCCTGGGAAGCTGGTATTCAGCCGGGAGATATTATTGTTAAAATTGATGGTGAGTCTACCGAAAACATTACTTTACAAGAAGCGGTTACAAAATTAAGGGGCGAGCCCGGGACAAAGGTTGTTTTAACTATTTTACACCAAGGCCAGCGTGAACTTTGGGAAGTTGAAATAACCAGAGGGGTGATAAAAATAGATGATATCAAAGACCCCTCGATTTTAGAGGACGGCATCGGCTATATAAGGATAGCGGAATTTAGAGAATCAACTCCTAAAGATTTAGAAAAGTCATTGAAAGAGCTAAAGGAAAAGGAGATGAGGGGGTTAATTTTAGATGTACGCAATAACCCCGGCGGCCTGCTTAGCTCAGCGGTCAACGTAACTAGTATGTTTTTGGAAAGACAGACTCTTATAGTTTCAACTGACTCAAGAAGTCAAAGAGAGTTTGAATTTAAAGCCGGGCGTTTCGCCGGCAGAGCTTTAGATATCCCGGTTATAGTGCTGGTCAATAAAGGAAGCGCTTCCGGCAGTGAAATATTAGCCGCGGCTTTAAGGGACAATAAAAGAGCTGTGATTATGGGTGAACCGACTTTCGGAAAAGGCTCGGTTCAGACTATTGTTCCTCTTTCTGACGGATCGGCTTTACGCCTGACAACATCCCGCTATTATACGCCTTCAGGGGTTAGTATTCATGAAGAAGGAGTCGCGCCTGACATAGTAGTTAAGCGCCAAGAAGTTGACAAAGAAGAAGATGTTTTTCGAAGATTAAGAAAGGATAATGGCTTTGATTACCAAAAAGATTATCAAATAATCAGGGCTCTTGACTTAATGAAAGGTTTGCTTGCTTTGTCCGGATAAGTTAAACGTCAAACATCGAACCTTGAACATCGAACGTAGAACGTAGAACTTTGAACGTCGAACGATATATGTACACTCTTGGAATAGAAACTTCCTGCGATGAGACCTCTATAGCGGTACTGAAAAATCTGGAAGTTTTATCGAATGTAACCATATCTTCTTTGAAAGCTCACAAAAAATACGGTGGTGTTGTACCTGAAATCGCAACTAGGGCTCACTTGAAAAATATCGATAGGGTGCTAAAGGCTGCTCTGGAGAAAGCCGCGTTAGAATTGAAAGATATAGATTTGATAGCGGCTACTCATAGGCCGGGGCTCATCGGCAGTTTAATGGTGGGGCTTAATTTTGCTAAAGGTTTGTCACTTGCTTTGGGCAGGCCTTTTATCGGTGTAAACCATCTTCATGGGCATTTTTTTTCTTCTTTTTTAAATTATCAGTACAAGGTAAAGGTTCCTTTTTTAGGGTTGGTTGTTTCCGGAGGCCATACCAATATCTATGAAGTCCGGGATATTGATAAACCGCGTTTAATCGGCAGCACTCAGGATGATGCTTGTGGAGAAGCATTAGATAAAGTGGCCAAAGCCTATGGCCTGGGATACCCGGGAGGGCCGGTTATAGACAAACTATTTAGGCCTGAGTATAAAAATGAATTTCAATTTAGGTGCGGCAAAAAAGGCCTTGATTTAAGTTTCAGCGGCATCAAAACTGCTTTGGTTTATAAGAAAAATGAACTTGAAAGCGGCGGCAAAAAATTAACAAATTCACTCAAAAGAAAAATTCTATCGTCTTTTCAGTTTTCCTTAGTTGAGGTAATAGTAAAAACAATAATTGAAGCTTGCCGGCGTAAAAGCATAAACAGAGTCAGTTGCGGCGGAGGGGTTGTGGCTAATAGCTTCTTGCGCCAGCGCTTAGAAGAGGAAGGAAGAAAAAATAAAATTAGCTTTATGATTCCTTCTTTGGAGTATACCCAGGATAATGGGGCAATGGTTGCGGGCTTAGGTTTTTATTTGTATAATAAAAAAAGGTTAGTTAGTAAATTATCCCTTGCCGCCGAGGCAAGTTGATTGGCTTATAGGCTAAGAACCAAGAGCTAAATAGCAGGAGGTTGATATGGCTCGAAAAGAGAAGATTTTAGATGTTGACGCGACCATGCAGGGAAGCTTATCATTTTCTGACCCGGTTAACTTAAGAATAAACGGGGAGTTTGACGGTAACTTAAATACCAAAGGAAACCTGATGATTGGAGAGGCAGCTTTCGTCAGGGCTCAAATCAAGGGTGAAGTTGTGGCCATCGCGGGCAAAGTAAGAGGTACCATAAAGGCTGACAGTGTAAAGCTTTCTTCTACTGCTGAAGTTTACGGTGATATAGAAACTACTAAAATTTCGATAGAAGATGGGGCTGTTTTTGACGGCAGGTGTCAAATGACAGGCAGCAAGGCATCGTTAGAGGAGATTTCCGATTATCTTTCTGTAGAAAAAGAAAAAGTTGTGGAATGGGTTGAAGGAAATAAAATTCCGGTTGAAAGAGAAGGAAGCAGGCTATGGTTTGACCGTAAAAAAGTTGACCAGTGGATGGCTGCTAAATGAGGGGCCGGGAAGCTTTTCCTGTTGACCGGCCCCTCATCCTGAGGCGAAGCCGAAGGAACTCTAACAATGAATAATGTTACAACCCAAACAGGATATGTATATATTCTTACCAACAGAAGCAATTCAGTTTTGTATGTTGGCGTTACAACCAATTTGCTTAAAAGAACTTACCATCATAAACAGAAGTATCTTCGCGGATTCACTAAGCGATACAATCTAAACAAATTGGTATATTATGAAGCCTTGGCTGATATGAGGAATGCTCGGGATAGAGAGCGTAAGATAAAGGGCTGGAAACGCCAGAAGAAGG
Source organism: Candidatus Omnitrophota bacterium (assembly GCA_003565945.1). Taxonomy (GTDB): domain Bacteria; phylum Omnitrophota; class Gorgyraeia; order Duberdicusellales; family 4484-171; genus PXAH01. Next base: position 11,578 of record PXAH01000088.1, read on the forward strand.
TAGCTCTAATAGAATCTATAAATCCGAAATGGAAAGACCACTATAATGACTTGAGGGAAGATCCTTCCCCTCACCACTTTTTGAGAGAGATAGGGTCAGTTGCAAAAAGTGGTGAGGGTCAGGATGACCCCTCATCGCGGAAAAAACATCCCGAGGGGTCAGCTAAATGAAATTATTAACTACAAGAGAAGTTTCACAAGAATTGGGCCTTTTGGAGAAAGAAGTTATTCAGCTGGCCCAGGAAAATAAAATTCCTCACTTTCGCATTGCCGGAGAATTCTTCCGCTTTAAAAAAGAAGATATTTTACGAGTTAAGCCCAAAATCAAAAAAAAACACGGTATGGGCGAAAACGAAATTCAGCTCAAGAATAAGGCAAGGGAGTTTATTTACTTTAATGATTTTTATATAGGTTCAGCCATTATCATACTTGTGTTGCTTTGGCTGATAGTAAAGGATTTTTTCTAAATGGATAAGCTGCTGAAAACCCGCTATATCGAAAAAACACTCAAACCTGAAACAGGTATGGCCGATATTACCGGTGACTTACGCCGGATAGCCAAAGAGGAATCTCTTTCGGAAGCGGTAATGTTTCTTTCTTCTCTGGGCTCAACCTCAGCTCTTACCACGGCTGAATTTGAAGGAGGCCTGGTAAAAGATTTAGAATATACCTTTGATAAACTTTTCCCTTTTAAAAAAGATTACGCGCATAATTTTACCTGGTCTGACGATAACGCTCACTCACACCTGAGAAGTTCTTTTCTCAAAACTAATTTTTTTGTTTCGGTGACCGAGGGAAAACTGGATTTAGGCACTTGGCAGCAGGTTATTTTAATAAACTTTGACACCACCAGCAGAAATAGGAAGGTAGTGGTTAAGATTTTAGGCTAAACGGCAGC
>PXAH01000046.1 GCA_003565945.1 Candidatus Omnitrophota bacterium
TAAAGAAATATGTTAGAAAAGTTGAGCGCCTAGACGGAGATATTGTACGAAAAACTCTTTCTTCTGACTTAGGGTTTTCCCGGCAAGACCGGGCTGAAAACATTAAGCGAGTGGCTTTTATGGCTAAGCTTCTTTCCCGCAACGGAGTGGGGGTTGTAGCTTCTTTTATTTCCCCTTACCGGCAAGCACGCCAAAAAATAAGAGAAGATGTAACAAACTTTATCGAGATTTTTGTTGATTGTCCGTCGCAAGTTTGCCGTAATAGAGATGTAAAAGGCATGTACAGGCTGGCTGAGAAAAATCAAATCAGAGATTTTACCGGTGTATCGGCTCCTTATCAAAAGCCGTTGAATCCGGAGGTTACATTGCATACCGAAAAAGAAAGTCCTGAAGAAAGTTGCCTTAAAATATTAGAATATTTAAAAAGTAAAGAAATCATATGAGTAGCGGATATAAGATATCATACCTTGACAGCTTGGAATCGGAGAGTATTTATATTTTCAGGGAAGTTGCCGCGGAATTTGAAAATCCGGTCCTGCTTTACTCTATCGGCAAAGACTCAAGTGTGCTGCTTAGGCTTGCTCAAAAAGCCTTTTATCCGGGCAAAATTCCTTTTCCTCTTTTGCATATCGATACTTCCTATAAATTTACCCAAATGATTAAGTTCAGAGACAATATAGCCCAAAAAGAAGGTATAAATTTGATAGTTCATAGGAACGAAGAATATCTTGGCAAGAAAATGCATCCTTCTCAATATGGGCTGGATAAGTGTTGCAAATTTTTAAAAACACAAGCTTTGCTGGATGCTCTTTCGGAGGGCGGTTTTGACGCGGCTATAGGGGGTGCTCGCCGGGAAGAAGAAAGGTCAAGAGCAAAGGAAAGAATATTTTCTTTTCGTTGCCGGTTCGGGGCCTGGGACCCTAAAAATCAGCGGCCGGAATTATGGAATTTATTTAACGCTAAGATAAATCCCGGTGAATTAGTCAGGGTATTCCCCTTATCTAATTGGACTGAGCTTGATATTTGGCATTATATAAAAAGGGAAAAAATTGATATAGTGCCTCTTTATTTTGCCAAAAAAAGAAAGATTGTCAGAAGGAATGGGTTAATTCTTTTAGCTGATCAATTTAATAAGCCCAAAGAGGGAGAAAAAGTAGAGGAAGTTTCTGTCCGGTTTAGAACTTTAGGCTGTTCACTTTGTTCAGGGGCTATAGAGTCAAAGGCTGGCAGCCTTGATCAAATTATTGAGGAGGTTGGGGCCGCGGTAAAGTCAGAAAGGGAAAATAGGGCTATTGATTATGAAACAGAAGGGTCAATGGAGACTAAGAAGAAGGAAGGGTATTTTTAGCATAGCGCATAGCGCTAAGCGCTTGGCACTTTATTATGACTAACGAAAAGGACCTGCTTAGATTTGTTACCGCCGGAAGCATTGATGACGGAAAATCAACTTTAATTGGAAGGCTTCTTTATGAAAATCAAGGAGTTTACCAGGACCAGTTCTTATCCATTAAGGAGATAGCTCAAAGAAAAGGCCAAGTCCAGGCAGATCTCTCTCTTATAGTTGACGGCCTGAAGTCAGAAAGAGAGCAGGGTATAACTATAGATGTGGCTTACCGTTATTTTTCTACCGCTAAACGAAATTTTATTATTGCTGATTCACCCGGCCACGTGCAATACACAAGGAATATGGTAACAGCCGCTTCTACCGCTGATTTGGCGGTAATATTGGTTGATGCCCGCAAGGGAATCCTTGAACAAACAAAGAGGCATTCTTTTATCGCTACCCTATTGAATATACCCCATATATTGGTTGTGGTTAATAAGATGGATTTAGTTGATTACTCTCAAGAGGTTTTTGAGCAAATAAAAAAAGATTATCTTGATTTTTCATCCCGCCTTCAAATTCATGATATTCAAGTGATGCCGGTATCGGCCTTAAAGGGGGATTTTATAACTAAAAAAAGCAGCAAACTTAGCTGGTATGAAGGCAGGACTTTTCTCCAGTATCTGGAAAATATCAGTATAGTTTCAGATAGAAACTTAATAGATTTTCGTTTCCCGGTGCAAACTTTAATCAGGCCTAACCCTGATTTTAGAGGTTATGCCGGCAGAATAGAATCAGGAGTTATCAAGGCCGGAGACGATGTGGCGGTTTTGCCTTCCGGTAAGAAAAGCCGTATTAAGTCGATTATTTCTTATGATAAAGAGTTAGAAGAAGCTTTTACTCCTCAGTCAGTTGTTTTGACTCTGGAAGATGAGATTGATATAAGCAGAGGGGATATGCTTATTAGGCAGAGAAATGTTCCTGAGATTGGGGATGAATTTGAAACATTGATTTGCTGGATGTTTGAACAGCCCGCGGCCGAAGGAGAGAAGTATTTAATCAAGCATACAACTAATATTGTCCCCGCTTTAATAAAAGAATTGAGGTACAAAATAGACATAAACACGCTCCATAGAAAAGAAAGCAAGGAGCTTGGTTTAAATGATATCGGCAGAGCCATTATAAAAACTCAGAAGCCGGTAATGTTTGATTCTTATGTGAAAAATCACGCTACGGGTTCATTTATAGTTATTGATCAATTTTCAAATGCTACAGCCGGTGCCGGAATAATCTGGGATAAACCGGGTGTTTTGCCTGAAACAGATTGATAAATAATAAGGCTTATGCTAAAATCATAAACAATGGGGAAAGTATTATATTGTCATTCTAAGGGAAAAAAACCGGATAAGAAAAACTTTCCAATTCCCTGCTTTTTTACAAGCAGTATCGCAAAGGCTCGCCAGAAAGACTATTCTGTAATTATCTGCGATTATTCTTTTATTAAAAAACGCAGAAAAGCCGATTTATCATTTCTTAAAGAAAAGATTTCCCTTTTATCTTTTGAAGATGAGCAGGCCATTGATTTAGGCTTAACTAAAAAATTGGGTTTTTTTGATTTTTTCTCCTTAAATGGCGGCAAGGCTAATATACTTTTTAAAGTAAAGCGGGCTCAGCTAGTAGCTGAGCTGAAAAAGCAAAACTTAAGCCTGGAAAACAAAATATCTCAAAAAAATTTTCATTCAGAAAAACTGATATTAATTGATTCACTTACCGGCTGCCATAACTGGCGTTATTTCTATGAGGAAGCTAAAAGGCAGCTGGTGCGTTCAAAGCGTTATTCGGAAAAAGTCTCTTTTATTGGTATTGATATTGACCATTTTCGCCGGATTAATGAGATTTATGGAATAAAAGTAGCCGATAAGCTAATTAAAAAGATAGTTAAGTTAATCAGTAAAAACTTACGTAAAGAAGATACACTCAGTCGTTGGCGGGATGATGAATTTTTTGTTATTGCGCCCCATCTAAATAAAAAAGATTTAATTGATATCACCCACAGGCTTCAGAAAGCTATATCTACCTATAGATTTAAGTATAAAAATGTTAATTTGAGGGTGCAGGTAAGCATCGGGGCGGTAAATTTTCCCGAAGACAGTATTTTTAGCTCCAAGGATGTTGTTCTTGCTTTAGGTAGAGCAATAGCTCAGGCAAAAAGAAAAGGCGGCAACGCTGTTGTTATTTCCTCAAAACATCAGTTGAAGCCAGCCATAAAAAAGAAAGAGCGGGTTACTATCAAGGAGATGCGTAAAAAGGTTGAGAAACTTAACATTTTGTTAAATAAAGACGTTTTAGATATAATCTACGGCTTTGCCCGGGCTGTTGAAGCAAAAGATGCTTATACCGGCTCTCACGTTGAGTATACCGCCGAAATAGCTAAAAACATTGCTAAAGAGCTTAGCTTGCCGGCAAATGAAATTAAAGACATAGAGCGGGCGGCTGTTTTGCATGATTTAGGAAAAGTAGGTATAGATGAAAAAATATTATCTAAAAAAGGGGCTTTAACTGATAAGGAAAGGGAAATAATAAAAACTCACCCATCTATTGCCTCTGAGATATTAAAAGATATTTATGGCTTACGCGGCGCAATCCCCGGGGTTTTATACCACCATGAACGCTTTGACGGCAAAGGTTATCCTTTAGGGCTTAAAGGAGATGAGATTCCTTTGGCCGCGCGGATAGTTGCGGTTGCCGATGTTTTTCAGGCTTTGATTTCTGACCGGCCTTACCGTAAGGCTTACAGTAAAGAAAAAGCTATTAAGATTATCAAAGAAGAATCAGGCAGCCATTTTGATCCGAAAATCGTCAAAATATTCCTAAAAGTTATTCAGAAAATAGATTAGATGGAAAAAGATGAATTTTACATGCGGCAGGCTTTAAAACAAGCCGAATACGCTCAAAAAGAAGATGAAGTCCCTGTGGGGGCGGTTATAGTTTATAAAAGTAAAATTATCGCTCAAAGCTCTAATCAGGTAGAAAAATTAAAAGATTCTACCGCTCACGCTGAAATGCTCGCTTTAACTCAAGCAGCCTCATATCTTAATTCAAAATGGTTAACAGAATGTGATTTATATGTTACTGTTGAACCCTGCCTTATGTGTGCCGGTGCCTTAGTTTTAGCTAGAATAAATAAGGTAGTTTTTGGGGTAATGGAACCTAAAACAGGCGCCTTTGGTTCTAAATTGGAGTTAAACCGGTTAGGCTTGAATCATAAATTAAAAGTAAAAAAAGGGGTTTTAGAGAAAGAGTCTCTTCTTCTTTTGCGGGATTTTTTTAAGAAAAGACGCGGCTTAAATAAAAAGTTTGATTTCTCTAGTAGTTGACAAATAAAGATTTTTTTGCCACAATTATTTATAAAGTAAAATAAAGACAGGTATTAACTTATTAAATGAGTAACCGAGCAAAATGAAAGTTGGGTTAAGTAGTAGGGTTAAGGTAAAGAAGCCGGTTTGGTAGTTAGGTAAGGGTTAGGTGTTGAAAAAACACCAACTACCTAACCTTACAACCAAACCGGCCTCCTAACCCTGACCTAACAACTTAACCAGATTGGCTACAAACGTATTATACCAGGAGGTGTGTATGAAGGTAAAACTGTTTGCGTTTATCTCTGTTCTTTTTCTCTTTTTTTCTCCGGCGGTTTTCTCCGCTACCCAAAGCCTTCGGGTAAGTGGTGATATCAACATCGAATCAGTTGCCAGAGATTTAGGAGTAGAGCCGGGCTCTGAAACCTTTATTCTCTCTCAGGTTCGCCTAAGGATTGACGCTGATTTAACTGAAGGCGTAGGAGCGACAGTTAGCTTAATTAATGAAAGGCTCTGGGGAGTAGATGATGACAGTGACAGCCGAATTAATTTATCTTTAGCTTATATTCAGCTTGATGAAGTAATGGATATGCCGATGGCCGTAAGAATCGGGCGCCAGAATTTACGTTATGGCAATGCCTTAATTGTCGGTGACCCTTACACTAATCAGTTTTCTCCCGATACTCCTTCGGCTTTTGCTGACCTTTCCTTGCGTAAATCTTTTGACGCGGCCAGGGTAATCTTAGATTACGCTCCTTACACCGTTGATTTAGTTTATGCTAAAATCGAGGAAGGGGATACCTCTGTCAGAAGGGATGATCAGAATCTTTGGGGTATAAACCTAGGCTATGACTGGAGTAACGGCCATGGGATTACCGAAGCTTACTTTTTTTATGTCAACCAGGGAAAAGAAGAGATTGAGGACAAAAGAGGGCATGTCAACGCCACCGGGCTAAGGACTCAATTTCATTTAAGTGAACACCTCACCTTGGGAGCTGAAGGTGCTTTTCAGTTTGGCAGAAAAGCGTGGGAAGGAATGGGTGCTACCGACACTTTAAAAGCTTATGCTGGCCAGTTTGTGAGTCAATACCGCTTTCTCGATGAGCTTAATTCAAAGATTAATTTAAGATTTACCTACTTTAGCGGTGATAGCGGAAGTGGCAGCAGCTATAACGCCTGGCAGCCTTTGTTTGAAGACCAAACACCGGCTGAAATCATCAATATTTTATTTCCTAACTCTAACGCGCTTTGCACAGTTTTAGGCGGTACAATCGTACCTCGGGAAGATGTTACCCTAGGCCTGCAGTGGACCTGGGTAAGATTAGCTAACAGTTATTTTCATCCTTCCGGGCTTGATTTATATGCTCCAGACGGAGATGTATTTACAGGGAGCAGAGTTTACCAGGTAAATCCGGATAAAAAAAATGTGGGAAATGAAATTAACGCCCACATGCTTTACGACTACACCGAAGATGTTCAGTTCAAATTAAGCGGAGCCTGGTTTATCCCCGGCAGTTTTTTTGATTCGGCCAATGACAACACAGCCTATTCAGTCAGGGCCGGGGTAAACGTAGATTTCTAACATAATAGGTATTTTTGCTGAGTAAGTAAAGGCTTTTTACCGCTTCTTTTAGGATAAACTTTTATTGTGTGGTACTGGTTTTTTAGAGGCCTATTTTTAATACTACTTAAGGTTTTTTTCAAATTTAAAGTAGAAGGTATAGATAACTTACCGCAAAAAACCAACTTCATTATTGTTGCTAATCACGCCAGTTACCTCGATTCTTTAGCTTTAGGCGCAGCAGTTCCGCGAAAAATCCACTGGATAGCCGCCGGTTACCTTTACCGGATAGGCTGGTTAAGAATTTTTCTAAAGAGAACCGACACCTTAGCTTTAGGTAATGCCTCCCAAAGAGCTTTTAATTTATTAAAAAAAGGAAAAAATGTAGGTTTATTTCCGGAAGGCCAAAGAAGCCTAGACGGCAGCTTAGGTGAGTTTCGGACAGGAGCCGCTTTGCTTGCCTCTAAAACCGGCCGGCCCATCGTGCCTTGCGCGATTTTAGGCGCCCATCAGGCTTATTCGATAAACGCTAAGTTTCCTAAATTATTTTTTCCCATTACAGTTTGTATTGGCAAGCCCCTCTATATTTTAAAAGAATTTAATGATATAATAGATGATACATATCTTAAGGAAGGTATGTTGAGAGTCCGCGATAAAATAAAAGGCTTATTATGCTAAATGATTTAGTTAAAGTAAGTGTGTCACGCCTGATTCCCGCTAAAAAATATCAAGTTATTAGATTTATTACCAAAGTAGCTGATTTTCCTAAATACATCCCTTCAATCAAAGAAGTTTCTGTTTTAAAAAGAAAGCACAATCATTTGGTTACCGATTGGCACATTGAAGTTGGCAAGGTTCCGATAAAGTGGGCCGAAGAAGAAGTTTTTGATTTAAAAAACGGCAGGATAGATTTTTTTTCTTTAAAAGGTGATCTTGATAAATTTAAAGGCAGGTGGCAATTTTTTGATGACCCCCAAGGAACCAGAGTTTTGGTAGAGGCCCAGGTCGAGGTTAATATCCCCGCGATTAAGGAATTTGCCAAGCCTTACATTGAAAGTATTCTAAAGAAAAATTTCGGAGCAATCCTGCGGGCGGCGGAAAAACACCTGGTTTCTTTAAAGTATATTGGTTATCGTAACGGCAACAAAGAGAAAATTGCCGGTTTTGGAGTTGTCGGCCATTTTTATAATTTTTATCATTTAGAAAACTGTCTTCGCCTGCTAAATCCCGCTTATAAAATGCCTTCCCGGGAATTCTTGAGTAAACTTTTTCAAATTACGCCTTCCTTTAAAATGTATGACCGCAAAGGTTTTAAGTCAAAAACCGGCCAGTCAGTAGACGGCTGCTTTATTTTAGCTACTTTCATTCCCGATATGATCAAAGAAGATATGTGGACAGTTTTTTCCAAAGTAGTCAGGGCTTGCAAAATTGCCGAAAAGCAGGGAGTGGGAATTGTCACTTTAGGCGGCTTTGCTTCCATTGTTGCCGAAAGAATAGGCCATCAAATCATAAATGAAGTAGATGTACCGGTTACAACCGGCAACACTTTCACTGCCGCTATGGTTGTCGAAGGGGTTTTAAAAGCCGCTTCTCTTCTGGGGCTGGATGTAAGCTCATCTGAGGTTGCTATAGTGGGGGGAACAGGCGATATTGGAAGCGCCTGCGCCAGGGTGTTGGCGGATAAGGCTCAAAAACTTACCATAACCGGCCGGACCAAAGTCAATTTAAAAAGGTTACATAAAGAGTTAGCCAGAAAAAAAAGAGCTTCTATTTTATCTACAACAGATAACAAGAAAGCGGTCAGCAATGCTGATATTGTGATTGCCGCTGCCAGTACTTCCGCCTCGATTCTTGAAATTAATTGGTTTAAGCCGGGCGCGATTATCGCCGATGTAGGCTATCCTAAAAATATCTCATATGCTCCGGCAGCCAGAGAAGATTTGTTTATTTTCTCCGGCGGCTTAACAAAAACTCCTTCTCCGTTGTCCTTTCCTATAGATACGGGTTTGCCCGATGATAACATTACTTATGGATGTTTTGCTGAAGCAATTATTCTGTCTCTTGAGAAACGTTACCAGAATTATAGTTTTGGAAGGGGAAGAATCCTGCCTGAAAAAATAGAGGAGATTTCAGCTTTAGGTAAAAAGCATGGCTTTGAAGTTTCTGATTTCTATTGGGGCAATAAGCTTGTTGGTTTGCCCGAAATCAATAAAATAAAAGCCGAGGCAAAAGCTTTGCGTTAAGCAAAGCTAAATTAGCCAAAATAATGACAGGCTTAATTTTTAATATTGACAATTATTTTCTTAACCCTTATGCTATAGCTCATATTTTAATTGGAATCATTATTGCCCTTGAAGGCATTTTTATCTTTTTTCAAAATAAACGCTCTTTAACTAATACAGCCTATTTAATTAATTGTTTTTTTCCGGCGGTATGGCTTACCGGAGCCGGCCTCGCGCTGATTTCGCGTCAGCCGGAGCTGGCTTTGTTTTGGTCTCGTTTTTACTGTTTTTTTGGAATTGTTTTTATTCCGGCGGCTGTTTATTTGTTTTCGGTAGTGTGGAAGGAATCACTTCTTGAGGGTGGCGCCGGAAGAGATTTAAATAAATATGCTTTTTTTTCAAAAAGAAAAAGCCTGCTTTTTATTTTATTTGTTTCGCTAATTTTTTACTCGCTCTCTCTTTTTTCAGAAAGGTTTTTGATTGGGGTTCAGGGCCATTCCTGGGGTTTTTATCCCAGGGGAGGGGTATTTCTTTCATTTTTTGTAGCCTGGTTTTTTTTAATCTATATTTTAGCTTTAGGTAATTTTGTTTTAACCTACAAAAAAGTTCCTCCTTCCCTCCAAAAGAAACAGGCAAAGATGATTGTCGCGGCATTTATGGTGGCTATCCTCGGCGCGATAGATTTTTTGCCCAAGTATGGAGTGCGTCTGCGCCTTATAGGCCCTTTCCCCACTTTACTTTTTGTTTCCCTGGTAGGCTATTGTGTAGTTAGGTATAAATTAATGGATATCGAAACTGTGCTTCATAAAACTGTAACCTGGTTTTTAACCAACCTGATTCTGGTTATTCCTTTTGTTTTGATTCTTTATTTTACTTATTCCTGGTTTAATTTTTTAAGTAACGCGGGCATTTTATCCTTTTTAGGCTTTTTAGGGATAACCTTTTTGTTTTTTGTCAGGGGCTTCCATGCTAAAATAGATCATTTTTTTCAAAGAAGGCGTTATGGCTTGGAGGAAATAGCTAACCAATTTACTGAAGATTTAGTTCATCTCAAAGGGGTCATTCCGCTTAGCCGCAAAATCAAGGATGTAATCGCCCACACTCTTTATTCGCGCCAGGTAAGCCTTTTCGTTTATGATTCAAAAACAAACAAATATGTTTCTATGGATGAACTTAAGGAACAAAAAGCTTCCATAGAATTGAAAAACATTTTATCGCAGTGGCTGGCTAAAACCAATAAGATTATTTATAGGGAAACGGTAGATATAGACCCGCTTTATCTGCCGGTGCGGCAAGAGTTAAAAGAATACTTTGATTCAACCGGTTCCTCTGTTATTGTTCCTTTAGTTTTAGGCCAGGAGCTTCTGGGTTTAATTAACCTTGATAAAAAAGCTAATCTTAAAAGGTATTCAGCCTCAGACTCTCACTTTCTAACGGTCATAAAGAATCAATCAGCTATCGCGATATCTAACTCTCTTCTTTACGATGGTATGGAAGAGCAAGTTAAAAAAAGGACTGAAGAGCTTATTGAAACCCAAAAACAACTTATTCAGGCTGAAAAAATGGCAACAGTAGGTACCTTAGCTGGCGGGGTAGCTCATGAGATAAACAATCCTTTGACCGCGATATTGACTAATGTTCAGTTCTTTTTGAGCGACCCTGAGTCCATGGACAAGGAGTCTTTACAGCTTATAGAGGAAGCGACAAAGCGTTGCCGGACTATTATTCAAAAGTTGATGCTTTATGCCCGCAAGCCTTCTGAATCCGATCAAATGGAGCAAATAAATATTTTAGACGTAATAAAAGATGTTGTTGGCCTTCTTGGCTATCAATTCAAGCAGGAAAATGTAGATATCAAAATAAATTCTGATTCCGATATTTACTTGATAGCCGGCAATAAAAATGAGGTTGAACAGGTAATAACTAACCTTATTTTAAACGCGAAAGACGCGATTAAAAAAATAAAAGAAGAAGGGGATATTGAAGTCCTGGTTTCAAAAGAAGAAAGTAAAATTAAGGTAGAGGTCAAAGATGAAGGCGAAGGCATTCATCCGCGGCAGATGACAAAAATTTTTGACCCTTTTTATACCACAAAAGAAATAGGCAAGGGCACCGGCCTTGGTTTATCAATCTGTCAATCTATTGTCCGGAAACACCAGGGGGCCATTGAGGTAAAATCAAAGCCGCGGCAAGGTTCAGTTTTTAGTGTAATTATACCCGCGGCTGAAAATGTCTCATAAAAAGATGACTAAAAAAATTTTATTAGTAGATGATGAAAGAATTGTCATAAAAAGCATAACCGCTCTTTTGGAAAAAGAAGGTTATCAGGTAGAAAGCGCCGGTTGTGCTGAAGAAGCTATGGCTAAAATTAAAAGTAATGCTTTTTCTTTATTAATTTGTGACATTCGGCTGCTCGGCAAAAACGGTATCGAGCTGGTAAAAGAGATTCGCGGCTATCTTGAATCTGCTGGAAAGCCGTTAATTCCGGAGATATTGATTACCGGATATGCTAATATTGATTGCTACCAGGAAGCTTCCGGGCTAAGAGTGAGTGCCTATATCTATAAGCCTTTTGATAATTATGATTTAATTTTGGCGGTGAAAAAAGCTCTTAAAACAGGGTAAAGGTAATATGGTAAGTGATGACTTTAAAGAAAAAAGAAATTCTCCCCGGATAAGTACGGGGTTGGGGCTAAATATTTCCGAAAGGGCCGCGGCCAAGGCCCTTGATTTTAGCGAAGGGGGCTTAAGTTTTACTTCTAAAGAAGTAATTTCAAGCCCGCGGGTTTCATTGAGCCTAAAATTTCCCGATAAAGAAGAGGTGTTTAAAGCTGAAGCGCAATTAGTTTGGCAAAGAGACACCGGCTCCGGTGATTCTCTCTACGGGGTTAAATTTATAAAATTAAATAATTCACAAAAAGAGGCTCTGCGGAAAGAATTAATAGAAAGCCAGATAAACAAGCTAACTATAAACCTTAAAGATGATGAAGCTAAAGAATATATCAGGCGGTTTTTTTCCGCCGATATGCTTGAGTATATAAATAAGACAACAGAATTAATCGATGAGCATTTAAATGAAACAGGTTATAGCCGTCAGCTAGAGGAGGAAATAGAACATCTAAACAATAAAATAATGCTAAAAGGTTATTGCCTTGAGTTGCTTCTCTCAGACAAGAAAGTTTTACGGCAAGTTAAAGAAAGTTTTCGTAATTTAGCCGGAGCCTGGATTTATAAAAGTGCTATTGTAAAGAGAGCTTTTCAAAAGCCGCAAGGTTATCCGGAAGATTGCCGCATGCTTGATTTAATTTATGAGAATAAGCCGGTTTCAGGTAATATCGGCCTTTACTTTGACAATATTTTTCTAAAGAGCCCTTATTCGGTTTCAATAAGAAATCGTAAAAACTGCCTTTCAGGAAAAATTACTGACTTTATTAATCAAAACCAATCAAATATTATAAATGTATTGAGTGTGTGTTCAGGTACAGGCAGGGAAGTTTTCGAAGCGCTGCCTTTGTTTAATTCGCTGAAGAAAATAAATTTTACCTTTGTTGAAACTGATATCCGGGCCTTAGATTTTTTAAAAGGCTCGCTGGCCGGCAAAGAAAAAAGAAATGTTAGTTTTGATTTCAAGCCGGAGTCTGTTTTTCGTATGTTGGGAAAAGCTGATTTCCTTAAAAATTACAGCCGCCAAAACTTGATTTATACCCTGGGAATTATTGACTATTTATCCGACCGGGCGGCAAAAAAGATAATCAAAATATTGTATGGGCTGCTTGAGGAAGGCGGCCGTTTAATTTTAACTCACCGCAA
>PXAH01000074.1 GCA_003565945.1 Candidatus Omnitrophota bacterium
ATTTAGATTTAGTTGAGGTTGCTCCTGAAGCAAAACCTCCGGTTTGCCGGATAATGGATTTTACAAAATATAAATATGAACAGACTAAGCGGGAGAAAGAGTTAAAAAAGCATCAAAAACATTCTCAGCTTAAAGAAGTTAGAGTTACTCCCAGAACAGAAAAGCATGATTATGAAGTTAAGCTGAAAAAAATAAAAGGATTTTTAGAAAAGCGCCATAAGGTAAGAGTAAGAATGTGGTATAAAGGCCGAGAAATTACCCATAAAGAAATTGGCCTTAAAATAGTGGATAACATAATAAAGGATACCGAATCAGTTGGCCAGCTAGATAAAGCCCCTGAAATGAGGGGAAAAACTATGATATTTACATTAAGTCCAAAGTAGATATAATAGACAGAAGACAGATATGGGGGAGCAATGCCAAAATTGAAAACGAGAAAATCAGTAGCGAAGAGAGTTAAGGTAACCAAAAAGAAAAAAGCTTTGAGGTCTAAAGCCGGCCGTAGGCATCTTTTAAGCGGTAAAAGCCGCAAAAGAAAAAGAAATATGCGCAAAAAGGAAGAGATGCCGGCAGGAACAAAAAAGCTGATAAAAAGAGCTTTACCGTACTCTGCCTAAAATGTTGCTTGGTATAGAGCTAAGCGCAAAGCTTTAAAATTTTACGCTACGCGCTATGTTTTTTGCGCTATGCTATCAAAAAGGAGTTTAATATGAGAGCAAGAAGCCCTGTAACTTCACGAAAAAGAAAAAAGAAGGTTTTGGAACAGGCGAAAGGTTATTGGGGAAGGCGTTCTACCAATTACCGCCGGGCCGCTGAAACAGTAAGGCGGGCTCATGCTTACGCCTACAATCACCGCCGTCGTAAAAAAAGAGAGTTTCGTTCTTTGTGGATTACCCGCCTCAACGCCGCCGCCAGAGAAAGAGGGATTCCTTATCGTGAGTTTATTTGCCGCCTGAAGGAGGAAAACATCTTTCTTTCCCGCAATGTTTTGGCTCTTATCGCTTCGGAAAATCCGGAAGTATTTGACAAAATCGTAGACGCGGTCAAAAAATAAAATATGAAGTACATAATCATTATTGGCTGCAGCCGCACCGGAAGGGTTTTGGCCAGAGAATTGGCGGATAATCATAACGTCGCGGTAGTTGATAAAAATCTCAAAAACCTTGATGCCTTAAAAGAGGATTTTAACGGAAAAAAGATTTGGGCTGATGCTTTGGATGTAAACACATTAGAAGATGCCGGCATCAAAGAAGCTGACGCTGTTTTTTTACTCACCGGGAATGACAATCTCAATGTAGTAGTGGGGAAAGCCTCCAGGCGTAAGTACGGGGTAAAAAAAGTGGTGTTACAGGTTAATGACCCGGTAAAAAAAGAAATATTTAAAGAGGAAGGCCTAACTATAATCAATAAAACCGACATTTTATCCGAGGTGCTGAAGAAATGTATATTGTGATTGCCGGAGCTGGCAGGCTCGGTTTGATTTTGGCCAAAGGGCTTCAAGAAAAAAAGCATCAGGTATGCCTTATTGACAAGGATAAAAGGCTTTGTAATTTACTTGCCAGAGAATTTGACAAGATAATGGTTGTCTGTGGCGATGCTACTTTTCCCGATGTTTTAAGGGACGCTCAAATTGAGAAGGCCAACGTTACTGTAGCCGCTACCTCCACTGATGAAGATAATATAATTTTTTCTTATTTTGCCAAAGAGCTTTTTGGCGTAAAAAGAACAGTCTCCCGGGTGAATAACCCCAAACACACTCCTTTATATAAGTATATGAATGTGGATAACCCGGTAGACTCTACTTCGATTATCGCCGGGGTAATCGAAGAAGAAGCATCTTTTTCCGATGTAATGACTCTTTTAAGCATAAAAAAGGGACGCCTTTCAATTGTCAGGGTAGATATTCCGGAAAATTCTCCCATAGCTAATAAATCACTTAAGGAGATAAAACTTCCTTCAAATTCAGTTTTGATTTCAGTTCTGCGCGGCCCGGAAATTATTATTCCCTCAGGTTCAACAACTATTCTCGCCGGCGATGAAGTAATAGCCACAACTTTGATTAATACCGAAGAAGACCTAACCAAAGCTCTTATTGGTAAAGTGTAGCAATGAAAGCGTTTTTAGGTGTTACTTTAGAGATTTGCTTGTGTTTGTTGGTTATCCTGGCAGGATATTTATTCGCTTTAGGCCTAAATTTATTTCTTGGCTAGTTTAGCTATGATAATTTCTCCTTCCAAAAAAGATTTCTCCGTAATTTTCAATCTTCTTGGCCGCTTGTTTGTGGGTTTAAGTTTATTTATGCTGGTACCCCTTTTGGTTGCCGCGCTAAGGGCCGAACAACCTTCTTTTTTCGATTATTTAATCGGGCTTTCAGCCAGTGGATTCCTGGGCTTTTTTTTAATTACTTTTTTTCCTTTAAAAAAAGAGGTTACCTGGATACACGCTTTTTTTACGGTTGCCTTGGGCTGGTTTTTTTGTTCACTTCTGGGGGCTATTCCTCTCTTTCTTTCTTCACATTTTGCCTCTTTTCTAGATGCCTGGTTTGAGTCAATGAGCGGTTTTGCCACAACAGGCTTAACCTTGATTCAGCGTCTGGACCACCTTTCTTTCGCGCATAATACCTGGAGGCACCTTATTATGTTCATTGGAGGGCAGGGGATAATTTTAGCTAGCTTATCAGTTTTAACCCAGGCTCGTTCAGCCGCTATTGGTTTTTATATCGGCGAAGGCAGGCAGGAAAAAATTTTACC
>PXAH01000119.1 GCA_003565945.1 Candidatus Omnitrophota bacterium
CTGTTGATATGGGGGCCAAATCACATCCATGTAGGCTATAGAAAAAGATAAAACTTAGAGGGCATTGATGACTGAGCACATAAAAGAAAAAATTATCACTCGCTTTTTAGAGGAAGAAATGAAAGACTCCTATCTCGCTTACGCGATGAGCGTTATTGTGGGGAGGGCTTTGCCTGATGTAAGGGATGGGCTAAAACCCGTGCAGAGAAGAATACTCAACACAATGGACGGCCTACGCTTGCGCTACAACCAATCATACAAAAAAAGTGCCAGAGTTGTGGGAGAATGCTTAGGAAAATTTCATCCACACGGAGACCTGGCGGTATACGAAGCTTTAGTAAGGATGGCCCAGGATTTTTCTTTGAGGTACCCTGTGGTTGACGGGCAGGGCAATTTTGGCTCAATAGACGGCGATCCGGCTGCTGCCATGCGCTATACAGAATGCCGGATGTCTCGGATTTCAGATTATATTTTGCAGGATATCGATAAAAACACAGTAAACTTTTTTCCTAATTTCGACAATTCCCTTACTGAACCGGAAGTACTTCCTTCAGTTGTACCCAATCTTATTTGCAACGGAGCAAGTGGTATTGCTGTGGGCATGTCTACAAATATTCCGCCGCATAATTTAGGTGAAGTTTGTGAGGCTATTTCTTTCTTAATCGATAATCCTAAAGCGTCAATTAAGCAACTCCATAAATATGTAAAAGGCCCCGATTTTCCCACAGGGGGAATTATTTGCGGAAAAACTAATATACTGGAGATGTATAAAAAAGGCAGAGGAAAGCTTACTGTAAGGGCAAGGGCCGCGATTGAAAAAGAAAAAAACAAAGATTGTATTGTGGTAACCGAAATTCCTTATCAGCTAAATAAAACTACCCTTCTTGAGCAGATAGCTAACCTGATAAACAAAGGGAAAATTGAAGGGGTTTCTGACTTAAGAGATGAATCCGACCGGGACGGGATAAGGGTTGTGGTCGAGCTAAAGAAAGGCGTCCAGGCAGAAATTATCTTAAACAGCCTCTATAAACACACCAGCATGGAGACAACTTTTGGAGCGATATTTCTTGCTTTAGTTAACCGTACCCCTCAAACACTTAACCTAAAAGACATACTTTTGCATCATATTAATTTTCGCAGAGAGACTATAGTCCGGCGGACTCAATTTGAACTGAAGAAAGCCGAAAGCAGGGCTCATATTTTGGAGGGCCTAAAGGTTGCTTTAAATAATTTAGACAGAATCGTTGCTATTATTAAAAAATCCAAGGATCCTAAACAAGCCGAAATTACTTTAATGAAAGAGTTTAAGTTAAGCCAAATCCAAGCTCAAGCTATTTTGCAAATGCAGCTACAAAGGCTTTGCGCGCTTGAGAGAAAAAAGATTGACCAGGAATATGAAGAGCTACTTAAAAAAATAGAGTATTTAAAAAATATTCTTTCTTCGCAAACAAAACAGGAAGCTCTTATCAAGGGAGAGCTAAGCGAGATAAAAGAAAAGTTTGGTGACAAGAGAAGAACAGACATTGTTGCTGAAAGAGAAGAGATAGAGGTTGAAGATTTAATAGTCGAAGAAGAGATGATTATCGCGATAAGCAGGCTTGGATACATAAAGAGGGTTCCTCTTGCGACATACAGGCATCAAAAAAGAGGCGGCAGGGGTGTTACAGCTATGGCAACAGGAGAATCTGATTTTGTCCAGCATATTTTTGTCGCCTCTAGCAAAGATACTCTTCTGATTTTTACCGACGACGGGCAAGCCTACCCCTTAAAAACCTATGAAGTTCCTCAGGGGTCGCGCACCTCTAAGGGCAAGGCAATTATAAATATTTTAAAGCTGAAAAATAATGTACGAATTGCCGCGGTTTTAGCGGTGAAAGAATTTCAGCCGGATTTATTTGTTTTGATGACTACCCAACAGGGAATGGTAAAAAGATGTTCTTTGGAATTATTTGCTAACACTCGCAAAAGCGGAATAATCGCTATAAGCCTTAAAAAACAAGACAAACTTATCGGAGCTCAACTTTTAGTGGAAAAAGACAATATAGTGCTTGCGACAAAAAAAGGATTCTCTATCCGCTTTGACGCTAAGCAGGCAAGGGCTACAGGCAGGCAATCACAAGGTGTGCGTGGGATTAAGCTGTCAAAAGAGGATATAGTTTTAGGAATGGGGGTTGTTAAGCCTACGTTGAAAAAGGATGATTTGTTTCTTCTGACTGCTACTGCCAAGGGTTTTGCTAAACGTACCCACATAGAAGAGTACAGAAACCAATCCCGGGGAGGCAAAGGGATAATTAACATTAAGCTTTCGGCTAAACTGGGTGAAGTAAAAGGAATTCTTTTAGTTAAAGCTGAAGATGAAGTAATGTATATAACCGAAAAAGGGGTGTTGATTCGAACAAAAGTGAAAGACATTCGCACTTCGGGCCGTTCTACCCAAGGGGTGAAAGTTATAAATCTCGGGAAGGAAGATAAACTTGCTGCTATAGCCCATGTTGTTTCAGGTATTCAGCAGGGTTGACATTTTTTAAAATTCCTGTATTTTACTAAATAACAAAAATGTCCCCATCGTCTAGCCTGGTCTAGGACACGGGCCTTTCGAGCCTGTAACGCCGGTTCAAATCCGGCTGGGGACGTTTGTTCTTATTGTAACCGTTTATAAACCGGTTCTCCGCCTACGCCCTTTGGATAGAAGTTAAAACTTAGACGGGCTTCGGCGGATTCAATTCGACTAAACCCC
>PXAH01000120.1 GCA_003565945.1 Candidatus Omnitrophota bacterium
GAAATGGGCCATAACCGGAGAAAGAAAAGCAGCGCCAAAACCAAAACCAAAAATAACAATTCCGGTAACTAAACCTTTTTTCTTAGGAAACCATTTAATCCCGCAAGAAACCGATGGAATATAACCTAACCCTGTACCTATTCCGCCTAATATTCCATAAGAAATATATAACCAAATAGGCAATTGAGAAAAAGAAGCACCAACCCAACCTAATGCTACTAAAAAACCGCCAAGAGTTGCCGTCGCACGCGGCCCGTACTTTTTTTCCGAAAAACCGCCAATCGACATAAAAGCTGAAAAGACAAGAAGAAGTATCGATACCGCCAAAGAAATTTGAGCCCTACTCCACCCCAAATCTTGCTCTATCGGAACAAGGAATACACCCCAGGAGTAAGCAACGCCCAGGCATAGCATGATTACAACCCCAGAGATAATCACCATATATTTGCTTTTATCCACCTTGAACCTCTCTGCCTTTTACAAATGCATAGGAATAATCGATTCATAGTCTTGAACCGTTCCGTTATTTAGGCAACAATCTATTATTTTGCGTCCAACCGCATCAAGCTCAGGTATGCAATATTTCTTAAGCTGTTCCAGAAAAAAAGCATTCAATATCTTATCTCCCTGATCGTAGGTATCAACACCCACTTCATACTGATCCTGGACGTTAAAAAAATAATCAGGTATCTGAATCCCTTCTACCACTAACCTGGTCGGCGTATAGCCCAAGAGATTAGAGCGGGCGGGCTTAAGCTGTTCTCTTCTAAACTTTGCAACACCCTTGCGGGCAAAATACTCTCTACCAATCCACTGCGGCATAAACCCTACTTCCCAGGCTCCCATATGCTGATTAGGAAAAAGAAGATACCTGGTTTCTGAGGTGTCAAGAATCTGTTTCAACAAAAGATTAGCGTGGTTGATGTATCTTCCGGTTGCAAACGGCCAATAAGAGCCTACCCCCTCGCTAGTTAAACCTTCTGTGTCGGTTATGCTAGGGTTGGCGTGACCTCGAGGAGCCACAAGCCGCCACAACCAAGCTAAAGCCGGAGGTAATATATGGCAAAGGCCAGCAATGCCATAGGAAATATTCTCTTTATGGCAGGGCGGAGTCCGTATCCCAAAACTTCTAAAATCAACCTCAGCGCTAGAATCAACCGAAAAAGGCATTGAATCTCGAGGCAGTATAACCCTTGGGTTAGGGCATGGTTTGCCCGGTTCGTCTTCGATATGTTCCCAAAGAAGGGCAGTAGAGTTGGGAGCTGCCTGAATATTAAGAAATAATAAAGGCTTGGAAGGATGAATGCAAACACTTTCTAAGTGCGGATCGGTTCCGTAACGCTTGAGATGATTGACTCTCAAAAACCAAGCATTTTCGGCATCAGAGACAACAAGTTTTTTAATCTTCCGGCTCTCTTTAGGATCAACATTAGCCATATCATCGGTAACCGGATGCAAGGCACAGAATTGATTAATGTTTAGGGTGAAACTTTTTCCGGAAACAACATTTGTTCCCAAAAGCAAAGCCCCACTCTCTTCTCTGTGCGGATACTCAATCATCTCACTCTTGCCTCCGCCGGAAGCGCCTTCATGCAAAAATGTTGTAATGTTCTCATAAGGAGTTAT
Organism: Candidatus Omnitrophota bacterium; assembly: GCA_003565945.1. Taxonomy (GTDB): domain Bacteria; phylum Omnitrophota; class Gorgyraeia; order Duberdicusellales; family 4484-171; genus PXAH01. The sequence continues at coordinate 1,627 of PXAH01000120.1, forward strand.
GGCTTGAACGGTAGAAGCATGTAAGGTAAGCCAATCTTCCTCTTCTCCCTTCTGCAGAAGCACTCCGTAAACACCCTTTTTAGCGCTCGGCCCCGGGTAGAGGTTGTAGGAAAATATCTCATGCCGGCCTTCTTGCCGGTAATGAACTACAACTTGTTTTCCCTTAAAATAAGTATGACGAAATACAGGCGCTAAATAAATAATTGTATCCGGTGAAAAATCTTCCTTGACCTGCGTAAGCGGTATTATTCCCTGTAAGTCACATATCCCTCCCACAAAAAAACCGGTGTTTTCTGGAGCAATAATAATGCCGGTTAATTTAGTGCTTTTCCCTCCCACATTTATACCGGCGATAAGTAAAGGCTGCTTTTTTAACCACTCAAAAGTTTTTTGCCTCAAGCTGGAGAAATCTTCGTTATAAATATTTTTAAATCGCTGCTTATCGGTTTCTTGTGAATCACCAATCAAAAGGCACTCAGGGTCTCGCCTGCGCATTTCTTTTTCATAATAATTAATCGCGAGACCGTTTTTGCAGCGAACCACAGAAACTTCTTTTACCGCCTTACCGTTTTCTAATTCATAGGTGATATCAAATGCATCTTTACCACCTACCGCCATATCAAAAAGTTCATTTCGGTTTTGAGCAACTATCACCCTTGGGGAAGCATCTAGAAGTGATTTAACATCTTCCTCGATAGCCCATTTGCTCCATATATGATTATTCATCCTAACCCCACTCCTATTTTAAATAAAAAAAGCCAATACCCAGCTTAATTCACCCGCGGATGAACTAAATATCCGTATTGGCTTACTTCACGACAACTCTGCAAAAAGCCTTCGTTTAGTCTACCGTTTAAATTTAGAGAGCATTTATATTACAAGAAAGAAATCTTTTGTCAAGAGCTATCTAAAAGCTATCTTTAAATGTAGCCGCGATTTGCGCTTCATAGTCTTGATTCAAAGTGAAAATGATTACTCTCTCCCCGGTTTTTGTACTTATATCTGTATGTAAACTTTTCACCTGACATTTAGTAATATTAATAACTATATCTTCTAATAACCCCCGCGCTCCTTCTAATAATTGCATTCGGGTTTTTTTTATTAACAA
>PXAH01000037.1 GCA_003565945.1 Candidatus Omnitrophota bacterium
CCGTAATCAGTATAGGATAGGGCTAAATTTTTATTCTGGGGCCGGCAAAAATAAGAGTGGGCAAAATAAAAATAACTCTCATCTTTTATCCCCGCGAATAAATCATTATTGCTTTGAGGCAAAGATTTTGAGCCATGATTGTTAACTTTTTTAACTTTATTCCACCCCATATGGGGGATAATTAAGTTTTTTTGATTAAATTTCAAAACTTCTCCCTTCAAAATGCCTAACCCTTTTATACCCTCTGCTTCACTGCTTTTCTCAAACAACAGCTGCATCCCCAGGCAAATCCCTAAAAAAGGCGTGCCTTCTTCAATTTTTGCTTTCAAGGGCTCTATTAATTTTCTTTTTTTCAGCTCATAAACCGCCTTGGCAAAATGGCCAACACCGGGAAAAATTATTTTATCAGCTTTTTTTAAATCCTTAGCTAAACTGCTAATCACCGCCTCTTTTTTTAGAAAAAAAACAGCGTTTTTCACGCTTTCTAAATTGCTCATCCCATAATCAACAATAACCGTCATAATTAAACCTTACCTAAAAATCACAGCTACACGGTGTGATAAAGAGTTATTTGAAATAGTTTACCGCGTTTTGAAAAAAATTAAAACCGTAAGCCGGAATATTTCTTTTTAACCAGCAAGGATGCTGGTGGGTAAAAATAAACCTTTCCGGATGCGGCATCAATCCGAAAACCTTGCCTGTTTTATCTGTTAAGCCGGCTATACCGGCCAAGGAGCCGTTAGGGTTGTCCGGATAAGCCACTTTACTTTCTCTGCCCATATAGCTTAAAGCAAATTGGTTATTCTTTTTTATAACCGCTAAAGTTTTTGAATCACAATAAAACTTACCTTCAGCGTGAGCAACCGGCAGATAAATTTTCTTTGGTAAGTTTTTCAGCCATATACCTTTTCCCGCCGAGTTAACCGCAAGCTGAACCCATCTGGCTTCAAACCGCTTAGAGTCATTTTGAATCAAGCTTACTTTTTGTTTAAAATCTAAATCAGGAAGAATTCCTGACCTGGCTAAAACCTGAAAACCATTGCAAATACCAAGTATTAGGCCTCCCTTTTGGATAAATTTTTTTAGCCTATCTTTAAGCCAGAGATTTATCTCTAAAGAGAGTATTTTACCCGCTCCTAAATCATCTCCATAGCTAAAGCCGCCGGGAATACAAATGATTTGGTATGATAAAAAACTTTTCTTATTCTTGATAAAATTTATATGCCTGGTTTCAACCTTTGCCCCTGCTTCTTCAAAGGCAAATTCAGTTTCCCGGTCGCAATTTGTCCCGGCAGCTCGAAAAATTAAAACATTTGGTTTTATCATATCTTAACCTGGTTTATCAGTTTTATGCCTAAACTGGTCAAAAGTTTTAAGTGCTTCTTTCTCCAGGCAACCCGGGTTAATATCAATTATTTTTTGGGATTTTTTATTGTGTATTTCCAGTTTCTCACCCGATACACATCCGATTAACCCGTAAGGGATATTTTTAAGCTTCTTTTGGAACTGTTTTTGTTTAGCTTTTTCTACCTCAACTAAAAAGCGGGAAGGAGACTCAGAAAACAAAATCTGATAATCAGCCATGCCTTTTTTTTGAGGCATTTCGTTTAAGAATAAAGAAGCTCCTAGCCGCCCTCCCATACACATCTCTGAAATAGCAACAGCAAGCCCACCTTCAGATAAGTCATGGCAAGAAGCAACCAGGCCACAGCTTATAGCCTCAGAAAGATTAATAAAAATATCTTTAGCGTCTGGCTCAATTTTAGGAACAAGCCCTTTTTTTATCCCCAAAGCTCTTAGATATTCTGACTGGCCTAGCTCCGGCTTAGTTAGCCCTAAGATATAAATAAGATTGCCTTTCTTTTTGAAACTGCTTCCTATAACAACCTTGAAATCCTCAAGCACCGATACAGCCGAAATCAAAAGTGTTCCCGGAATAGTTATCCGCTCTTTTCCTAAATTATACTCATTATAAAAACTATCTTTTCCGGAGATAAAGGGGACTTTAAAATAGCGGGAATAATCATAACATGCCTTTGCGGCCCTGACCAAACCTCCCAATACTTTTGAATTTTCGGGTGAACCCCAGGAAAAATTATCTAAAATAAAAGTTTTATTTAAACAAGCTCCGGTTGCTACTACGTTTCTCAATGCCTCATCAATAGCCAGAGCAGCCATCCAGTAAGGATCAATATCAGAGTAAAAAGGATTTATACCGCAGGCAACCGCAACCGCCTTCCGGCTGGAAAGATTTGGCCTTATAACCGCGGCGTCATTAATCTGCATAGGCGGGCCGCTGATTGCTTTCAAAACAGAACCTGCTTGGACTTCATGGTCATATTGGTTTAAAATCCAATCTTTGGGCGCGATATTAGGAGATGCTAAAACTTTTATTAAATCTTTATTATAATTTTTCTTATCAGCTAACCGCTCCTCTTCTTGCTTTTTATGCTTCCAAACCGCTTTTTTTAAATTTCGCAAGCTACTGAAAATAAAATCCATACTTAGCTCGGCTACTTTATTTTTTTTATAAAATAGCAATAGTTTTTTTGAACTGGTAACTTCCCCGATTACCCTCATCGCCACTTCTTCCTGATTGAAAATCTCCTTCAGCCTAGCCAGTTTATCTTTTTGAGTAAAAAAGACCATTCTTTCCTGTGATTCAGAAATCCAGATATCAGTATAAGTTAGCCCTTTATATTTAAGGGGCACTTTA
>PXAH01000146.1 GCA_003565945.1 Candidatus Omnitrophota bacterium
ATAAGGTCTATTTTTTCTGATTGATCTGCCGGTTGCTGTTGAAATTGGCTGGCCATTTCAAACATGGCAAAGCTTTCTTCAATCAAATCACCGAGACTGTTGAAAAAATCTTTAGTTTGAAAAATTGTTATAGAATTGCTCGCTTTTTCAAAATCAATACCGATTTTTTCTAAATCAGGATTAGTTACAATTGAAAAAACTTTGTGTTTTGAGTTTTCGAAGGCTTCTTCAATCAGCCTGTAGTCGGTAGCGACAAAGAGATATTCATCGGTGAGGCAGTATCCCGGCCGCATAACAAAGGGTAAAGTGACGTATTTAATTTTGTGGTTATTAAATTCTCTGGTGCGTATCCCAAAAGGTATATTTTCCAGATTTTCCAACAAAAGTGTATCGATTAAGTTGCTTACTTCTTCTTTCTCATTTATGCCCAAAATAATTATTGCTTCCGGCACAGAAAACATGGTGCCTGTTTTTATCTTGTTTAGCGCGAATGTCAGTTCGTTTCCGAAGGCGGGAAGCAGCTTGCCAAATATATCAATACCTTTTTCTTCTCCGAAGGAAACTATTGATTTCTTGATCTCCCCGTCTTTAAAGTCAAAATCATAACGCTTGGAGATATCTTTTTCCAGTTCTTTTAAAAAATCCCGCGTGATTTCTAAATCGGCAAATGTAAGCCAGCTAGAGTATAGCGCTTCTTTAGAAATATATTGCAGGGATTTAGGTCTTTTTGGCCGGCCGGTATAGGTAAATGAATTCAAAGGAGAAAGTTTTTCCTTGTCTAGCAATATTATGCTTTTACTTTCACTGACTTCTCCGGTTTTTATTGATTGAGCGAATGACCGAAACCCTCTCGAGTTAATTTCAAAGGAATCAAAAAAATTATTTTTACCTTTTAGCGCTAGGCCCGCGGTATCAAGCTTGGCAGTGATAGCCTTTAAAGATTGGAGAAAAGTGCTGTATTCTAAATAGGAGTAGCAATCAGCACCCGGCTTGAGGTGAGCCATAGTTTCTAAGTGGAGAGAATTTTGGCTTAGGGATTCTCTTTCTCCGGTTGCGGTTTCTATGGCTTGATGGATTCTTTTTTCCTCCGGGCTAAGCACAACAAGGTCTTTGATGCGGGTATAATATAAATTAACCTCTTCGGCAATATTTACTTCCGTTATTTTGTGGTTCTGAAATTCATGGGTTTTTATATCCAGCTCTTTATTAAAAATATGGGAAGACCTTATAAAAGCGTCGCTTATCTTTGTTTGGGGGGTGGTTCTTGAAACTAAAATAAGTCCGGAGAGTAAGTCTTTTAAATCTAAAGGGTTATCTGATGTAAGGGGAGGATAAAATGCTATAAGTGCTTCTTGGCCGAAATACTCTTTTGCTAATACATTAGCAATAAAGTTTTCACTTACTTCTTTGAATTTTTCGTATTGCTCTATTATATCCTGAGGCGCGTTGCTTTCATTTAGAAGAAGGTTAACATCTATTTTTTTGATATTTTCCCATAGTTTAGATGAGCTGATATATTCTAAAGTGGCATCGATATCACGGATATGATAGTAGGCGGCAGGATTTTTAGGCAAAACTTCAGTTATTTCCTTTTCATCCACGCGCAAAAAGAGAGTCAGGGTTAAAACAGAAATTAAAACTACCGCAATCAGCACAAAAGCAATTTTTTTAACCATTCTTATTCTCCTTTTTTTGTTTAGGTTAAATATCTAATATATAGTTGATTATTCTATACAAATGGAGGATTGTCAATTTCTTTTATCCTGTTTATTTATGAACTTAACTTGTTGACGGTTAGTTGATTCAGGCATATAATTTTATTCATATTGGTTTTATTAATTTAATAAGGAGGATTTTTTTATGGCCGATAAGAAAATTTTTTTAAGTGAAAAAGATATTCCGCGAAAGTGGTATAATATAGTAGCCGATTTTCCCGGTAAACCCCACCCTCCTATAACTCCGGACGGAAAGCCTTTAACTCCGGATAAGCTGGCAGCTATATTTCCAATGAATTTAATTGAGCAGGAAGCCAGCCGGCAAAGGTGGATAGATATCCCCGAGGAAATACTTCAACTACTTTACCGTTTCCGGCCTTCTCCCCTGCGGCGGGCGGTTTATCTTGAGAAATACCTTGATACACCGGCAAGGATTTATTATAAAGATGAAAGTTTAAGCCCTCCCGGGAGCCATAAACCAAATACTGCTATCGCTCAAGCTTGGTACAATAAGCAGTTTGGCACAAAAAAACTTACCACTGAAACCGGCGCCGGCCAGTGGGGCAGCGCGCTTGCTTTTGCTTGTAAATTGGTGGGGCTTGATTGTAAAGTGTATATGGTGAGGATAAGCTTTGACCAGAAGCCGCTGCGCAAGATAATGATGAAAATTTGGGACGGGGATTGTGTGGCAAGCCCCAGCAATCAAACTGAATTTGGTAAAAAGATTCTCAAGGAGAGCCCGGATACTCCCGGCAGCCTGGGAATTGCCATAAGTGAAGCTATAGAAGAGGCGGTGGCCGATAAAAGCGGTAAAACTAAATATTCGTTGGGCAGCGTGCTTAACCATGTTATGCTGCATCAAACCATTATTGGCTTAGAAGTAAAAAAACAGCTTAAAATTGCCGGAGAAAAAATTCCGGATGTGGTAATTGGCTGTGCCGGCGGCGGCAGTAATTTTGCCGGGCTATCTTTTCCTTTTTTATACG
>PXAH01000108.1 GCA_003565945.1 Candidatus Omnitrophota bacterium
GAGCAAGCCGGGGAGTTTTTCGGCCAAAAAATTTATTTTTTGCCGCAGTTAATTAGCAGTGCCGAAGCTGCCAGAGCCGCTTTTAGCCTGCTTCAGCCAAAAATGAAAAAGAAGAGTAAAGCCAAAACAAAAACGGTTATTGTTTTGGCCACGGTAAAAGATGATATTCATGATATAGGAAAAAATATTGTGGCCCTAATGCTTGCTAATCACGGTTTTGAAATAGTTGATTTAGGCAAAGATGTTTCCGCCGCCAAAATTATTAAAGCGGTTAAAAATTATAAAGCCCCTCTTGTGGGGCTTTCGGCCCTGATGACAACTACTATGGTTAATATGGAAGAGGTGGTAAACTTAGCTAAAAAAGAAAAGTTAAAGTGTGATTTTATAGTTGGAGGAGCGGTAGTTACCAAAAGTTACGCCCGTCAGTTAGGGGCTGAATATGCTTCCGACGGGCTTGAAGCGGTTAGAGTTGCTAAAAAGTTAGAGAAATGAAAAAGGCAGTAACCAAAAAAGGCGGCAAAGGAAGAACTACCCTCTATGGAGGCAAACAAGTAGATAAAGATAGCTTAGAGATTGAAGTTTTGGGAAGTATTGATGAGCTGAATTCTTATCTTGGGCTTATCAAGGTTCAATGTCAAAGAAGTAAACTAAAAAATATAATTGAGGCTTTGCAAAAAGATTTGGTTTTAGCGGCGGCTGATATCGCCGCGGAAGCAGGCAGTAGCAAAAAAATAAAAAAATGGTTTAGAAAAGAAAGAATAGATTGGATAGAGAAAACAATAAAGAGTTTTGAGCCAAAAATAGCCTTGAAAAAAAATTTTTACTTGCCGGGGCAAAATATTGATTCCGCCTATATTGATGTTGCCAGAGCCACGGCCAGGCGGGCTGAAAGAAAATTTGTCAGCCTGTATAAACAAAAAACTTCTAAAAATCAAAATATTTTACAGTATTTAAACCGCTTATCTGACTTGCTTTTTTTGTTGGCCCGCTTCAGTGAGATTGGTTAACCGGTTAATTGCCTATCATCAACGAATGTACGAAATTTCATCAACGAATTACGAATCTCTACGAATATACGAATAATAAATTAATTCGTACATTCGTAACTGATTCGTACATTCGTTGATAATTTCATAGGGATTGGTAAATTCGCTGATTATTTACTAAATTATGTTTAAAGAAGCGATGCTGTATCGTAAATTAAGCGGCGGCCGGGTAGAGTGTTTCTTGTGCGGCCATCACTGCCGGATTGAGCCGGATGGTTTTGGCTTCTGCCGGGTGAGGCAAAATAAGAAAGGTACTCTAAAGAGTTTAGTTTATGCCAAGGCGGTTGCCGCTTCTGCCGACCCTATCGAGAAAAAACCTTTTTACCATTTTCTACCCGGCTCATTTTCTTATTCGGTTGCGGCTGCCGGCTGTAATTTTCGCTGCCGGTTTTGCCAGAATTGGCAAATATCTCAACTAAACGAAAAAGAGCCGGTTATTGCCGGGCAAAACTTAGAACCTGCCGCTATTGCTACTAAAGCTTTAGAGCGGGGCTGTAAAAGTATCTCCTATACTTACACAGAGCCAACCGTATTTTTTGAATACGCTTTTGATGCGGCTTCACTGGCCAAAGAAAAAGGTTTATATAATTGTTTTGTTACCAACGGCTACATGACCGGGCAGGCATTGGATAAAATTAGCCCTTATCTTGACGCTGCTAATGTTGACTTAAAGAGCTTTAATGATGATTTTTATCAAAAAGTCTGCCGCGGCAGGTTAAAGCCTGTTTTGGATACAATTATCCACATCAAAAAGCTGGGAATTTGGCTTGAAGTAACTACTTTGGTTATCCCCGGCCTTAATGATTCAGAAAAAGAACTTAGCCGGATTGCTGGGTTTTTAGCGGGAATTAGCAGGGATATCCCCTGGCATATAAGCAGGTTTTGCCCCGCCTACCAGCAAATCGATACCCATCCTACCCCGGGCCAAACTTTACGGCTTGCTTACCAAGTAGGTAAGGAAGCCGGCTTAAATTATGTTTACCTGGGAAATATTGGCCAGGAAGAGAGCACTTATTGCCTTTCCTGCCAAAAAAAAGTAATCAAAAGGCTTGCTTTTGGTGTATCCGAAATTAAATTAAAAAAAGGAAAATGCCTTTTTTGCTCGACTCCCATAGCGGGGGTTTTTGATTAAATAACTATGGATTTATGAATTCTTGCGAAGTCATCATCGAATTTACCAATCCCTACGAATGTACGAATTCAATAATTTTATTCGTAAATTCGTAACTGATTCGTAATTCGTTGATGATATTTGGGGTTTGGAATTTGTTGCTTGTGCTTAAATAAATTCCTTGACCTGATTCAATGCCTATGCTAATATTTAGCCTATGTTTGCGGTAGTTGAAGTCGGGAAAAAACAGTATATTGTCCGAAAGGGTGATGTTTTGGATGTTCAAAAAATGGAAAGTTCATCTGAAGACGTTGTCTTTGATAGAGTTATGCTTGTGGCTAGCGGGAAGCAGGCCTTAATAGGGAAGCCTTACCTTGAAGGGGCACAGATAAAAGCAAAGATTGAAGGCCAGAAAAAGGGCAAAAAAATTATTGTTTATAAAGTCAAGAAAAGGAAGAAATACCGCAGAAAACAAGGCCATCGTCAGAATTATACTACCATAAAAATCACAGATATTGTATCTACCCTTCCTGAAGTTA
>PXAH01000091.1 GCA_003565945.1 Candidatus Omnitrophota bacterium
CAGAGCCATATTGAAAGGATTAATAATAGAAATCCGAAACTTATCGGTACCGGCAGGGTTGAGATTGTTGACAGTGCTTCAGGAAAACTTATCTCAGTAAGTGGGTTGCAGGAGGAATACAGCGGCCCGGTTGAGGATTACTTAACCCGCCTTGCTTTAGCTTATAGGCCCGGGTACATGGTGAATGTTTGCTATGTAGAGATATGGGAGAATCTGGCTTCTGCCGGGCAATTTTATCTTGATACTATCCGGCTTGATGCTTCTTTATTTAATTCAAGGCCCTTGCTTGAGGAGGTTATCTGGCATGAGGTGATAACCAGCCTGGTAAAGCTAGTTGAGCCAAACCGTGGTTTGCGCGAATTTATCGCTACCTGGATGAGTGTCGAGCATTTTTTCAATCCTATGGAACAGGATGATCCCGGCAGGTATCGGCGTCGGGTGGTTAAAGAGCTATCAAGAAAAAAGAAAAAAGTTTTTGCTTTAAACAATGATATTTATGGTTTATATAAACATGGTGATCTTTCCCGGATGAATCAGAAGTTTTCTCTTTGCAGTAATTTACTTAATGCGATAAGTTGCCAGAGCCGCTATAGCCTGGAATATTCGGCATTGCGCAAACTTATGGATAAAACCGGTAGGTTTGAAGGTCTGGTTAGAGAGGCAGTAAGGGCTCTTGGTAAATTCAGGGCATTTATTGAGGTTAACGATGTGCTGCATCATGTCTGGGGTGAACTTGATGCTTGGCGATTTATCATCAGGGCTAATGAAAGCCTGTGCCGGGGCCGAGATTGGGATATATTGCCTAATTTAATAAATCCCTTACTGACTCGCTCATTTAGAACCTTAAGGCCGGGCAGTTCCATAGAGAAGGTTAGTTTTATATCTATAAATCGGGGGTTGTTTGGGCTTATTCGCTTAAGGGAACATAGGATTATTGATGATTTATCTTTACTTTTGTCGGAGGAGCAGTTAGAGGCATTACGGCTTGCTTTTGATTATCAGGAAGCCTTTAGCAGGAATCCATTGGATATTTTTAGAATTGGTGAGCAGAAATATTTACCTCGCTTAAGTCCGCAAGATGTGCAGAAAGCCCGTGAGGGCATGGAGGTAATCAACCAGTTTATAATTGATAAAGGCCTGCCACGCAGATCCTTTTCAAAGCGGGCGCGATTTATCATCGAATCAGCCTTGATTAGAAAAAGCTCTCCGCTAGCTGCGGAAAGCTCTCATATTTTATCTAGCATTACTCGTGTAAGTTCTGCCATTAATGTTCATTTTCCTTCATCTGGTGGAGAGGTTTCAGAAAAGCGCTATCAAAATAATGCGCGGCATGGCTCAATAGCTAATGCCTTATTTTTTGTTTTAGCAGTTATTTCTTCAGTTTTTATAGGACTTATTTTTAGCCCGGCCGCTGCTTTTATCAGTGGGATAGTTACCTTTTTTCTTGGGATAATTTTATTTTCCGATGCTTTGGATATTATCGTGTCGGTGTTTAAAAAGGAAGATAGAGGAAAGGGGGGAAAGAAAATCCATAATTCGCCGAGAAAAAGGCGTCCTAAAAAATCAAAAGCAAAACGAAAAGCAATATTGGATAAGAAAGCTCCGGGTGTTCTATCAAGTCCTGAAATGAAAAAAACCGGAAAAAGAGAAAATAAAGAAGATCGTTGGAGAAGAAAAAGGGAAAAAAAGGCTTTGAGGCGGTTGGGGCATACCCGGCAGGAGAGGCGGGAGGCTCTTGGTGCTTTAGGAGGGCGCATGAGCACGGCCATAGAAGAAAAGTTAAGCGTGTTACGTTTGAGATTGGAATCTCTAGAGGAGAGGTTAAATTCAGCTGTTGAGGTTGCTCGCGCCAAAGAAGCAAGGGCGGCCAGAGAAAGAGCCGCCAGAGAAGAGGCCAAAAGAAAAGCTCAAGAAGCAGCTGCTCAAGCAGAAGCTGAACGTGAGGCGGAGTTAGCTAGGCAGAAAGCAGAAAAGCAAGCAGAAGAAGAAAGAAAAGCCATAAAAGCAAGAGAAGCCGCTGCAAAAGCCAAAGCCAAAAAGCAAGCTGAAGAAGAAAAAGCGGCTAGAGAAGAGGCCAAAAGAAAAGCTCAAGAAGCAGCTGCTCAAGCAGAAGCTGAACGTGAGGCGGAGTTAGCTAGGCAGAAAGCAGAAAAGCAAGCCGAAGAAGAAAGAAAAGCTTCAGATGAGCAGGCACGAAAAGATAGTCGCCAAAAATCACTTGAGCAGGTTTTATCTGAAATTCAAAAAGAGCTGGCTGGTGTTTCAACTCCTGATGAATGCGACCTGCTAATTGAGCTTCTTGACCATGAAATTTCCGGTTTTAACCTTGACCGCAAGGGCAGAAAAAAGGTAAATAGAGTTAGAGGAGATATTCAGCTAAAAAAACAAATACTGCGGCGTAAACAACGCGTTTCAGAAACTGCCCCACGGAGCATTGATATAGACACTGGGCAGCTTGAAAAGATTGTATCCGGATTGGATGCTTCTTATTTACGTAATCTTGTCGCAAAATTAAAGCAGATAATAGAGGCTTTAAAAGAAGCTGACACAGAAAAAGCCCGCCGGATATGGGAAGAAACCGCAGAAATACTAGTTCCTTTATTTTCCAGGCACAGGTTAACTCGCCAGGAGCGGGAAAGCATTCAAAAATATATTGATACCTTAAAAGAAGCCGGCCTTATCGGCCCGCGAATAA
>PXAH01000011.1 GCA_003565945.1 Candidatus Omnitrophota bacterium
GGCCAAGTTTATCTGTTTTTTAGTGTTGTTAGATTTCCCCGCCTAACTTTTGCTTTGGCGCACGCTTTAGATGCTCTTCTAACAGATGAATGTTAATGAAAACATAAAAGCGGGCGAGCGGAATCGAACCGCCGTCACTAGCTTGGGAAGCTAGGGTTCTGCCATTGAACCACGCCCGCGTTTAGCAATAACCTTATCCAGCCAAATAAACAAAGAATTACATTCTAAACTTATGCAGGCAATGCTGAAAGGAGTCAAATCAAAACGTTCCGAAGGAAGAGGGATGACCGCTCACTTCATCCTTCGGCTTTGCTCAGGATTTCACTCGCTAGGACGAGAGATGATTTCCTTTTCATCTTCTCATCCTTCTTCTTTCGTCCATCATAACATCTGTGTTTTCTGTAATCGTGCTACTACTTGCTTTTTGTGCTACCTGTGGTATCAAGCAGGCCGCATTTTTCAATTATCTTCAAAGAGCAGAAATTACCGCACATTGTGCAAATGTCAGAAGATTTAATTTTTTTGTGGTATTTTTTTGCTTTGTTTTGCTCAAGGGTGAGCGGAAAAATATCTTTCCATTTTCTTTGAGCTCTGTGAGACGAAATAACTTTGTCTTTTTCTCTTTCTTTTTTGAAGCGCAATAGGTCTACTGAGTGAGCCGCGATTTTTGAGGCAACTACTCCTTCGCGTATATCATTGATATCGGGATGGCGCAGATGCTCAGCCGGGGTAACAACACATAAAAAGTCAGCGCCATGCTGGGCTGCTAAGGCACCTCCTATAGCAGAGGTTATATGATCGTAGCCGGCTGCAATATCTGTTGTTAGCGGGCCTAAAACATAAAACGGTGCCTGGTGGCATATTTTTTTCTCAAGCCTTACATTCATCTCAATTTCATCTAAGGGTATGTGCCCAGGCCCTTCCACCATTACCTGTACATTTTTTTTCCGGCATTTCTTTACAAGCTCTCCTAAAACATGTAATTCAAAAAATTGCAAATTATCGCTGGCATCAGAAATCGCGCCGGGACGGAGAGCGTCACCTAAACTTATTGAAATGTTGTATTTTTTTGCAAGCTGAAGAATTTTATCAAAATTAACATAAAAAGGGTTTTCTTCTTTGTTTACAAACATCCAGCGTGCTAATATTGATCCGCCTCTGCTTACTATGCCGCCGGTGCGTTTATTTTGGCTAAGGTATTTGATCGCGCTTTGCAAAATGCCGGCGTGTATAGTGAAAAAATCCACGCCATCCTCTGCTTGTCTTTTCAATGTTTCCCAAATGGAATCAAAAGACATTTTTTCAAATGTCTTTTTTTGTTTCTCAGCTTCGATTGCGGCTTCATATAGGGGAACGGTTCCAACTGCTACCGGAGATGTATTGATAATTTTTTTTCGCAAACTCCGGAAGTTACCCCCAATACTTAAGTCCATGATAGCATCTGTACCGCATCTTACAGCTTCTTTTAGCTTGGTAAGCTCTTTTTGAAGATTCTCTTCTTCTGATGAGAGGCCGATATTTGTGTTGATTTTCACCTTAAAGCCCTCTCCTATAGCTACCGGACGGGATAGTTCTTTTTGGTTATTTAAGGGAATTACTGCTTTTCCTGACCTTAATTGATTTTCCAGGAAGGTAAAGCTTACCTCTTCTTCTTTTGCCAGTTTTTTTAGGAAACTTTTTTTAAACATCTTTTTAATTCTTCGATTTTTTTAAGGGGATGGGTTGCTGATAATACCGATGATGATACTGCCACGTTTTTAATTCCGGATTTTAGTACGGAATCAATATTATATAAGTTTATCCCTCCAATAGCAAATATTAGTTTTTCATTTTCAGAGATTATCCGGTTAATTTCCTTTCTGGTCAAAGGCCGCCGGTTGGGCTGTTTAGTTTTTGATTCAAAAAAAGGCCCCAGGCTTAAGTAATCAACCGCGCTCTGGGAGGTGCTTTTTATTTCTTTTAAACTGTGAATTGTTTTGCCGACTATGGCTTTTTTTCCGAGGATAATCCGCGCCTCTTCTTCGCTGACATCAGAAGCACCCAGGTGAACACCATTAGCTCCAGATAAGTAAGCAATATCAGCTCTATCGTTAACAATAAATATCTTATTTTTCTTTTTAAACAGGACGGTAAGTTTTTTTGCTAAACTTAAGTATTGGGTGTCGTTGGTATTTTTTGCCCTTAACTGGACTAAATCAACTGAAGAGGCAGCTATTTCTCGCGCTAAGTTAAGAATTTTTTGGTTTAACTCTTTTGCTATTTTTTCGTCGATTACCACATAAAGAAGGCCGTTTGAGGATAATCTTTTTTTCAAAATCATAAATTTGATAGCGTAGGTCTTTTATCTTTGAAGTATTTTTTTTGTCAATGAGTTTAGAAAATTCTTCTAAAACACGTAATGATTCTTTAGCTCTTTGTAAGTTTTTATAGAGAATTTCCCATACATTTTTTCGCTTGTTTTCAAGATAATCTACTTTTTTACCTAAATCTTTTTTTGAATTTCTTTTTAGAACAGCTTCCTCAACCAGGCTTGGTTCTACAAGTTTTACCATTGCGTGGCGGTATTTTCTTGCTTGAAGGCGAAGTTTATCGTCTCTGGCAGCAAAGCGAAAAATATCCTCAACGACTCTCAGCCCCTCCTTGCAACGATTAAAATTTGCATCAACTAAGGAAAGGATTTTATCCATTCTGATGCTCAGTGGAAAAATATTTTAGCGATTTCATAAAGGCCTAAATCCAGAGTTTTGACATCAGCTGTGGCTTCTTCCAAGGAAACATCGATAATTTGATTTCCCTTTAAGCTGGCCATCCTGCCAAATTTACCCTTTTCAATTAAATCGTAAGCTTTTACCCCGTAGCGGGTCCCTAGAACACGGTCAAAGGCAGAAGGCGAACCGCCACGTTGGATGTGGCCTAATACGGTAACTCTAGTTTCAAAGCCGGTCCTTTTTTCGATTATTTTTCCAACCCTGTGGCCAATTCCCCCTAAGCGGACGTGGCCAAATTCATCTTTGCTTTCTTCTTGAATTGCTAAATCTTCTCCTTTAAATTGGGCGCCTTCAGCAACTACTACAATACTGAAGTCTTTACCTCTTTCGTGGCGCACTTTCAATGATGCACAAACTTCATCTATGTTTATCGGTAATTCCGGTACTAATATATAATCTGCTCCCCCCGCAATGCCCGCGTGGGCGGCAATCCATCCGGCGTGGCGCCCCATTACTTCTACTACCATTACCCGGTTATGAGACTCAGCGGTTGTGTGAAGACGGTCAATGCAACCCATAACAATGTTTACGGCAGTATCAAAACCAAAAGTAAAATCAGTAGCTGCCAAATCATTATCAATAGTTTTGGGAACTCCAACAATATTCAGCCCCTCTTTCCAAAGCTTACTGGCTACTCCGAGAGTATCTTCACCGCCTATAGCTACCAAAGCATCAAGTCCCAATTTTTTAAAGTTGATTTTAGCCAGATCACTTCCGCCTTCTTTTTTGTAGGGGTTGGTGCGGGATGTACCAAGCATAGTTCCGCCTTTAGGTAGGATTCCGGAAACAGATCTTAGCGTGAGGGGCATAGTAATTTCTTCAAGTAAGCCTTTCCAGCCGTACTTTATTCCGATCATTTCATTTCCGTTGTCAATAGCTTTTCTTACTACAGCGCGGATAACTGAATTTAGGCCGGGGCAATCTCCTCCACCGGTTAATATTCCTATTTTCATAAAACCTCCTCTTTTTAATGAAATAATTGTATTGTTAAAATAAGTTGCTTTTTATTTTTTGCCGGTTATTCATAGTTTCGAAAAGGGATTTCAGGATCTTGCTCCGTATCTTGGCTATTTTCCTCTGAAACCGCAATTTTGCGAATTTGCAAGTTTACCTGAACTTTTTTATCTTGGCCAAGAAGTACCTGAAGTTTTTCTTTTACTTTTTCTTGAATATCCCTTGTGAAATCAACCAGGTTTACCTGGTAGTTTAGGTAGCCTTTTATTTTGACTTCTATCATTTTCTTTTTTAATCCGACTTTAACTTTAGTGTGAGATACTTCGTCTCGGGATTCCAGCATTTTTTTTAACATATCTTCAATAGCTACCAAAGTAATGTTAACTTCTCCTTCTTTAGATTCAAAAGATATACTTTTGTTT
Organism: Candidatus Omnitrophota bacterium; assembly: GCA_003565945.1. Lineage (GTDB taxonomy): Bacteria > Omnitrophota > Gorgyraeia > Duberdicusellales > 4484-171 > PXAH01. Next base: position 4,145 of record PXAH01000011.1, read on the forward strand.
TTACGGGAACCGGAAACCATTTTTTGAACATAACGCAAGCAAAGCAAAATGACCACAAAGCCGGTTAGAATCAGGGAAATTCTTGATGAGAAAGGTAAGCCGGAGAAGGCATCGTGTCGTAAATAGTTTGGCAGCAAAACAATTCCGGACGGAAGCGTTATCAGAAAAATACCTACCAAAAACGATAAAAGAATATAAGTTAGAACTGTTAAAAATCCCATTTTCACCTCCAAGTTTGGCGCGTTAAGTAAAACTTTCTTTTTGGCCTGGTTACTTGCTTAAAAACTTATCCACAAAACCAGTATGGTATTTACCGTTGATGAAATCAATATCGTTAATTGCTTTAAGGCAAAAACCAGCCGTTGTCTTTGTGGGTTCGATTAAAAACTCTGATAAAGCCCGTTTCATTTTGGCTAAAGCCTCTTTTCGATTTTTTCCTTTAGCGATAATTTTGGCGATAAGAGAGTCGTAGTAGGGAGGGATATCATAACCGGAATAAATATGGGTATCAATTCTTATATCTTTGCCGCCGGGAAAATAGGAAAAATCTATTTGTCCGGGTGAAGGCATAAAATTTCTTTCCGGGTCTTCAGCGTTAATTCTGCATTCAATGGCGTTTCCTTGAAAACTGATATCACCCTGTTTTAACTTAAGCTTTTCGCCAGCGGCGGTAAGTATTTGCATTTTTACCAAATCTACTCCAGTTATCTCTTCGGTTACCGGATGTTCTACCTGGATTCGGGTGTTCATTTCCATAAAATAAAAATTTCCATCATCATCTAAAAGAAATTCAACCGTTCCCACACTTTGGTACCCAATCGCCTTTGCTCCACGCAGAGCGCATTGGCCCATTTTTTTTCGGATATGGCTGTCTATTGCCGGTGACGGCGATTCTTCAATTATTTTTTGGTGATTTCGTTGAATACTGCAATCTCTTTCGCCTAAATGTATCATATTGCCATAAGAATCAGCCGCAATTTGAATTTCTATGTGGCGGGGATTTTCTAAATATTTTTCAACGTAAAGCCCGGGATCACCAAAAGCAGCGCTGGCTTCGGATTGAGCGGTATGAAGCGAGGAAGTTAAGCTTATGTCGCTGTGGCAAATTCGCATACCTTTGCCTCCACCGCCGGCTTTTGCTTTTAAAATAATCGGGAATCCGGTTTCTTTGATAATTCGAACTGCTTCGTCTTTTGTGTTTATGATTTCTTTGCTTCCGGGTATAAGAGGAACCCCTGCCTTCTGCATTGTTTTTTTGGCTTCTACTTTATCGCCCATCAAGCGGATATTGTCCGCGGAAGGGCCGATAAATTTTATTTTGCTTGATTCGCATATTTCAGCAAAACGAGAGTTTTCAGCCAAAAATCCGTACCCTGGGTGTATGGCGTCTGAATCGGTTACCTCAGCCGCGCTGATAATTGCTGATATATTTAAATAGCTTTCAGAGGCAGGGCCTTTGCCAACACAAACTGCTTCATCAGCAAAGGCAACATGAAGGGAGTTTTTATCTGCTTCAGAGTAGATTGCGACTGTTTTTATTTGGAGTTCACGGCAAGCCCTCAGTATCCGGACGGCTATTTCACCACGATTAGCAACTAGAATTTTTGAAAACATACTTTTTTTAACTTCAGGGTTTACGGATAGTAAATAGAGTTTGGCCGAATTCTACCGGCTGGCCATTTTCAGCCACGATTTCAGCTATCTGTCCGCTTTCTTCAGCTTTGATTTCATTCATTACCTTCATTGCTTCAACAATGCAGACAACATCTCCTTTTTTGCAGCTTTCTCCTACATCTACAAATGGTTTAGCTTCTGGAGATGCAGCCCGGTAAAAAGTACCGACCATGGGTGATTTTATTTCTTTTAGATTTTCGTCCGCGGATTTGCTTTCTGTTTTTTGGCTATCTTTGGGAGTTATTATTTCGGAGGCCGCGGGAATCATTTGGCCTTCACGTTTTCTTAGCCGGATTCTTTGCCCTTCTTCTTCGACTTCAAGTTCAGTTAAGCTGTTTTCGTCCATAAACTTAATAAAATGCTTCAGTTTTTCTAAGTCCATATTCCCCCCGCGTACATTACGCCTATTGTTTTAGTTAAATTCCAAATAACAAATTCTAATCTCAAGATGCTCGTAATAGACAATACCAAATAGCCAAATTACAAACAATATACAATAGACAGTATACAATCTCCGTTTGTTTATTGTATATTGGAATTTGTGATTTGTTTGTAATTTGTAATTTGTTCATTGTTTATTTCACTTGGGTTTTATTCATGCGCTTCTTAATCAGGTTCTTTCCAGATAGCTTTGGGTGCGGGTATCAACTTTTATCTTATCCCCTTTTTTTACAAAAAGTGGGACATCTACGATAATTCCGGTTTCAAGTTTTGCCGGTTTTGTACCCCCTTTTTTGGTATCACCTTTGAATCCAGGCTCGGTTTCGATTACTTCAAGGGTTATATTTAAGGGGAGTTCAAGGTTTATTAATTGGTTTTTGTAAAAAAGTCCGGTTAATTCGAGATTCTCCTTTAAGAAGACAGCCTTATCTTCTATTTTATCTTTATCTAAGATGAAGTCTTGGTATGTATCTGTATCAAAGAAGTGGCAGTAATTGCTTTCGTGGTAGCTGAATATTAATTTTTTCCTTTCGATAAACGCGGCACTGATCTTATCTGAGTCACGCAAGGTGCATTCAATTATTTGAGAGGTAATTAAATTTTTTATCTTTGCGCGTGCAAATGATGAACCTCGGGCAACTTTGGCGTGTTCACATTGAATAATTGAGTATGGTTGGTTGTTGTATTCGATGGTGAGAGACGGCTTTAGTTGTGAAACTGGAATGCTCAACTTATCACCTCACACTTTCTCGAATTAACAACTACCATGTCTTCTATTCTTACCCCGAAAAGATTTTTATAGTATATAGCCGGCTCAACGGTTAAAACCATTCCTTCCTTTAGAGGTTGACTATTATTTGGCTTAAGGTAGGGCTTTTCGTGAACTTCCAGGCCAATACCGTGGCCTAAGCCATGGAGAAAATACTTACCAAAACCTTCCTTTTCAATTATTTCACGGGCAGCCCTATCGACTTCAGAAGCTTTTACGCCTTCTCTTATTCTTTTGATTGCGGTTGCCTGTGCCTTTTTGATTGCATTGTAAGCTTTCCTTAGAAGAGGTGGCATTTTATCCCAAAAAAATAGCCTTGTCAAGTCAGAGCAGTATCCACAATGCATTGCGCCTAAATCAATTAGAAAAAAATTGCTAATTAAAGTTTCTGTAGGGTCGTGGTGCGGGAAAACTGTGTTTTTGCCCGTTGCGACAATTGAAGGAAAGGCGGTTCTGTTGTCTGACTTTAAGCGCAGAAAGCGTTCAATTTCTATGGATAAATCTTTTTCAGTCGTATTTTGGCTAATTTCTTCCGCGTATGATAAGGCCTGCTGGCTAACCGAAACGGCTTTTTTGATTAATTTTATTTCGCTTGAGCTTTTTATTGACCTTAACTTTTCAAGTGGTGAATTGGATTTAATAAAATTTATTTTATGCGTAGATATTTTTTCATTTATTCTTTGGTAGTCTTGAAAGCTAATTTTATTTTCGGAAAATCCGACTTTTTTGACCTTTAATTTTTTGAGCTCTTTAGGTATTTGATCAAGTAAATTGTTTTTACAGATTATTATTTTTAACTGAGAGAAAGAATCAAAATAAGCCTTATATATGGGGCTTGTAAAGTAAACCATTTCCTTTTTGGCGGTAAACAAAAGAATTCCTCTTGAGTCTATTCCGGTTAAATAGCGGATATTGGCCGGGTCAAACAGGATAAAAGCATCTATTTTTTTTTGTTTGATTGCCTTAGAAAAAGCGTTAATTCTTTTTTTCATTTTTAGGCCTTAGTATGGCAGCTGCCGCGTCAATGGCTAGGTAGTAGCTATTTTGACCGAATCCACCTATATATCCGGTGGCAACATCGGCAATTAGGGATTTTTTACGAAAATCTTCTCTTTGATATATGTTGGAGATGTGGACCTCTATCGATGGCTGATTAATCGCGGCTATTGCGTCGCGGATAGCTATGGAAGTGTGGGTGTATCCGGCGGGATTGATAATCAAAATATCGTACTTAGTTTTTGTAATTTTATCTATAATTTCACCTTCTAAATTTGATTGATAAGCTACAAGTTCAAAGCCGAGCTTTTTTGCTTTTGCCTTCATTTTTTTATTGATTTCTGATAGGGAGATTGTTCCGTAAATATTCGGTTCTCTTTGGCCTAAAAGGTGAAGGTTGGGGCCATGCAGGACCAAAATTTTTTTACTCATTTATTTTTTGCCTCCTCTTTAATTATTGTGATATTAAGAGAGTTATGATGCTTCCCAGATTTTTTTAGAGCTTTTCTTGAGAGTTTTTAGTTATTTTTCCTTTCTTCTACATAGGCCATTCTTAAGCTAAATAGCGATTCATCGATTAGTTTTTTTTCTCCTTCATCCAGGTTATTTTTAGTTTTATTTTCGATAATTTCCAGGGTGTCGATGAGGTAACGGGCTTGATCCAGGTTTTTTTCACTTTTTTTAGTTATTGGGTTTTCCAGGCGGCCTAAGGCAATCATCGCTTGCATGCTCAAGGATGAAACAAATATCGCAAAGGTAGGCTTATGATATGTTTCCTTTTCCTGCTGAGAAGCCTTTTTTTCTTTTTCTACTTGCTCTTTCCAGTTTTGGTCAACTCTTTTCTTGGCTGATTCCTCCATTTTTACCTCCTTTAATGAGACTTGCCCTTTTACAAGCCGAAGGCGCAGTAAAGGGGCTTAGTCGAATTAAACCCTTGACATTTTGCTTTGCAGGTTAGGGTTCTGGCAAAATGTCAAGGGTCAAATCAATTGTTATCTAAAAATTATTCCGGTATAACCTACCACTGAACTGCTATCTCCGGTCGTATCGGCGCTGGTTTGATAAAGAATAACTTCGCCTTTTTTTATTTTCCCGGCAAGGCAAAGCAAAAGAATAGCCACGGGAGCTATTCCACAGGTGCTAATCTTTTGGTTTTCAACCCTCCGGATAAATTTTTCCGCGTCAAGTTCAATTATCGCTTCAATTGCCTGGCGGTCTTTTCTTCTTGCTTCTTCTTCTGGTTCATAGTGGGTTAAATCTGTTGATGCTAGAATTAATGTATTTTTAATTTCATTTTTTATTCCTTTAAATATCTGGCCGGCAACTAGATTGTAGGTTTCCAGGTTGGCTTGAGCACAGCAAATAGGAACTATTGTGAATTTATCAAAGAAATATTGCAAGATAGGCAACTCTACTTCCAGAGAATGCTCTTGGCTGTGAGCGGTAGAATCAAGTTCAATAAAGGATCCGGCATCTAATATTTTTTCTGACAGAGTTTTGTTTATAAAAACATTTCCGTAAGGAGTTTGCCAGCTTTTAGCAGGAGAAAGAGCGAATGGTTTGCCTAAACCGGTGTGGTTTGGCCCCAACATTACCACATTTTGAGGTTTTGTAACTTTGGCTATTGTGGCTATCGCAGTTTTTCCCGAAAAAGGATATCCGGCATGAGGAACGATTGCTGCTTGGGCGAAGCACTTAGAAGTTTGCGGCGGTTTCAACGCTTCAATTAATGATGTTATTTCTTCTTTTTGAGCCGGATAAAATCGCCCCTCCACTATAGGTTTTCTAATCATAAGAAATAAAATATCAGCACTAACTACAACTGTCAACCGTTTAAATATTTATGTTTAAATATTTATGATAGTTATGGCTTCATCTCAGTTGCTCTTAAAATAGATTGAGATGTCAAATTGCAGGTTTGAATAATCACTTAATTCATCGGGAAAGGGTGGAAAAGGAGAAGAATCTTTTAAGCTGTTGAAGGCAATTTGCCTGAGGGTAGTTTCGGCCGCGGATTGAGGCGCGAATTCGACTTTTTGAAGAGATCCGTTTTTAGCGATACTGAAGCTGAGATAAACTTTTCCTTGCCATTTGCCGTTATAATTTTGGTAAGCTTTTCTTCTTATTGCTTCCCGGATTAGCCGGTAATATTCCATATAGGCAGGGCTTTTTTCTAATTCTTGTTCATTGGTTAAATTAGATAAAGAAATAGTTTTAATTTTTTGATTTATTTGAGGTGTTTTAGCTAAAGTTGGCCGGGATCTGCCGGGGGTTAATAGCCTGTCTAACATATCTTCTTGGTAAGGAAGAGGTTTTTTATGGTTAATGTTGTAATTTTGGGCTAGTTGTTCCCTGGTTTTATTTTGCTGGGGTATAATTTCAATTCTACTTGTTTGGCCTTGGTCTTTTTTACTTTGCGGCGAAAAAGGAGAATAAAATATTACGGTAAAAATAATTGAGTGGAGAAAAAGCGATAGAAAAAAGGCGTTGAATGAGGTATATTTTTGCATCAACAAAATTATAGCAAAAAGGAAGAGTAAAATCAATAAGGTGAGTGAGGTAGGCATGGCTGACAAGGCTGTCGGGGTCAATAGAACAAAACGCCCGACCCCAATACCTAATTACAATGTACAATAAATGGGAGAAGTTTTATTATATCTCGCTGAAGAATTTTTGCAGGTCATAGTAAGCTTGCTTAGGAGTCCTTCTGTTTATTTTGCCTTTTTTTTCTTTTTCAATGGCTACAATACCAAACCATTCTTCATTCATGTTTAGGTTGCCTTCAGCTTCTATGTCATAATAGTAAGCGCCTTCTGACCAGCTGGCTTCAGTATTTTGAATTAACCAGCTTTGAGGACAAGCCTCGTTGAATTTCCACCATTCATCGGTCCATGAAAAAATAAAGCCTCCCAAAACATTACCGTATTCGTTTCCGCTTAAAGTGGTGTTTTTATAGATATCCTGCCATTGAGAAATTATAAATTCAGATTGGATTTCTTGAGCTTCTACTTGCTTGTAGGCGTCATAGGAGTCAGCTCCAAATTCAGAAAGAACAACTGGAATATCAAAGGTATCACGAATCCTTTCAAACATATTTCCAAAAACCATCCCTCGATAAGCTATAATTGCCAGAAGGTCAATGTTTTGACAAACTTCCGAGGCTACATTAAGATAGCTTACCTCGCCGTTGCTTAAGGCGACCGGCCGGTAAGGGTCAATTTTTTTAATTTCAGCCGCTATTTCATCGACGAAAGAATAAAAAATTTCTGCCTTTTTTAGTTGTTTTTGGTAAGGCCTTTCTATTGCTTCGATTTCCGGGGAGGTCCAAAATCTAATTTTTCCTGAAAAAGTGTAATTATGTTCATTGCCTAGAATCCACATTAAAACGCCCGGTTCATTTTTTAAGGCTTTGACTACATTTAGGACATTTTTTTTAGTTTTTTCCTGAAAAGCCGGGTCGGCGTAATTCAGGTTAGGCTCCCACAATCCCAACCAGTCACTTACCGCGGTATAAATTCCGTAATTTTGATACATATCACGGATAAATTCACGAGTTGCATCCAAATCATCAAAAGCAGTGTAAATTCTTACCACATTTATGCCCATTTCTTCCATTAGCTTTCCGTCGATTACCTTCCATGGTTTTGGGCGGTGGGTAAAAAAGTTGTAACCGGGGCCTTCGCCGATTGGAGTAGGATTATAAATTACCCCTCTAATCATAAAGGGCTCCCGGTTTACAAGCAGGCGGTAGCCGCCTTTTTCGTTTCTTTCGATTTCAATTAGTTTTTTCCGGTCACAGCCCTCAAGGGTTGTAAGCAAGGCGATAAACATCAGAAAAAGAGCGAAACCGGTAAATTTAGGAAATTTAGCTTTCAATCTCATAAGTTGTTTTACTCTACGTATTTTATTTCATCGAGGTAAAATACTACGCCGTTGGGGTCGTTGACATCTATGTTAGTTGACCAAACAAAACCGCCAATAACATAGGAAAGGTCTCTTCCCCGCA
>PXAH01000026.1 GCA_003565945.1 Candidatus Omnitrophota bacterium
AAAATGATAAATTATACCAGCTATATTACTGTAGATCCCCGGATATGCCATGGCCAACCATGCTTTAAAGGCACTCGCATAATGGTTTATCTTATTCTTGAAATGCTTGAGGCCGGAGAAACGCCGGATACGATTATTAAAAATGCCTACCCTCAACTTACCAAAAATCACATTCAAGCCGCTTTGCATTATGCCGCCGAAGTGATTAAAACCGGTGAATATATTCCTTTTGCCGGGCTGAGTTGATATGAAATTCCTTATTGACGAAAATGTCCGGAATGAAGTTAAGGACTTTCTTAAATCTAACGGCCATGATATTCTAGAAGCTGTGCCGGCTTCAAAAGATGAAACAATAGCAAAAACTGCCAAAGAAGGTAAAAGAATAATACTAACCCACGACCGGCACTTTGCTGATATTTTAATGTATCCACCCGAGAAATATCCGGGAATTATTCGCATCAAAATCCATCCGCCCAGTGTTCCAATTATCATAAACGCTCTAAGCAAACTGTTCGATAAACTTTCTGGTGAACGGATTGACAAAAAGCTGATTATTTTAGAAAAGGATAGTTTTCGCATTAGATAAACTTTCCTCACAAACCCTCTGGCATCATCTATTCCTTCTGCCCCGCTCCTCTCACTCAACTTTTTTAACCATTCCAGCTGGGCAGTTAAGCCTAAGTCATTACTTTCTAAAAACCGGATATGGCTTTCTACAGGTTGAATCTTATTGCCGGCTGAGGCAAAGCGCCCGGCACCCACCAGCCACGGAGAGGTATACCGGGCTAAACTTTGCCCCAACCGCAATCTTAAAAACAGAAAAACCAAAAAGCTAAGAGCCGATATAATAAGAACGGGTATTATAATCCCGGCCTCAAAAGAATTAGAGTCCCAATAGCCCCCGCCTTGATTAACCGCCGCGAAACCGGCCCCCGGCCCTGCCGCCACGACAGCAAGGCAAAGGCCGGTTAATCCATTCGTTTTATTTATAGGCAGAGTGGCGGGGAATCGTTGACTTTCAGCAGGAAATATAGTATTATTTATGTACTCAAACAAGGAGGTTAAAATGTTACCTAATGAATTATTAAAAAGAATAACTGTTAACCAGGAAATCCAACATGGTGAACCCTGCGTTGAAGGCACCCGTACACCAGTATATGTGGTATTGGAAGCGCTATCTTCAGGATTGACCTCTGAAGAGATTAAAGCAGAATACCCTCCGATTGATGACAATGACGTTAAAGCCTGTTTAGTTTTCGCGGCGCTCCTTGCCAAAGAAGAAGAAGTCCCTCTATCAATCTCATGACCTCTATGAGACTTATAATTGATGCTGACATCCCCCGTTCTTTTCTGAAAAAAATTAAAGAAATAGGTTATGATGTAATAGATGTAAGGGATATTCCCGGCCATCCGCTTAAAGACGAAGAAATTTTTCACCTTGCTCATAAAGAAGAAAGAATCCTGATTACCCGCGACCTGCACTTCAGCAACATCCTTCGTTATCCGCCAAGTTCTTCTTTCGGTATTATTGTTTTGCGCACTCATCTGCTGGCCCAGGAAGAAATGTTTAAAATACTCAAGGAAGCCCTGAAGTACGGTGGAAAAACCCTGAAAGAAACTCTGGTTATTGCCACCAAAGACCGGCTTAGGTTCCATAAATAGACTCTTACCCCCATTAACCCTCAGATGCGGCCAGGCTAAAGCGGCAAGGGTTAATACAGATACCGGTGTAAGCGAAAACAATAAAATCGAGGCAAAAAAGAAAGAAAGAAAGCTAAAAGCAAATACTGCCAGAAGAATAATATAAGTAATTCTTTCAATCTGGTATGGTAAAGGATATTTATTTAAATATTTCCTTCCGTGCAAAGGCCGCCAAAGGCGGTTAAAGGCAATCCCAGCCAGAGGTATAAGGGGCGGCAAAAGGCCGATAAAAGGTAAACCAAAAACCATACTCAATATCCAGACCGCTCCTGCCGCGAGAAAGAAAGTAAACGCCCCGCCGATAAGTACCGACTCCAGTAACACCGGCGCAAGCACATAACCGGCAAGCTCGCCGTATCTTTTCGCTATCCACCGGTAAACCGGCTCAAAAAGCGGCCAACGCCCGCCGCCGTTGGCATCACTTCCCAGCCAGCGAAAAGATTCTCCCAAAAGAAAACCCAGGGCTGTCTCAACAACCTCACCTTTTCCCTGGACAAGCTCAAAAACCCCGCCTTTTCTTCTTAAAGCCCGAATAATCCCCCTAACAACCTCATCACTAAACCTCATGCCAATAGGGCCCGCCACAGCATGGACAGCAATGGCAAAATACCGGCCATCTTCCTCCACCAGGTAAGGTGAACCTGAATCTCCCGGTTCAACTGACCCTGCCGCTAATCTAACCATATTCTCTCCTACTTTAAAAGCCATGCCACCAGAAACAGTGCTGTTACGGCCGCTTACTAATACTGCCGGGACAGCTCTTTTATCCGAACAGCTTTTCATGGGTATGGTAATGAGCTTTCGCGGCTTGTTGTCTGCTTCCCACTGATCAGGCAGAGGAGCAAGCTTTACATCATCATAAGGGATGGCCAGAAGAGCAATATCTTCTTCTGTTTCCCTGGGACGTCTTTTTTTATTTGTTACCAAAACAATGGCTTCTCCGATAAAATCATCTTCGTGGGTTCTTAGAACAACCCTTGAGTGCT
>PXAH01000024.1 GCA_003565945.1 Candidatus Omnitrophota bacterium
AAAGAGAAAATAGTTATATTTGATACTACCCTGCGGGATGGAGAGCAGGCTCCGGGAGCGGCTCTAACTTCCCTTCAGAAGCTTGAGATAGCTTACCAGCTAGAAAAATTAGGAGTAGATGTTATTGAGGCTGGTTTTCCTGTAGCCAGCCCTGATGATTTTAAAGCGGTAAGTGGTATAGCCGGCCGCCTTAAGAAAACTTCGGTTTGCGGTTTAGCCAGGTGTACTAAGCAGGATATAGAAGCCGCGGCTGATTCTTTGAAAAAAGCCAAAAAACCACGCATCCATATTTTTCTGGCTACCTCCAAAATACACCTAAAGTATAAGTTCAGGAAAGCTGAAGAAGAAATAATTGAGTTAACTAAAAAATATACTAAATTTGCCCGCAAAAAACTCCCGGATGTAGAGTTTTCGCCTGAAGATGCTACCCGCAGCTCAAAAGATTTTCTTTACCGGGTAATAGAAGAAGCCATTAAGTGCGGTGCCAATACCATCAACATCCCCGATACCGTTGGTTATAGTTATCCCCAAGAAATACGCGGCCTGGTTACGGACATTAAAAATAATGTTCCCAACATAGAGAAGGCGGTGCTTTCTATACATTGCCATGATGATTTAGGAATGGCTGTAGCGAATTCTTTATCAGCGGTTTTAGCCGGAGCCAGGCAGGTTCATTGTACTGTAAACGGAATCGGTGAACGTGCCGGCAATGCTTCCCTGGAGGAGATTGTAATGGCAATGAAAACACGCAGAGATGTTTTTGCCGGCTTGGAAACTAATATTAAGTCAAAAGAAATTTTTAAAAGCTCCCGCTTGGTAAGCAACCTGACCGGTTTTAGTATTTCGCCTAACAAGTCGATAGTAGGCAGAAACGCTTTTGCTCATGAATCCGGGATTCATCAGGACGCGGTTATAAAAAAAAGAAGCACTTATGAGATAATGAACCCGGCTGATGTCGGGGTTGAGAAAAGCCAAATTATTTTAGGGAAACACTCCGGTCGCCACGCTTTGTCCAAAAGACTTCAGAGCCTCGGGTTTGTTTTTTCAGAAAAAAAGAATGATTTGCTTTTTAAGAAGTTTAAGGAATTAGCCGATAAAAAGAAAGAGGTTTTTGATGATGACCTTATCGCTTTAGCGGAAGAAGAAACAAGGCCCAAGACAAGGGCATATAAGTTGGTTTCTGTAAACATTAATACCGGTACCGATACCCAGCCTAAAGCTTTTGTTAAGGTTAAACACAAAAGAAAAACTTTCACGGCTGAGGCCTGTGGCGACGGCCCGGTTGATTCCTGCTATAAGGCAATTGATAAAATCACCGGCCTAAAAACAAAACTTCTCAATTATAAACTGGACGCGATAACCAGAGGAAAAGATGCTCAGGGCCGGGCAAAAGTTGAAATAGACATAAAAGGAAGAACCGTAGTGGGAAGAGGTTCAAGTACGGATATCTTAGAAGCTTCGGTGAAGGCTTACCTTGACGCAATCAATAGAGCCGAACCTGGGTTTTAAATAGTATTTTAGTTTTGCTGTTTGAGGCTGTGGAAAAAAAGATAAAAAAATATGGGTTGCTTGGTTTTTCTTTGAAACACTCCTTTTCTCCCGCGATGCACAACGCTGCTTTTGAAAAGTTTGGTATCAATGGGCAGTATTTTCTTTTTGAAAAAAAGAATTCTCAATTAGATGAATTTTTAAAAAACCTAAAAAAAGAGGGTATCACCGGTATTAACGTAACGGTTCCCTACAAGGAAGAGGTATTGTCCCGGTTAGATTGGGTTTCAGAGGATGCTGCCTCAATCGGCGCGGTAAATACAGTGGTTGCTGGCCCCAAAGGGTTATTGAAGGGTTTTAATACTGATTGGACTGGCTTTTTGAAGGAAATTAAGGATTTTGGACGTTGTAAAAATGCTAAAGTTGCTTTACTTGGTGCCGGAGGAGCGGCTAGGGCTGTTTCTTACGCTTTAGTTAGGGAAGGAGCTCAAAAATTAGTTATTTTTGACATTAATTCAAGTAAGGCTGCTGCTTTAGCTAAAGACGGGCAAAGGTGGGCGGCAGAAAAAAATCTCAAAATTGAGATAAAAAAAATCGACAACCTTGGGGACTTAAATTTGGCGGAGAAAGACTTGCTGGTTAACGCTACTCCTATGGGCTTGAAAGAAGATGACCCGCTTTTAATTGAAAAAAATAAGCTTCATCCTAACTTAATGGTTTATGACCTTATTTACAATCCTTCCCTTACTAAACTTTTAGGCGCCGCTAAAGAAAAAGGTTTAAAGTTTGTTAATGGTTTAGGTATGCTTGTTTACCAGGGGGCTCAGTCTTTTCTTATTTTTACCGGCGCTCAGTTGAGCTTAGAAGAAGTTGCTTCTGTGATGAGGGGCGCGTTATTAAAAGAATTGCCTTAATCAAGGAGGGCAGAGATGATTGAAAGTGTAGGCGTATTTATTTTGGGCCTTTGTTTGGGAAGTTTTCTTAATGTTTGCATAGCCAGGCTTCCTGAAAATAAGTCGATAATCAAACCCCGCTCTTTTTGCCCGGAATGTAAAAAAAGTATTAAGTGGTATGACAATCTTCCGGTTTTGAGTTATTTATTTTTAGGCGGGAAATGCCGCTTTTGCCAAAAAAAGATTTCAATTGTTTATCCGGTTGTGGAGCTGATTACCGCTTCTCTTTTTCTTTTCCTTTATAGTAGGTTTGGTTTGGGCCTAAATTTAGCTAATTACAGTATTTTATTCTTTTTGCTTATTGTAGTTTCGTTTATCGATATAAAGTATCATGCGATACCCGCCTATCTTTGTGTTTTAGGTATAATTATTGCCTTAGTTATTTCCTTTTTTCCGTCTTTGGAGATGCTTAAAGCCGGGGATGTTCCCAGTTTAGGGGTTTTGCCTATAGCTGGGGCAGTTAAGGGAGCACTTTTTGGATTAGGCTTTGCCTATTTTTTTAAGTTATTCGGTGATTTATTTATCGGCCTTTATTTATCTATCCGGAAAAAAGAGTCTATTGAGGGCGAAAAGGAATCCTTGGGGTTAGGAGATGTGGATTTTATGGGTATGGTGGGAGCCTTTTTAGGGTGGCAAGCGGCTATATTGATTTTTTTTCTGGCCCCTTTTGTTGCCCTGACCTATACCATTTTTGCTCTCATTTTTAAGCGTTCTCATCTGATACCTTATTTACCCTATTTATCTATAGCCACATTTATTGTTTTTGTCTGGGGGGCTGATATTTGGAATTTTATCGTAATCTTATGAGCGAGGAGGTTTAATGAGGTTTTTAACTGCCGGCGAGTCGCACGGAAAAGCTTTAGTCGCTATCTTAGAAGGTTTTCCTAAAGGGGTTAAGATTGAAGAGTCATTGGTTAATTCAGAGCTCAAAAGAAGGATGTCAGGGCCGGGCCGGGGTAAGAGAATGGCGATTGAATCGGACAGGGTGGAGTTTTTATCCGGCTTAAGGAATAAGGTTACTCTTGGTTCTCCAATTGCTATGTTAGTTAAAAACAAAGATAGCCAGATTAACCCTCAAGGAAAAGATAGAATAAAGGAAAAAAATATAGTCCGGCCGGCTCACGCTGATTTAGCCGGTGCCCTAAAATACGGCGAAAAGGATATAAATAATATTTTAGAGAGAGCTTCTGCTCGCGAGACAGCGGCCAGAGTTTGTGTGGGGTCTGTATGCAAGCAGTTTCTTTCTTTGTTTGAGGTAAGAGTTGCCTCCTATATAAAGCAAATAGGTAGCTATCGAAGCGAGAAAGCGGCAAAAGATATAGATTTTATTTTAGCTAAGGCCAGGCAGTCGGCTGTTGGCGCGATTTCTGAAAAAGATGAGAAAGAGATGCTTGCCCGTGTAGCTGAGGCAAAAAAGGAAAAAGATACTTTAGGCGGGGTGGTTGAGGTTTGGGCTCAGCCGGTTTTGCCGGGGCTGGGAAGTTTTATGCATTTTGATAGAAGGCTTGATAGTAAAATAGCCGCTTATCTGATGAGCATTCCGGCTGTGAAGGGAGTAGAGTTGGGGGCAGGATTCAGCTATGCCGGGCAAAAAGGCTCTCAGTCTCACGATTCTATACATTGCTCAGTCCGGGGTTCTTTTTATCGCAAATCCAACAACGCCGGAGGGATAGATGGGGGGGTTTCAAACGGCGAGCCGATTGTTGCTCGTGTTGCCATGAAACCGATAGCAACCTTGGCTAATCCTTTGAATTCAGTAAATCTAAAAAGTAAAAAGAAGGGTAAAGCACCGGTTGTTCGCTCTGATACTTCTGCTGTTTATGCTTGTTCGGTTGTGGCCGAAAACATGCTTGCTATAGCCATTACGGAAGCTTTTTTAGATAAGTTTGGCTCTGATTCGTTTTCAGAGATAAAGCGTAACTATATAAGTTATGTTAGGTTTATTAGTAAAACAATGGGATGAAATGAAAGTTAGGTTAGGTAGGAAAAGTAACCAGAAACCAGGAAGAGGGCTAAAGGATTCCAAGCTTGCGGAAAAGATGCAAGATGCAGGAAAGATACAATAACTAAATAATGACCAATAATCAAAAAAAACCAGAGAATGGTTTGGAAATTAGCCAATTCGACTATGCTCAGGGCCAATCCTGAGCGTAGCCGAAGGATTGGTTATTGATGATTGGTTATTGTTTGTATCTTGTATCTTGGTTATTGGTTATTTCGAGCGGATGGGTCGATATTCGGATTTTTCATCTTTCTGGTTACTGTACTCTGGTTACTGGTTTCTAATCTAAAAAACTTAACCCGGGAGGGATCATGTTTGATTTTAACAAGTTAGGGGATATGACTAAGATGGCGAGCCAGGCAAAAAAAATGCAAGCCAGGCAGGAAGATTTTCAGCAGAAGCAGTTAAAGGTGCTCAATGAGATATCCTTAAAGTTAGATGAAGCCATTCGTCTTCTCAGGTCTTCTAAAAACAAAGAAGATTGATAGCGGTATAGGATAAAAATAATAAGGTGTTTTATCTCTGATTGTCATAACACTTTGCTTAAAAAGTAGTTATAAAATAAAAAAATGTAAGCGTTTTCTTGTAAAATAAAAAAAAATATGTTATATTCAATCCGAACCTGAAAAAGTTGCTGGGAGGCGGCGGTTTCAGGTTTTTTACTTTAAAAAAGCTTAATAAAGGGAGAAGTTATGGAAGACAGAAGAAGCCATCCCCGCTACAAAATATCATTTCCGATTGAATGTAAACGGCTAAGTTTTTCTAACTATTTTTATACCGTAACTAAAGATTTAAGCCTGGGGGGAGCAAGGATAATAATTAATAATTTTTGCTCTAAAGATGAAAATTTAAAAGCCAGCTTAAACTTAATCAAGCAGGTTTTTGACTTTAAAGCCAGGGTTGCCTGGTGCAAGAGGGAGAAGTTTTGTGATAGGTATTCTGCCGGGCTTGAGTTTTCTAAGTTGGCGGATTTTTATGAAAAAAAATACCTTTCTTTCTTAAAAACTATTCGAACTTTTCCTAAAAGCACTCAGCAAGGTTCAGATCTAACCTAAAAGTACCTTCCTTTCTTTGGATATTTAATTGCCATATTTTGCCCATGAGTTATAATGTAAAAAGTATCTAGCTTTATAGGTAAAATGCCTAGAGTTATTTTTGAGAGGTTGTGTTTGATGAAACGTAAGGTATTAATTCTTTTTTTAGGCCTAATTTTTTTGCTTTTTGGTTGTGGAAGGGGTATGGATTTCCAATTGTTTCAGGCAGTAGAAAATGCTAATCTTGCTGAGGTAGAGCGTTTGCTGGCTGAAGGCGCAAGTGTTAATGCTGAGGATAGGCATGGCATAACTCCTTTGATGGTAGCGGTTCTTAACGGCCACAGAGAAATTACTAAATTGATTTTAGCTGAAGGGGCTGATGTTAATAAAAAAACTAATGACGGCGCGACCGCGCTTGTCGCGGCAGCATTTGAAGGGCATTCTGATATTGCCCTATTTTTGATTTCTCAAGGTGCTGATGTTGACGCTCAAACAAAGGATGGTTGGACGGCTTTAATGATTGCTTCTTTTAGAGGTAATTTAGAAACGGTAAAAAGGTTGATATCTGAAGGAGCTGATCCGAATATTGAAGCTGAGGACGGTGCTACAGCTTTGCAGTTAGCAGAACAAAAAGCATATCAACCGGTAGTAGAATTCTTAAAAGAGTCCGGTGCTCAGAGATAAGGGGGCAGAAATATGTTAAAAAAAGTGGGCATATTGGGGGTTGCGGGGGTCATTTTTTTTACCGGTTGCGCTAAGCAAGAGGACCCAAGGCTTTTTGAGGCCGCGAAAAGTTCAAATCCGGCTGAGGTCAGGCGCTTGCTGTCTAAAAGAGCTGATGTTAACGCTAAAGATGAAGAAGGCTTTACAGCCTTGATGTTTGCGGCTATGGAGGGCTGTCAGGAAACAGTAGAGGCTTTAATAGCCGGAGGGGCAAATCCTAATCTAGAAAGTGAAAAAGGCTTGACTGCCCTTATGTACGCGGCAGGCAGGGGCCATCAAGGATTAGTTAAGGTTTTAATTGAGGCGGGAGCTGATATCGACGCGGTTAATAAGGAAGGTGCCGGTTTTACGGCTCTGATGTACGCTTCTGGTAGAGGCCATAGTGAAACTGTGCAAATATTAGTAGCTGAAGGCGCGGATTTGGATATAAGGGGCGAAGGTGGCTGGACAGCCCTAATGCAGGCTGCTTATGCCGGTTACACGGATATAGCTGAAATTTTACTAAAAGCCGGTGCTTTAGTAAACGCGAAAAATGATGACGGCATGACCGCCTTGATGTTTGCTAGTGTTGACGGCCACAAAGAGATAGTTGAGATGTTGATTGAAATAGGAGCGCAGGTAAATGCTAAAACCAAGCAAAATGTAACAGCCTTGATGGTTGCCGCTTTTGAAGGTTATCCGGAGGTAGTTGAGCTGTTACTTGCTAAAGGTGCTGACTCAAGTATTAAAACAGATAGCGGTCAAACAGCCGCGATGCTCGCCGAAGAAGGCGGCCATACCGAAACCATCCTGCTTTTAGAGCAGTTGGCTGATTAATAAAGCGATGGATTTCGGTAATGCCAAATATCATAAAAATACTTCTTATATTTAAACCACTTAAATAGGATTAAAAGTTGACATTAATTAGGGCTGTAGTAAAATAAAATTTACAATTCGTTATTAATTTCACGATTTATTATGAAAACAATTTCTCCAAAGACCATCGACAGAGCTCTTTTGTACATCAGGGCTTTAGAAAATTTGCTTAAAAAAAAACGAGATAAAATTTCTTCTTCGGAGCTGGCGGATATTACCGGAAGCTCCGATGTTCAGGTCAGAAAAGATATATCTTTCTTTGGTAAGGTAGGAATCCCCCGGATAGGCTATGAAACGAAAAAGTTAAAAGATGTTTTAGAAAATTTTATTCTTCAAGATAATATTGTCCATATTGCTTTATTTGGAGTTGGAAATCTAGGAAAGGCAATATTAAAATATCCCGGTTTTCAAACCGATAAGATCAAATTGGTTGCCGCTTTTGATAAGGCAAAAAATAAAGTATTAAAGGAAGTTAATGGGGTAAAGATTTATCCAGTTGAACAATCTGTTAGGTTGATTAAAAAAGTTCATGCTGAAATTGGAATCATCGCTGTTCCTTCCGAGAACAGCCAGGAAGTTGCTGATATTATGGTAAATTCCGGCTTAAAAGGAATAGTTAATTTTGCCCCTAACCGCGTTTCAGTTCCCAAAAACGTATATGTTAAAGATATTGATTTTTCGATTGAGATTTTTTCAATTTTTTCGCACACCCAACTATAAAAAATTGAGGAGGTATTTATGCGCAAGGTCTTGATGGTAGATGATGACCGGGAGTTTCTAGAAGCGTCAGAAGCGGTGCTTGCGGCCCAAAATTATAAGGTTATCTTAGCCCAAAGTGTTTCTGAGGCTGAAAAACTGATAAAGGAGCAGAAACCGGATATGATTTTTCTAGATGTAATGATGGAGTCTCCGGATGACGGTATTGTTTTTGCTCATAAACTAAAGAAAGAAAACATTGGTATCCCGGTAGTTATGCTTAGTGCTATAGGTAAGGTTACCGGCTATAGCCATAAGCGCTGTGATGAAGTATTGCCTTGTGATGATTTTTTGGAAAAGCCGGTTAACCCAAAAAGCTTAATAAATAAGGCAAAAAAGTTTTTAGGATAAAAGGAGATTGTTATGGATAAATTTTGCTCAGTTTCCAAAATTATAACCGAAGGGAAGAAAAAAATCACTATTTGTGATGATAAGCGCTCTCAACTAATCCCGATTTTGCGCCAAATTCAAAAAAAAGAAGGTTATATCTCTGACCGTAATATGCAGAATGTGGCTTTTTCTTTAGGGATACATCCAGTTGAAGTTTATTCGGTAGTTACTTTCTATTCTTTTTTAAATACCCGGAAGAAAGGTAAGCATATAATCAGGGTCAGTAACTGTGTTTCTTCTGAAATGGCCGGGGCCAAAGGAATTGTAAAGGCTTTTGAAAAAGAGTTAGGAGTCAAGGTAGGTGAAACTACCAAAGATAAGAAAATTAGCTTGGAAGAAACAAGCTGTATTGGTATGTGCGATCAGGCTCCGGCTGCTTTAATCGACGGAAAGATGGTTGGCAGGTTAACCAACAAAAAAGTAAAAAGTATTGTTGAAGAACTTAAAAAATAAACTAGAAGGAGAAGTTATGCTAAAGAAAAGGAAAGGGCCGGTTATATTTAGTGAAATTGAACCCTTCGCGGGATTGAAAAGATCATTAGAAATAGGAAGAAGTGAAGTCCTGGACCGGGTACGCAGCTCCGGTATCCGGGGCCGGGGTGGAGCCGGTTTCCCAACCGGAGTTAAATGGAATTTAACCGCTACTGCCTCTGATGAAAAAAAATACGTTATTTGCAATGCCGATGAAGGAGAGCCCGGAACCTTTAAAGATCGGGTTCTTCTTATTGAGTATGCCCGGCTTGTATTTGAAGGGATGGTGATTTGCGCTTTTGCCGTGGGCGCTGACGAAGGCATTTTGTATCTACGGGGTGAATATATATCTCTTCTTCCCGGCCTTAAAGAAGTTTTAAATAAGATGAGAAAGGATAATCAGTTAGGTAAAAATATTTTCGGTAAGAAAGGGTTTTGCTTTGATATTAAAATAAGATTAGGGGTTGGAGCTTATGTTTGTGGGGAAGAAACTTCTTTGATTGAGTCTTTGGAGGGGCATCGAGGTGAGCCAAGGAATAGACCCCCTTTTCCTACCAATACCGGTTTTAACGGGCATCCTACAGTGATTAATAATGTTGAAACTTTCGCAGCAATAGCCCATATTGTGCTTAAAGGCGTAGATTGGTTTAAGTCCTTTGGGACTGATAAATCTTCCGGTTCAAAGCTTATTAGTGTATCCGGTGATTGCAGGAAACCCGGAGTTTATGAAATTCCTTTTGGAACCACAATTAAAAAAATATTAAAAATGGTGGATGCTAAAGATACAAAAGCGGTTCAGGTGGGGGGAGCTTCAGGTATTTGTATCGCCAAGAAAGATTTTACCCGAAAAATAGCTTTTGAAGATTTATCAACAGGAGGTTCTGTTATTATTTTTGGTAAAAAAAGAAATTTATTAAATGTAGCTGAAAACTTCTTAAATTTTTTCGCTGAGGAATCGTGTGGCCAATGTACGCCTTGCCGTGAAGGTATTCCAGTGTTGATTGAGAGGCTGAAAAAAATAAAGAACACCAAAGCGGCTAAAGGGGATATAGAAGATATTCTTTCTTTATCTGAGACTATGCGGCTTGCTTCAAAGTGCGGGTTAGGCCAAACTGCTTCAGATGCTCTGACTTCAATATTAAATAATTTCAAGAAAGAATATATTTTAGTTAAATCATAAGGAGGATTTTTTCCTATGGCTAAAGAACCATTCACGAAACCAACCTCACGGGCTCCCGTAAGCCAACGGTCGCAAACAGTGGGCAAAATAAATAAGAAGGCAATTGGTGGAAAGGTTACCGCGGTTATCGATGGAGTCGAGACAAAAGTTATTATGGGGACAACCATTCTAGAAGCAGCTAAAAAAGTGGGGATAAAAATACCTACCCTTTGCCATCATGAGGATCTTTGTCTGGCGGGAGTTTGCCGAATTTGCTTGGTGGAAGTTGAAGGGCAAAAAGCGTTGCAGGCTTCTTGCTCTTACCCCATTATTCATAATGTAGAAGTTAAAACTTATTCACCTAGGGTAAGAAGGGCCAGAAAAAATATAATTTATCTCCTTTTGCGAAATCATTATGGTGAATGTTATTCCTGTGAAAAAAATAATAACTGTGAACTCCAGGACTTAGCCCAAGAGTATGGAGTTACCGAATATAAGTTCGGCCACATCCAGAGCAGGCGTTACCAGCCGGATCTGTCCAGCACTTCTTTGACTAAAGATAATGATAAATGCATAAATTGTAAGCGCTGTATTAGAACTTGTATTGACCTACAAGAAGTAGGAGTTTACGAATCTGTAAATCGCGGGCCACAAACTAAAGTTTCTACTTATTTAGATAAGCCTTATTCTGATGTGATTTGTATAAATTGCGGACAGTGTGTTAACCGTTGCCCTACTGGAGCCTTGAAAGAAAAAAATGATATTAATGATGTTTGGCGGGCAATAGATGCTCCCAAAAAACATGTGGTGATTCAAACTGCGCCCGCACCGCGAGCAGGGATTGGTGAAGAATTCGGGCTTGCTCCGGGAACCTCCGTTACTAAAAAATTAAATACTGCCTTAAGAAGGATGGGTTTTGATAAAGTTTTTGATACTAATTCGGCGGCTGACTTAACTATCATGGAAGAAGGAACAGAATTGTTGCTCCGGCTCAAAAAATATCTAAAGAATAAGGATAAGAGCGTGAAGCTGCCCATGTTTACGTCATGTTCTCCGGGTTGGATAAAATATATTGAAAATTTTCATCCTGATAAATTGGAGCATCTCTCAACCTGCAAAAGCCCCCAGCAAATGTTTGGAGCTTTGATTAAAACCTATTACGCGCAAAAAGAAAATATCCAGCCCAAAGATATTCTGAGTGTATCTTTGATGCCTTGCATCGCTAAGAAATATGAAGCCAAGAGGCCGGAGATGAAAGATTCTGGTTTTCAAGACGTAGATTGTGTTTTAACTACCCGTGAACTTGCCGGCATGATTAAGGAATGTGGTTTGGATTTACCTAACCTACCTGATTCGGACTTTGATAATCCCTTAGCTATTGGCAGCGGAGCGGGGTTGATTTTTGGGGCAACCGGAGGGGTAATGGAAGCGGCTTTACGGACAGCTTATGAGTTAGTCACCGGCTCCGAGGCTCCCTTTAAAAATCTGCGAATTACTTCTGTAAGAGGCATGAAAGGTGTTAGAAGCGCCGAAATTCCAATCAAAAAAGCTGTTAAAGATTGGAAATTTTTAGAAGGAGTTAACTTGAAGGTTATGGTAGCCCACGGAACAGCTAACGCTAAAAAAGTAATGGAGATGCTTGAGGCCGGAGAATTGAATGATTATCATTTTGTGGAGATTATGACTTGCCCCGGTGGTTGTCTTGGGGGAGGGGGGCAGCCGATTCCTACGACTGAGGCGATCAGAAAACAAAGAGCAAAGGCAATTTATGGCGAAGATGAGCAGTTAACGATTAGAAAATCTCATCAAAACCCTGTGGTGCAGACTCTTTACAAAGAGTTTTTAACCGATGGGCCTTGCGGGAGCAAAAGCCACAAGCTTCTGCATACTCATTATTTTGCCGGCAGCAGATGGATTGGCAAAGAGCCGAAAGTAAAGGCTAAAAAAAGTAATTAAGGTATTCCCTAAATATATTCATTAGTATAAGGCACTTCGCCGAGTAATTCGGCTCAGTGCCATTAAAAATAAAGGTATCCGCTAAATATATTCATTTTTAATGGGA
>PXAH01000002.1 GCA_003565945.1 Candidatus Omnitrophota bacterium
GCCCCTCATGCAAAACAGAAAAAGGAGCTTGACCTCTTTTTGTTCTTTAGTAATATTTTTATCTGTAAACACTTTTATTTTTTATCTTCCCATTATCTTACCATAAAACTAGAATCAAAAGAGATTAAGGTTTTTGTTCAAATTCTTTATCAACTTCTACTAATTTATTGCGAGATTTCTGCCCCGCTATTAGAGTAATTTTTCTTCTTTTTAGTTTAAAGTACTCTGCCAAGATTTTCTTTAATTGTTTATTAGCCTTATTATCTTCAGGCGGTGTGGTAAGACAAACCTTGGTTGAATCATCGGATAAACTTACTTTTATCTTTTTAGCATTGGGGATAACTTTAACTTTGAATTTCATTTTTAGTTAACAATTTAATTATACCACCGGCTTAATTTAAGACAAAATTTGCTTATAATCTCTCAAATAAACAAAGTCTCTCATAATTATGCTCCAAATTTAGCCGATTTTTAGTTTATAGCTATATTGTGCTAAATTTTCCGATGCGGGATCGGTTTTCCGATGCGGGATCGGTTTTCCGATGCGGGAGTAGCAAAAAATATAGTAATGTTTTCAATGAATTTTGGGTGTTTTGTTTAATTTTTGCTTTTTTGAACAGAATCTTGCCGGTTTTTATCTATAAGTAGGACGTCTACTTTAGCATCGCTCATCCGTTCCGCTCGAAAAAAATCATCAAACCGGCTATTAGTCATTTTACCGGAAAATGACTACCGTAGCCACCTTGGCCTAGAAGACTTTGTCTTCCTTCCAACCGGCAGGTACGCCATAATTATGGATAATTTCTAAAACCGGAGAGCGGGAAATTCCGCCGGGATTAAGCCCGGGTTTGCCCTCCGGAACTTCGGCTTCAAAACCGGCAAAATAATCTTTCCAAACCGGAAAAATTTCTCCCGTATCGGGGTCAACAAAAGTCATCGGTTTCAGCTCAAAAAGTGGCACGCCTCTATTGGCATTGCGAAAACAAACATAAACAAGTTCAGAGCAATAATATGCATCTTCGTTTTCAATATCAAAAAGATGATTGTAAGGTTTGCCCTCGCGAGCAAATGCTTCAATTAACGCAGAATCAATCAAATGCTGATACTGCCTCTTAAGCCGGCCGACTAATACCTTAGGATTCCCTTCTTGATCAAAGCTTCGGTTTAGAAAGTTTTCTAAAGGAGTAGCAGTTACTCCTTCCTGCAAAGCTTCTAAAACAACGGTTTTACCTTCGGCATTCTGGGCAACAATGCCGACATGGGTAAGCACTGCGCCGTTATAACCTTGGGTAACTCTTGCTACTGCTTCAAAGAAAGAGTCTCCGTTTAAGTCTTGGAAAAGCAAATCACCCGGCTGGACTAAAAAAAGTGATTGCTCAGTTCCTGACGCAAAGCCTGCGCTAGAAAAAACTAAGCAGAGAATCATGACTAACGCAAAAAATAAAAAAATGAAGCCTTGCTTTAATGATTTCGTAACTGATCTTAGCTTTATCATGTCATTTCTCTCTATTCGTGGATAGATGAAGGGTTCAAACTGGCCCTTCTTGTTGTTAAACCTTTATTTTCTTAACTTTTCCCTTTTCCCAGACAGCAAGCGGGCGGCCGTCTTTTTTGTGTTGAGCAACTACCTTTCTAACCGCTTTTTTCATAGCAGCCTCGGCTTTATCTAATATAGTCATTCTTTTTTTCACAGTTTAACACCTGCCTTTTCAGTAATACTTTCAAATAAATTTCTGTTTATAATTTCAATATTAGAATTATTTTTCCTGGCAATTATTTTTGGTTTAGCTCCAGCATTATCGAATAAAATCCATTTATCCGTAAACAGCCGATATTGTTTAAAAAAATTCCTGATACTCCTTTCAAACCTCCGCTTTATATCTTTAATTGGCACATTATGGCCGCCCTGCGCCACACGGTCCTTAACGCGCTCAACAGCAAGTTGTGAACTGGGTATCCATAAAAAGAAAACACAAATTTTGTAACCTTTCTCTTTTAATAATTTAAAATGTTTCAAATATGTTACCCCTGCCATAGTTGTTTCAAAGCCAAAATCCAAACTATTTTTCGAATATTCTTTAATCTGCTCTAAAACAAGCTTTCCTGATTTAATAGCGACTTGCTGCGGAGAAAACGGCGAAAGTCCCAGAGCAATAAGGTCAGCATTGATGAAATATTCACATCTAGCATATTCAGGCAAAAAAGTTGTTGCAAAAGTAGTTTTGCCTGAACCATTTGGACCTGCAATTATATAAACATTTTTATTTTTCATCTTGTCGTTATCATATCATAAAATCAGCATCAAAAAAGATTAAAATTCTCAAATGATTATTTCCCATAATTATGCTCTGAATTTAGCCGATTCCTAGTTTATGGCTGTATTGGGCTAATGTGTATTTGAGAATATGGCTGAAAATGCCATAAACTAGCCGGCATAAACTAAGAGAGGTTTTGGGCCAGTTTTAGCTTTTTTAGGCGAGTAAGGTTCTTAATATAGCTCTCTCTTTTTAGGGCTTCGGATTTGGTAGGTTTTTCTTCGGAGTGAATTAGCTTGACCGGACGATTATTAAACCTTTAAGCCTTAATCTTGATTCTTAAGCCACTCTTTAATTTTGGCTTCTATATTATCTCTGACCTGGCGTGTTTTCTCA
>PXAH01000047.1 GCA_003565945.1 Candidatus Omnitrophota bacterium
AACAAGCTTTAAAAGAAGAACTGAGCCGGCAGGAAGAAGCGGCTCAAAAAGAGATAGCTTCTCTCAAAGAAGAGCTAAACAAAGAAAAAGAAGCCTACCAGGCAAAAATAGCCTCTTTAGAGGAAGAGCATAAAAAACTGTTAAGCTCTCTTCAGGAGCGGTTAATTAGAGAAAGAGAAGCTAAAGAGCATTACCGGCTGAGTTTGGCCAAGGAGAAGGAAGAAGCTGAAAGCAAGTTGAGAAAAGTAAAAGATGAGATGGGGGATATGATTGAAATCTTGAAAAGGCAGGTCCGATATACTGAAGATGCCAGCCAGTTAACAATTAGTTCTTTGCAAGCTCAACTAGCCAGGGAAAAAGACGCTTACCAGGCAGAAATCGCTTCTTTAGAAGAAAAATACCGGGAGCGGATAAGTTCTTTGAAAGATGGCTACCAAGAGCAAATCAGCCGCTTGGAGAAAGAATCTCAGGCTGAACAGGCGTCTCTGGTGGAAAAACAAGAAAAACAAATAACTTCCTTAAAAGAAGAAAGCCGCCGGAATTTAGACGCCCAAAAACAAAACTATCAGGCAGAGTTGGCTTCTCTTGAAAATAAACTTAAAGAAAGAGAAAAGACTTTAAAAGCGAAATTAATCCGGCAGGAAGAAGCGGCTCAAAAAGAGATAGCTTCTCTCAAAGAAGAACTAAACAAAGAAAAAGAAGCCTACCAGGCAAAAATAGCTTCTTTAGAGGAAGAATATCAAAAGCAAATAAGCGGGTTAGAAGAAGAACATCAGGAGCGGATAAGCTCTTCAGAGCGAGAGCATCAAAACAGAATTACCCAGATGGAGGATTTCTTTGAGAAAAGAATTTCATTTTTACGAGAAGAACATCAGAAACAAATCGAAAACTTGTATAAGCAAAAAGAACAAGAACTAGCCTCTCAGGAAGAAGAGCACAGGCGGCAGTTAGCTTCTTTAAAAGACAACTTAAGTGGAACAGAGGAGACTTTGAAAGCGAACCTTATCCAGCTGGAAAAAACTTATCAGAAAAAAATCGCCTCTCTTCGGGAGCAGGCAGCTAACCAGAAAGAAGCTTACCATAGGCAAATAGATAAGCTTAAAGAAGATTATCATACTCAGATAGCAGCTTTGCGGGATAACCTTAAAAATAGTGAAAAAAAATTACAGGAGAAGCTTACCCGGCAGGAAATAATTTCCCAAGAAGAAAAGCTTGCTTTAAGAAAAAGCCTTGAGTCAGAGGTAAAAAAGCTCAGGCAAGAGGTTTCCCGTTTGCGCGGGCAGGAACCCTCCCTTTCTTCTTTAGATGATTATATATCTCAGCTCCAAAGAAGGGTTGAGCAAAGTGACAGAAGGGTTTCACAGCTGGAAGAAGAGATTGCCGGATTAAGAAGGCAAAGACAGGCGGAGCGGGTGCCCGCCGATGAAATTTTTCAAGCGAAAAAACCTTTGATTGATGAAATAGGCCGTTTAAACGAGAAAATAATTTCTTTACGGCGCAAACAGCTTTCAAGAAGCGAACCGCCTCAAGAGAGGCTTGATTTTATTGAAAAAAAGAGGCCAAAAAGAGAAGTGTTATCTAAAAAAGAAAGAGAAGCCGGATATTATCTTTTGGTTAGAAACAAAATTTTAAACCATATTGATGAAAGCATCAGCAGCATAGATACCTCTTACCTGCCCGAGGTAAGCCGTGTCCATAATATCAGGGTAGCTTTTCAGCTTTATTCCGACGGAACAATCAAAGAGGGGCCGTATTTTTTCGGGATAGACGACCCTTCTCTTAAACGTATTTTAGAAAAGGGTTTCAGGCAAGCGGCACCTTTCCCCGGTTTTCCCGAATACCTGGAAAAAGATTTTGAAAGTTTTAATTTAGCGATAATGTTTGAAAATTAACCTGAAAGATGTTATCATTTCTTAAGAGGGAGGGGTAGAAAGATGAAAAAAAGAAAATTACAATTATTAGCGGGAGTGGTTTTATTAGGTTTTTTAACTCAAGGCAGTTTAGCCGCCGAGGAGGAGCCTCAGCCGCTTGAACTTGACGGTACTGAATGGCAGGTTAGATTTATTTGCGAGGAGGAAACAAAAAATATTCCTCAAGAGGACAGGCTGGTTTTTAAAGAAGGAAGATTTATTTTAGAGGGTTTCCAAGAAAAATATGAACCCACAAACTATACCCTATCAGTTGACGGCCAAGACACTATTTTTCAGACTATGCAGACCAGAGAGGGAGAAAGAGCTTTCTGGAGGCTTCAATTTCGGGATGAGGCTACGCGGGGTATTTTCAGTATCCATCCGGACGAAAAAGAGCCTTTAGTTTGTAATGTCAGAGGAGAGCTAAGTAAGGGTGAACTGGAGCGCAGAGAGGCTCCGGAGAGGCCGGATGAGCCTGTTGTTGAGGAGGAAAAACCGGCAGAAAAAGCTGAAGAAACTCCTGAAAAGCTCCCGGAGGCTTACCCGGAAGAACCTGTCGAGGTTTATCCGGAAGAGCCTAAAGGCGAGAAGGGTTTGTTTGAGAGGCTATTTAGGAGATAATTTAAATAACCAAAAAAATTGCTCGGAAAGGTTGAAAAAACCGAGAAAGGGTGTTATATTTTAATCGAAGAAGTGTTCATAGACAATAAGGCAGAAAAAAATGCGAAAAAGGCAAACCCCGAGCAATCGGGAGGCCCCTGAGAATCTCTAAACCAGGGCAACAGGCCGGTGATGGCCGTTGGCAAAGCCGTGCGCCCTTGATGTCTTCGATGTCAAGGATAGGCAGGTTACCGCAAAAAAGAGGAATTCAGAGGGCCAAGCATTTTGCTTGGCTTTTTTTATTGAATTTTTAAAAAGTGCCAGGCACAAAATAAAGTTCGCCTGGTTTTTTTATTGATCTTTAAAAAGTGCCAGGCACGCTGGCGCGGAGAGTGAAGCAGGTTCCGAGGGAAGAGGGAAGATGGATAAAGGAAGAGGGATGCCGGATACTGGATTCTGGATGCTGGTAGGATTGGGAGCGGAAATGTTGCGTAGTGAGAATTGCAAAACAGGGAGAAGAAGGAGTGCCGAGGAAACCGAGAATTTATATTGACGGCCTTACCTATTATATAACCTCTCAGGCCGGAGACCAGCAGAAACTTTTCCGGGACGGACAGGATTATAATACTTATTTGAGCTTTCTCAAAGAATACAAAGAAGAATACGCTTTTAAGCTCTACTCTTTTTGCCTTTTACCGAATCATCTGCATCTGCTTATTGAGCCAAAAAAAGCCAAACATCTTTCCGAGATAATGCATAACTTAACATCCCGCTATACTAAATATTTTAATGGAAAATACAAAAGAAGCGGCCATCTGTTTAGGGGCCGGTTTAAGGCTGCCGCGGTTGAGAAGGGCCCTTATCTTACCGAAGTAATTAATTATATCCATCATAACCCTTTCCGCTTAAAAGAAGCTTTTGACCCTCAAGGATACCTTTACAGCAGTTTCCGGTTATCCCAAGGGCAGGGCGATAGCGCTTCCTTTTTAACCGGTTTGGTTGAAAAAAGCGAGGCGGCCGAATCTATGCCTTTTTCTTTACCGGATGAGCAGTTTTTGCAGAAGACGCATAAGGCGCTTCAGAAGAAAAAAGTTTTTGGCAGCCCGGAATTCCGGCAAGAAATTGAGGAGAAATTAAAAAAAAGTAAGCCGAAAAAGGAGAGCGGGGAAGCCAGCAAAAGCAAAGAAAAAAAATTTACTCTTGCCGGCGCCGGCGCTTTAGCCGGAGTAGTTTTGGTCAGCGGGTTGAGCATAATGCTGATTACCCATTATTCCGGCATTATCGCTTCCAGCGCGTCTTTGGTTTCTCAAACTTTTTTTCGGGCCGAGGCGCCTGTCCGGGAGCTATCAGAAAGCGGCCGGAAGGATTTGGAAGGGGCTGAGTTTGTAATTGAAATTATTGATTTGGATTCTGAAGGCAACCGGCGGGTGGTGCAGAAAGACAGGTTGATTTTTCGGGAAGGAAAATTTTATTCCCAGGAATTTAATAACCAAGGCTTTAAGCCTTCTAATTATACCTTAACCTACAGAGAAGACGGCACTATAGTTTGGGAAACAATGCAAAGCAGCGATGAAGGCAAAGCGGTCAGCTGGTACGGAGAGTGGGACGGCCAAAAAGTCCGGGGAGTACTAAACAGGCATGGCTTTGCCGGCCAAAGCATGAGCTTGTCTTTTGTGAGTAAAAATTATAGCCATAGAGGAGGCTCTTGAGGTGAGTAGAGAGTAGAAAGTAGAGAGTAGAGAGAGTAAGATAATAGGCCTAAAAATAAAAAAGCAGGGGGTAAGATAAAATGAAGATTATAAGTAGTAAAAAATTATTTAGCGTGGTTATTTTGAGTTTAATTACTGGTTTTGCTTTTAGTTTGTCTTTACGGGCTGAGCCGCCTGATAAAGCAGGAAGGGAGATCAGAGAAAGAAGAGAAAAAGGCCTAACTGATCAACTTAAGAGCGTATCCGGCCAGGTAAGCGTAATAACTAATGATCATATCGGTATAATTTACAAAAGAGAAGGGCAGGTTAGTTATGAAATGGGGTTTGACCTGACAGACGAATTGAGTTCAAGATACAGAAGCCCGCTAAACCGTATAGACAGAGGTGATACGGTCCGGATTGAATATAAGGAAACTAAAGAGAATTACGAGGTAACCTATGAAGACGGGAGTTTTCGGGAAGTTTCCCGCGTTACCGGGAGGGAAGCGGTGAGGATTCATTTTGTCAGGTCAGGAGATCGTAAATTTTATTTAGGGGAGTAATTATAGTGGATAGAAAAGTAAAAAACAGAAAAAAAGAGAGTTTGCTGAGCGCAAACGCTACTGTGTTTACAGCCAGTTTTTGCATTATGGTTTTGGAGTTGACCGCGGGAAGGATTATCGCGCCTTTTCTGGGGGTTTCGCTTTACACCTGGACAGCGGTTATCGGGGTTGTTTTAACCGGTATTGCTCTGGGAAATTATACCGGAGGGGTGCTGTCTGACCGCTTCCCGGCTAAGAAGCTCCTCTCTCTTCTTTTTTTCTGCGCGGCTCTAACTTGTTTTCTGGCTCCGGCGGTAAACAAGGCGGCAGGCAGCTGGTATCGTTTCATGCTTTTGCCGGTTCCGTTTCGAATTGCTTTGCACGTTTCGGTTACCTTTTTCTTTCCTTCCCTGCTTCTGGGGATGGTCGCGCCGGTTGTGGCTAAGTTCGCCCTGGATAAAGGGCTTCCTACCGGCAAAACCGTAGGAACAATTTACGCCTGGAGCGCCACCGGGAGTATTTTCGGAGTATTTAGCGCCGGTTTTTTCTTAATTCCTAATATCGGAACCCTTGGGATTATTCTTGGTTTAACCGCTATCCTGATTGTCCTGGCTCTTCTCTACGGGAAGAAGGCCTGGTTTTCTTGTGCAGGGGCAGCAGGGCTGGCTTTGCTTTGTTTAATCGGATTAGCTTCCCGGGGCTGGCCTTATGAGCTTGGCCGGAGGCTTAGTTTGCGGCAGGAAGAGAGGGAAAATCTTGTTTACCGGGACCAAAGCTATTATTCCCATATTCAGGTTTATGAAATGGCGGGGCTGCCCGGGGGGAGAAAGTTAAGGTTAAACCAGATGTTGCATAGCGTGGTTGATTTGGATAACCCGGCCGACTTAGATGCTTATTACCAATATCCTTATTTGCGGATTTACGCCGGCCTTACTCATTACCTGCGGCCTTCCGGCAGTAGGCCAGGAGAAAGAAGCCCGCGTGCTTTAACTCTGGGAGGAGGAGGTTATGTTTTTCCCCGCTATATTCAAAAGCATTGGCCGGGAAGCTTAAATGAGGTGGTAGAAATCGACCCGGCGGTTACCAGAGCGGCTGAGAAGGCTTTAGGTTTTGATAGGGAGAGCGGAATAAAAGTTGTTCATATGGACGCGCGCAATTACATTAACCGGCTTTTAGCCGAGAAAGAGCAAAGGGGCGGCTTTGAGCCCTTTGACATTATCTATGGCGACGCGCTCAGCGACCTCTCGGTGCCTTATCAGCTTACTACCCATGAATATAATCAGAAAATAAAAGCGCTTTTAGCTCCGGAAGGGGCATATATTGTTACCATAATTGATAGCTGGGAATCAGGAAAATTTTTAGCGGCAATGGTAAATACACTGAAAAAAAGCTTTTCTCAGGTTGAAGTATTTCAATCCGGCAGGCGGGCCGGCGGTGATGCGGCGCGCAATGTCTTTGTGGTTGCCGCCTTTAAAGAGCCGGTGAATGTAAGAGATATAGAAATTGCCGCTGATGACGGAGTATTATTAGAGAAAAAAGAGCTTGAGCGAATATTAAAGAAGAAGGAAATAATCCTTACCGATACATACGCGCCTACCGAAGCCCTGCTTGAGCCGGTTGTCCATAGGTTTGCTCAGCAAGCGGCGGCAGTCAGGTTAGCCGGTTTTGCCGACCGGCTGATGAAGGAAGAGAAATTTTTTCGGGCCAGTGATTATTACCAAAAAGCTTTGGAGTTAGACCCGGTAAGCGCCAATGCTTACAACAATTTCGCTAATTTTTTAGCCAGGCAGGGTTATTTTGACCGGGCAATTAAAAATTACCGCAAAGCAATCCGAATTTCTCCTTTTTTTGCCGAGGCTTACCTGAATTTAGGTATTATCCAGACGCGCCAGGGAGATTTCTCCAAGGCCGCCGAAAACATAAATCAAGCAATCCGGCTTAACCCGGCTTCGGCTGAGGCCTGGTATAGTTTGGGAAATATTTATATGGCTAACCATATAGCCTCTGAAGCCGAGGCTTGCTATCAAAAAGCGATTGAAAATGACCCGGAATTCGCCCCGGCCTACAATAGCCTGGGAAATGTTTTTTTCTTGAGGGACCGGTTAAATATTGCTCTTAAGTATTACCGGCAAGCGGTAGAGAAAGAGAGCGGTTTTGCCCAGGCTCATAACAATATCGGCACTGTTTTAGCCCGCCGCGGTAATTTTGAGGAAGCTGTTTATCACTTTCGCCGGGCGGTTGAGATAAATCCGGCCTACAGGGAAGCCGGGGAGAATTTAGCCGCCGCTTCCCGGGATGCCGGTAAAAAAAGAGAGTAAAGTGGATACAGATAAACATAAACCTAATTTGATTCCGGTAAATCAGGCCCCTCCCCTGCGTAGAGCTTGGGCCAGGCTGATTACTAGTTTCTTAGTCTTTTTGCTGGCTACCCTGGGAGTTCCTATTCCCGTGCCTGATTTCGCGCCTGAGCCGGTAAAGCTTATTTCAGCTCAACTGGATACCCCGGAAGCGGAAGCCTTTCAAATCCGGCGGGCCCAACACGCTTATTCACAAGTAACCTACGCGGATGAGTTTGCTACCGAAACCCTGGATTACGCGGTAGATACCAGCAACGTTATGGTTTTGTTGTCGGTTGAGTCAGATGAAATAAAGGCACCCACCGGTAAAGGAGGGGTTAATTACGCCGAAGGCCCGCGCCTGATTTATTTTCGGATTAACTTTGAATCCGCTGATGAGTATTTTGTCCAGCGTTACGCGGCCAATTATGACACAACCACTACGGGATATTGCGATGTTCAATCTCATGTCTTAGATTTCGTGGAAGGGGTAAATATCTACCGTGGTGAAACTATCTTCACCGGCGATGAACTGGTTAAAAACAGGTCGCTTCCGG
Source organism: Candidatus Omnitrophota bacterium (assembly GCA_003565945.1). GTDB lineage: Bacteria > Omnitrophota > Gorgyraeia > Duberdicusellales > 4484-171 > PXAH01. The sequence continues at coordinate 7,634 of PXAH01000047.1, forward strand.
CTGATGTTGATATTGATAAGTCTTTCGTTTTATATAACCGGATAAGCCGGTTTAAAACGCCTAACGAGAATGAGGCAATGTATTTTAAATTAACCCTTACCCCGAATGAGGCGCCTGACGATGATTACAGCAATACCTTAATGATTGAACGCCAATGTGAAATAACTATCCAGGATAACGACGACAGTATCCCCACCGTAAATATTAGCTATTATGTTATTGAGCTTACCGATGACGCCCGGGTTATAAGCGGCACTTCACAAATTGCGGGAACAGGCACGAGTGTAAGCGAAGATATCTCAAGCCAGTTGGATACGGCTGATTTAGGCCAGGCCCTGTTGGTATTTAATTATACCGGTAACAATACAATTGACGGCAGAATTGAGAAATTAATGACCCGCGGCCGGGTGTATGATAATGGCGGCGCGGCGACAGTTGAGTTTACCCGAAACAGCGGCGGAGACGCAACCGATACAATCGATATAGCATGGTATGTAGTGGTTTTTGAGGATGAATCAACAAATGTGCAAAGGGGCACCGCGCAAATAAGCGGCGCCTCGACAACAGCAATCCTTTCGCCGGCAGTAGATTTAAGCAGGGCAATCCCTTTTGTTTCTTTTACCGGGACAGCAACAGGAACTTTAGATTTTGATAGCATTATTACCCGGGCCGGGCTGACTAACTCTACTACCCTTACCTTATCCCGCGAGTTGGGAAGGCAAACAGGGACTGCTACTGTTGAGTGGCAGGTGGTTGAGTTTTCACCCCTGACGGTTAAGGCTCCCAACGGCGGCGAGGTTTTAAATGTGGGAGAGGCAGTAGATATTCAATGGAAGCACGCGGCTTCGCTTGCCGGCGGAAACGTAAAAATCGAATATTCCGATGACGGGGGAGCCAGCTGGAAGACAGTTGTTGCCAGTACTTTGGCTGACCCTGACCCGGGCGATTTACAGAGTTATAGCTGGGATATCGGCTATGATTCCGGCGCCGCTGAAATTTTCCCGGCTAGCGAAATAGCCGGCCAGTGCCTGATAAGGATTTCAAACGCCGCCGCTTCCGCTGACAGCGATTTACAATACGATTATTCGGATAATAACTTTACTATCCGGAGCAAATTAGAGTTGGTTTCTCCTTTAGGCGGACAAGAATGGGAGGTGGGAGATACCGACAGGCATATTCAATGGAAGTATTGGGGTGTTTTTGAGCCTGTTAATGGAATTGAACTCGAGTATTCTACTGACAGCGGCGATACCTGGGTAAATATCGATACAGTGGCGCCGAATTACGGGGGGTGTACGGCCGGGAATACTTGTTCTTACAATTGGAATCCGGATAATGCCGGCCTTCCTTTGGAGGCGGCTTCTAACCAGGTCAGGGTTAGAGTTAAATCAGCCAATAATCCTGAGGTTATCTATGACTATAGCCCTTCTGATTTAACTATCCAGGGAAATATCAACATAACTTACCCTGATCCTGAGGCAGATCCTTTAGAACAGTGGCCTACCGGTTACGCCAGAGAGATTACCTGGGTGTTAAATTGCGCCCCCACCGGTAAGGTCGATATTAAATACTCCTTAATCGGCGATTCAGCTGATCCCGATGACTGGGCCACAATTACCAGCGGCGAGGTGGATGCCGCTTATTTAAGCTATGAGTGGGCCCCGCCTTTATACGCGGCCAGCCCTAACGCTTACCTTTGGGTGCATAAGACCGATGATATATTTACGGGAGGAAAAGCCCCTTTTGATTTAACTGCTTCAATCCGGGTTGACCGGCCTACCGCCGGAACTGAAGTCTTTAAGGTGGCTACAGATGAGGAGATAACCTGGACTATCGGAGGAGGAGCGGCTATTGACACGGTGCGGATTCTTTACAGCACAGACGGCGGCAGCACTTATGAAACAGTCAGCGGCGCCGACAGTATCCCGGCTTCTAACCAGAGCTTTTTGTGGCTGGTTCCGGACGCGATAAGCGACGATGTAATGATAAGAATTCAGGATACCGCAAATCCTAATACTATTTTTGATGTTTCTGATAACCCTTTTGAGATTAAGGGAAGAATTGTGGTTACCGAGCCGCACGCCGGTGAAGTTTTGCGGGTCGGGGGCTCAAAAACTATTGAATGGGAAGCTTACGGAAATATAGAAGAGGAGAGCGGCAATGTGGAAATAGCCCTTTCCAAAACAGGGGCGGCTCCTTATCCGATTATAATTGCTACTAACGTAAATCCTTCGGTAGGGTCGTTTGCCTGGACCGATATCCCGAATGAAAGAACAGATACCGCCAGGATAAAAGTATACCTGCCGGCGGATCCGACCCCGCCCGACGGAGTGGCGGGGGAATCAGCTGAGTTTATGATTAAAGGCAATGTGAGCAATCTTTTTCCCGATGGCGGCCAGACTTACTTTTTAGGCGATATAGTGCCGATAACCTGGGATGTTTTTCCTCCGGATTTACCCGGGACAGCCAGGATTCTTTATAGCACTGACAGCGGGAGTAGTTTTCCTTCCGGCAACCTGATTAACGATACAACCGATATTTCTGCCGGAAGTTATAATTGGGAGATTCCCGATATTGACATTATTTACCCGACGGTAAGGTTTAAGGTTGAGCTTATCGGCCAGGAAGATGATGTTTACGCTGTTTCCGGGGCGGATTTCAGCATAAAGGGCAGTTTGAACTTAATCAGGCCAGACGGCGGCGAGGTATTTACTATCGGCAGAACCGAAAGCATTGAGTGGTCAAGGCAGGGCACGGCGCTTGGTGATATTGATATTTTGTATTCGGTTGACGGAGGCGAAACTTACCCGGGGACAATAGCAACCGGTATTGGCTCAGGGACCTCTCCTTATAGCTGGGAGTTGGATCCGGATGTTTATGGCCAGTTGGCAGAGATTGAAAGAAACACTGAAATGAAGATAAGAATTCAGGTAGGGATAGATACAACAATTAACGATGAGTCCGCGGAAGTTTTTATCGTCCAGGCCAGGCTTTCAGGCTTAAGTTCCAATGTTGCCGGCGGCGCGACCCTTTATGTGGGCGATGATTGTAATATTACCTGGTCTACACAGGGCGACGTAGGCTTGGTAGATTTAGTTTACAGTACAGACGGAGGAAGTACCTGGGACGGGACTATCGTAACAAGCACTTCAAACATAGGGGCTTTTGAGTGGGGCACGGTGGGAGGGGTTGCCGACGCGGTAGGCGGCCAGACTAGGGTAAGAGCCAGAAGCAGTAATTACCCTAACGACATTCAGGTGTCTTCGGCTAATGATTTTACTATCGACAGAAAGACCTTGACTATTACACAACCCGACGGCGGAGAAAAGTGGGTGGTCGGAGAAAGCAGGTTAATACAGTGGGGTTATCACGGCCCGATTGAAAATGTTGATTTATGGTATTCTGACAACGAGGGAATAAGTTATGGTTATAAGATAAATTCTGAACCGGTTCCGGTAACCCAGGGCACAACCGGATACACCTGGGAAGTTCCGGATAAAATTGTCGGCCAGGTAATGAAGGTGAGGGTTTTAGATATTGATAATAATACTGTTTTTGATGCGTCTGAAGGCCTTTTTGAAATTATCGGAGATATCAGCTTAGAATCGCCTATCGGCGGCGAAGAGTGGGTTGTAGGCACAACCGAACAAATCGAGTGGATACCCACCGGAAGCTATAACTACGTAAAGCTTGAATACTCAACCGACGGCGGCACAACTTACAACACAATCGAAGCCCAGGTAACAGCCGGAACAAGCGGCCTAACTCGCTCTTATAACTGGGAAATACCCGATATCATCGGAACCAGCACCAAAGTAAGGGTAGCCGACCCTAATTACCCCGAAGATACAGTAGATGAGTCTTTAGGCACATTCGGCGTTATGGGCGCTTTAAGCCTGAGCGCTCCCACAGGCGGCCAGCTCTGGTACGTGGGCGATACCGAACGCAGTATTAACTGGTCAGGCTCAGGAACCATAGACCCGGTCCGGATACAATACTCAACTAACAACGGCGGCAGCTGGACAGAGATTACCGCTCTTGCTCCCGGCGGCCCCACCGGAACCTATTCTTATACCTGGCCGGAAGTGCCGGACGTAAATACGGAAGAAGCTTTAATCCGGGTATCCGACCCTGATTACCCGTCGGTTCAAAGCACCTCTCCCGGCACCTTCTCAATTCGGCCTGAGATTGAAGTTACCCAGCCTGCGGCAGGGACCGATATCGAAGTAGGCTCAGACACTCCTGTCCGC
>PXAH01000130.1 GCA_003565945.1 Candidatus Omnitrophota bacterium
ATCAGCCGGAACGTAAAAAGAGCCACTCAAATCTTTAACGCCGTAAAAAGCTACAATGAGAACTCAAATAAAGAACCGGAACCGCAAAAACTGGATAATCTCTTAAATTACGCCTTAGAAGAAGAAAAAGAAACCTTGTCCAAAGAAAACATTAAACTAGGCCTGGATATTGCAAGAAACATTGAAGTTAAAGCTAATAATAACCTTAGATCAGCCTTAACCTACCTGATAAAGGGAGCCATAACTGCCATAGACTACATCAAGCCAAAAGAAAAACTAATTCAAATAAAACTAACTAAAAATAAAGACAAAGCCCTGCTTAAGATTTCTGACACCGGCGGAGATGTCACCCAGGATAAAAACTACCGGGGAGTAGGCATAGAGAGAGGCAGAGAAGGAGGAATCCTTTACTTTTTAGCCAGAAGAATTATCTTTGACCAAAGAGGAGAGTTTCAATTCGGTTCTTTCGGGGACAATGGTACTACTTTTTCAATAGAGTTGCCGTTAATTTAGGCCTGTTCTAATTAATTCAAACACTTTTCAGAAAAAGGGGTTTGCCCCCTTTTTCTTTAATTTTCTAATTGTTTTTAGATATGAAAATATTGTTAAACCGTAATTTCATTTTTCCGGCTAGCGCTGTCTTAGGGCTTTTGGTTGGCAGCCAAATGGGGGTTTTTTCATTTTTAAATATGCCCATTTTAATCTTGATAATGACTCTGTCTTTGGCTGAAACAGACCTTTCTGCCTTAAAGAGTATTAAAAAGTCCTTAAAACCGTTTTTAACAGGTATCGGGCTTAATTACTTTCTTACTTTTTTCTTGTTTATTGTTGCCGGCCGTCTTCTTGGCATTGAGGGAAAAATTTGGGCCGGCTTGGTTATTGCCGCGGCTACCCCGCCGGGTTTAGCAATTATACCTTTTACCTTGGTTGTAAAAGGAGATCTTTTTTATTCTTCGCTGGCAACTTTTTCAGCTTTTCTTGCGGCTTTAATATTTACTCCCTGGCTAGCTGCAATCTTCATCGAGGGCAATGGAGTAGGATTTTTAGATATTTTTAATTTGCTTTTTCTGTTAATAGTAATTCCATTGGTAATTGGAAGAATAATCAGAGCAGTTGGTTGGGGAGGTTTTGCCAGGAAAATGCATGGACCGGTTGTAAATATCGGTTTTGGGATTATCTTTGCGGTTATATTGGGGGTTAACCGAGAACTTCTTTTTGCTAAACCCGCTTCAGTTGCAAAATTATTTTTTATTTCTCTATTTTTAGTTTTTGGCCTTGCTTTTTTAATAAAATATTTTCTTCAAAAAAAAGATATTCAAAAGGCGACAAAAAAAAGCATCATTCTTGTAGCTACAATTAAAAATTCGATTTTCGGTGCTACTGCCGGATTGGTTTTGATTGGGCCGGAGGGAGCTCTTGCCGGAACTGTATTTACGTTTGTTATTTTTGTCTATTTAATTTTTGTTGATAAAATCGTAAGGTAGTTGGTAGAGAAAAGAAAAAAATCATAAAGGTTGAAGTTAGGGCAGGAAAAGAATGATGTTTATTTTAAGGCCTGAGGGTTTCACCGGTTTGTCTTTCTGCTTCACGAATCTTTCCTTCTCTTTCGACCCCTTTTAGATGTTCATTGTCACCTGTCTTTCCTTTTCCGCGGAGGGAAAGTTGTTTGCTTGCCTCTCCGCGTCCGTAGCAGATTAATATATCGCCTTCTTTAATTAGTGTATCGGCTTGAGGGGCGCCAATAAATTTCTCTTTTCCCTCAACTAGGCGTTGAATGGATAGAATCAATATGCCTTCAAGAGGTAGATTGAGGTCATGCAGTTGTTTTCCCACAACCCAGTTATTTTTTTTCACCTTTATTGTGCTCACGGTGTAACCTTTTCTTAAACCGAGAATTTCCTGATAGTCGAGTAACGACAAAGAAGTATGTTGGCTTAATGCTTTTTTGATTATTTTTTCCATTCCTTTGTAGATTAATTTTGAGCGGCTGAGAAAGAATATTATAATTAGACCAATAAGTAAAACTAGAATTCTGACTGAAAGAATGAGGGTAGATTCACCCAAAAAAGTTAAAATAAGCGCGGCTATAATTGAGGTAATTCCGGCATTTCCGGTTAAAATTAAAAGCCGGACAATTCGCCTGCGGACAGGATGAGAAACTATGCTTTCTGATTCATCGGTAGTGAATCCGGTTCCAGAGAAAGCGGATTGAGCCTGGAATGCAGAAATTTCCGGAGATAAGCCAGTAAGCTCAAGGGCTATTGCTCCGATACGAATTATTGTTATTGCAATAATTATAATTGTGAATAAGCCTAGTAGGGCTAGCATAGTTATCTCCTTTTGTAGTAAATATATTATACTAACCTCTTTTAAAAAATCAACCGCTTTAGAGATCAAAGTCGTATTATCTTTTTTTTTATGCTAAAATATAAGGGTGAAAAACATATTTATTATCATTTTAGCCCTTGGCGTTTATAGCGGCAGCGTTTTGGCTGCAACCATTACTCTTAAGTCTGGAAGGACAATTCAAGGTAAAATTACCGAAAGAGGAAATGATTATATAAGAGTTAATTTTCGCGGGGTTTCGTTAACCTATTACCTGGAAG
>PXAH01000125.1 GCA_003565945.1 Candidatus Omnitrophota bacterium
CTTCTGATGTGGGGGGAGTTAAGGAAGCTGTGACAGGGGAAACAGGTTTTTTAATTAAGGCGCCCTCCTCCGCTAAAAGCTTCGGAAGGGTTAAAGATAGTGTTGAAGAATTAAAAAAAGCTTTGATAGAGCTTATAGAAAACCCAAAATTAAGGGAAGAAATGGGCAAGGCCGGCCGAGAGAGGGTGGAAAGGGAATTTTCTTTGGAAGGTATGTTAAAAGAAACGGAAAAGGTTTATCAATCCATAACAAAAAATATTTAACATTGATGATTATTTGCTTGACTTTTTAATATGATATATTATCCTGTACATAAGTGTACAGGATAAAGTTTTGTTATGAAGAAAAAGTTAGAAAAAGACTGGAAAATTAAAACTCTTTTTGAGGATTCAAGGCAAATTTATCATACTCAGGATTTAGCCGTGCTTTGGGGTGTTTCAAATCAAAACACTCTATATACTGCTATAAAGCGTTATGTTAAGCGTGGGATGTTAAAAAAAATTTATAAAGGGTTTTATTCTACAATTTCGATTGACCGGATCGACCCTTTTGAGCTTGGCCTTACTGCTATTCATAGATACGGATATGTAAGTACGGAAACAATTTTGGTTCGCGAGGGTATTATATTTCAGGAAATAAATTATATTACCCTTGTTTCTAACATTTCTAAAAAGATTGAAATCGGTAAAAACAAATTTTTAGTTCGTAAAATGAAAGATGAGTTTTTGTATAATAATATAGGCGTATTAGAGAATGGTGGAAAAAGGGAAGCTTCATTGGAAAGAGCTGTTGTTGATATGCTTTATTTTAATCCTAATTATCATTTTGATGCGAAAAACCGTATTGACTGGCAAAAGGTTGAAGAGATAAAAAAAGAAATTGGTTGTTAAATTTATGGCTTTAATAAAAAGAGCAATGGCAAAGCACGAGGCGCAGATGCATCGTCTTTTGACGGAGATTTTGGATGATAAATATTTGGCCTCAAATTTTTATTTTAAAGGAGGGACTTGTGCCAGAATGTTGGGGTTTTTAGACCGTTTTTCGGTTGATTTGGATTTTGACTTGGCAAAAAAAGCGGATAGGAAAAAATGTCGTGTTATTTTGGATGATATTTTTAATAAACTGGATTTGAAAATAAAAGACGAGAGTAAGGAGGCTCTTCAATTTTTTTTAGGTTACAGTGCTCCAAAGGGTGAGAGAAATACAATAAAACTTGAAGTGCTGGATAAAGTTTTTTATTCCAACAAATACGAATCTCAACATTTAAGCCTGATTAACAGAACGGCAATTTGTCAAACAAAAGATACTATATTTGCGAACAAGCTGGTTGCACCTGTTGACAGGTTTGAGCTTGGCTTTTCGATTGCCGGAAGGGATATTTATGATATTCATTATTTTTTTCTGCAAGGGTATGGCTATAGGGCCGAAGTAATAGAGGAAAGAAGAGGAAAGCCTGCATTGGACTATTTTAAGGAGCTAAAAGTTTTTATTGAAAAGAAAGTTACTGAAAATATTTTAAACGAAGACTTGAATGTTTTGCTTGATTACGAAAAATTTAGGAAAATTAGAAAGCATCTTAAGCAGGAAGTTTTGTTTTTTCTGGATAAAGAAATAGAATTTTTATCAAAGCAAAACAAGGAATAAATTGAGAAACAAGAAAAGAGTGGAAAAAGAATTTTCTTTGGAAAGAATGCTTAGTAAAACTTTTGAGGTTTATAGCTACATCAATCTTGACATTTAGGTTAACTTAAGTTAACTTATATAAATAAGGTTAACAAAAATATGAATAAAAAAGAATTCTTAACAACTAGCCAGGCAGCCAAAATTTTAGGCATAAGTCGTATTGCTGTATTTAAAAAAATAAGAAAAGGTGAAATATCGGCTCAAAAAATTGGTCGTAATTATATTATTGCCCGCGAAGATATTTCTCCTGCGCTTAAAGATAAGATAACTGCGAAAGAAAAAGAATTTATTTCAAGCATTACCGGCTTTGCAGTGGATGAATATAAAGAAGCCTTAAGGCGGTTGGCGAAAGAATAATGCCACGTAAAATTAAACCAATAACAATTGGTGAGGTAAAAGAGATAGCTCATGTGCTTGCCCGGAAACATCTTGAATGGGGAGAACCTATCCCTGATTTTAACACGCATAAGTCGCACGTTTTGGAAAGTTGTTTAGCGGTTCCTTTTCAGACTTTTTTTGGGAAAGAACCTTATCAGGGTATTGCCGGGAAGGGGGCTATGCTTTTTTATCTTATGGTAAAAAATCATCCCTTTCAAAACGGTAACAAGCGTATTGCGCTTACAACTTTACTTGTTTTTTTGGCTAAGAACGGGAAGTGGATTGTAGTTGATAATATTGAAGTTTATAATCTTGCTAAATGGGTGGCTGAAAGTAATCCAAAATTGCGCCAAGAAACAGTTGCTGCGATCAAAAAATTTATTGAAACATATCTTACAAACACTCCTTATTAGTATGGGTTTATATTTTGTAATAATCGTATCAATGTGATACGATTAGGGCATATAAATGATACGATAATGATTAAGCTTAACCCAAAAGAAAATAAAATTATATCTTTGTTTTTGCAGA
>PXAH01000040.1 GCA_003565945.1 Candidatus Omnitrophota bacterium
TAACACTAAAAGGCTTTACTAAATAATCATCTGCCCCCAGTTCAAAACCAACTACCCTGTCTACCTCTTCGCCCTTAGCTGTAACCATAATAATTGGGATTGAAGAGTTGAATTCATCTTGTTTAGCTTTCCGGCAAAAGTCCAACCCATTCATTTTAGGAAGCATTAAATCCAAAATAATAAGATCGATATCCTGCTCATCAATTAAATCTAACCCATCTTCGGCAGTTATTGCAGTAAAAACTGTATAGCCTTCTTTTTCTAAATTATATCTTATTAATTTTAGAATATTCTTATCGTCTTCAATAATTAAGATTTTTTTACTCATAAAGATAATTGATAAATTTTATTATCAGTTAAAAGCTTTTCAACAAATATCATAGTGCCAGCCAAGACTCTTGTCAATAAGCCAAAAACCCCTCATAATTATGCTCTGAATTTAGGCGGTTCAATGAAACTATGATTTATTAAACGAAGTAAAAATAAATCATTTAGTTGAATTAAACGCTGCGCCCGAAGGGCGAAGTGCCTTAGAGAGATTTAATTTTTTTTCGAGTAAAGTTCTTAATATAGCTTTTCCGATGCGGGATCGGTTTTCCGATGCGGGAGTAACAAAGAATGCAGTAATGTTTTCAATGGGTTTTGAGCATTTTATTTAATTTTTGCTTTTTTGAGCAGAATCTTGCCGGTTTTTATCTAGAAGTAGGACGTCTACTTTAGTATCACTCATCCGTTCAGCCTTTTTTAAAAGCAGACGTCCTATCTTAAAATCCATTGATGAAGGAAAGCAGCTAAAACCCAAGCACTGAAGCTTAAAAGGAGGGTGGAAACTAGAGAAAAATCTTTTTTAAAACAAAACAAAGCTACCAAAAAGAATAAAATGCTAGGTAGTATTCCCCAAAGAGACCCTTTGGTAAAATTCTCCATAATTCTTTGGTCACCTCTATTTTCAATATAAACCCAAGCCAAAACCAACGCGCCGGTAAGCGGCATAACTCCGATTAAGCCGGCAGCTGAGGGCATTTTTCTTCCGATTGCCGTAGCAACAAGGATAACCGCTAAACTAATCAGTATTTTAAGAAATAATTGCATACTTTTACTCAACAGATTGGATTTTGCTTATTATACACCAATAAAACTAAGTATAAACTATATCTAAAAACTTAAAAAATTTAAAATAAGTTCTTTAATCTTTCGTGGATATCTCGAAAAACTGCTAGTTCCAACGCAGAGAAATAAAACTTTTTTCTTTTTCATTAGAAATCCTTATCTTGCCTAAACCAATGGCGAGTTTTATTAGAAAATTTAACCAGGCTCAGCATTACCGGAACCTCAACCAATACTCCGACAACCGTTACAAGCGCAGCCCCGCTCTGTAAACCAAACAGAGTAATTGCCACAGCTACCGCTAACTCAAAAAAATTACTTGCCCCAATCATAGCCGCGGGAGAAGCTATCGGATGGATTAAACACCATTTTTTAGCCCAAAAATAGGCAAGGACAAAAATAAAATAAGTCTGTATTATCAGCGGAACCGCGATAAGCAGAATATGAAAAGGATTGTTAACTAAAGTGTCTCCTTGAAAAGCAAAAAGAATAATTAAAGTTAAAAGAAGCCCGATTACCGTAACCGGCTTAAGCACTTTTAAAAATACCTGCTCAAACCAGGCCGGCCCTTTTTTCTTTAATAGATGGATTCGAGAGATATATCCGCCTAATAGGGGAATTACAATATAGAGGATAATCGAATATATTAAAGTATCATAAGGAACGGTTATCTGAGCTACTCCCAGCAAAAACCTGACAATAGGGACAAAAGCAACCAGAAGTATCAAATTATTTACCGCCACTTGAACCAGAGTATAAGCCGGATCACCTTTAGTTAAGTAACTCCAAACAAAGACCATTGCCGTACAAGGCGCAGCCCCTAAAAGAATGGCTCCTGCAATATATTCTCCAGCTAAAGACGGTTCAATAAAAGCTGCAAAAATATACCTAAAAAATATAAAAGCAAAAAAAGCCATGGTAAAAGGCTTAATCAGCCAGTTTATAGTTGTAGTTACCACCAATCCTTTTGGTTTTTTGCCGGCTCGGATAATACTTGAGAAATCAATCTGGACCATCATCGGATAAATCATCAGCCAGATAAGAATAGCAACCGGGATATTAACCTGGGCCACCTCCAGCCGGCTCAAAAAATTAACACCGAAGGGAAAAATCTTTCCGATAATTACCCCGGCAATAATACAAAAAATAACCCAGAGAGAAAGGTATCTCTCAAAAAAGGGAAGCTTTATGTTGTTGTTATTTTTAGACATTTGTAATTTTCCTCTTTATTTCGTCTATCGAAGCAATGCTGCCGGTCGTTTTTACTTTACCGTCAACTGCAAGCGCCGGAGTAACCACAACTCCATAACCTGTTATTTTTTCCATATCCTCTACTTTAACTATCTCTGCTTCTAAACCTAACTCTTTAACTGCAGCCTGTGTATTTTCATAAAGTTTCCTACACTTAATACAACCCATTCCTAAAATTTCAATTTTCATCCCGTTAGGCCTCCTTTTATCTTCCCTAATTTGCAATA
>PXAH01000075.1 GCA_003565945.1 Candidatus Omnitrophota bacterium
GGCAGGGCAAAAAGAGTTTTACCTACCGAATCGATGGAAGCCTTTTTTTTGGCAAAAATAAGAAAAAAGAGTGAAGAAAAATAGGGAACAGGCATGCCTGTTCCCTACAAAGTTGTTCTAACGACTAAAGAGATTCTTTTAAATCTTTAGCTACCTTGAAAGAAACCTTCTTTTTAGCAGGAATTTGAATAGTTTCGCCGGTTTTAGGGTTTCTGCCTGTTCTGGCCTTAGTTTGTTTTACTTTAAAAGTACCAAACCCGGAAATTGCTACATCGTCGCCTTTAGATAAACTTCCCTTGATTGTGTTTATTATGCCTTCAACTAAATCCTGGGCTTCCTTTTTAGTAGAAGTTTGTTTTGCGACTTCTTCAACGAGTTGTCCTTTATTCATCGAAACCTCCTTTTTGGAAAAAAGTTAATATTTTCAACCGCTTTACCTATTTTATAGCTTCCCTTTGCCTTGTCAAGAGAATAAATAAAAAATGCTAATAAGGAATTCTGCGGCATCAAAGATTTTTTATCTGGGAGGTATGATAATTTTTTTGCAAGCCCAGCTTGCCTTTTTCTCTTTCACTTAGGAGCTGAAGAAGAGTGGGGAAATTCCAGTCTGCTTGAAAACCCCTTAAAATATTTGATTATTTTTTGTCTTGAGCTTGGGAAAGGGCAAAGCCAATAATCCTAATTTTCTGTCTACAATAGGCAGGGGCAGGGCAGAAGAAAAATTAAATTAAGGATTTTCAATTTACTTAGCGGGAAAAAGTGATATAATCGGGGTGTGGAAATGATTAAAAATCAAGCAAAAAGCCAATTAAGGAAGAGAATGCTGGCTAAAGCCGCCTCTCTTACTGAAGATGAAGCAATAAGGAGGAGCAAAAATGCTGAAATTAGATTATCAAAGCTATCGCTATATAAAGAAGCAAAAACTATCGTATTTTACTACCCTATCAAGGGAGAATTAGATCTGAGAAGGATGCTCAGGAAGGCGCTTGTAAAGAAAAAAGTTTGTTTGCCATTTACAGATTTAGCAAATAAGCGGTTAAGGATATATCATGTGCAAGACTTAGACCGTGATTTGGCAAAAGGAACTTTCGGAATAAAGGAACCCCGTGGAGAAAAGATTAAAGAAGTAGATGTCCGGGAGATAGATTTAGTTATTGTACCCGGCTTAGCTTTTGATCGACAAAAGAATAGGCTAGGTAGAGGCGGCGGTTTTTATGACCGCTTTTTAAAAGAAATTCCGGACTCTGCTAAAAAAATCGGGGCCGCGTTTGACTTTCAAGTTACAGAAAGCCTTCCTGTTAATCTTTCCCAAGACCAAAAGGTCGACTTAATAGTTACAGATAGTAGAGTTATCGAATGAGACTTAGGCTTATGAAGCCCGAAGGGCGAGCATAAGGCTATAGTCGAATTCGACCCCCACACCAATTGAGAAAATAACGTAGTCACTACAATTGGTGTGGGGGTTAATTCGCAGACGCATCAAGACGTAAAAGCGGCGAGCTATGATTTATTTTGTAGACGTCCTACTTCCTTTGTTTGCCGCCAGAAGTAGGACGTCTACAAAATAAATCATCTGCTCATTAAAGGAGGGAATCATGATTATCGTTATACCAGCAACTATTGCCGGGGGATTGGTTTGTGGGTGGTTGATAGGCAGAACTATTGAAAGAAATAAGATAAAAAAAGTAAAGGAAGACGCTGAAAAGATACTCAAAGAAGCTCAGATAAAAGCTGAGGAAATTAAGAGGAAAGCGGACTTAGATGGAAAAGAGCTTCTTTACAAGCTAAGGGTCGATTTTGACAAAAAAAATGAGTCAAAACGCACGGAATTAACCCAGCTTGAAGAAAGGATAACTCAAAGAGAAGAAAATTTAGAAAAAAGGCTTGATTTTATTGAAAGCAAAGAAACAGACATAAATAGGAAGCAAGAATCAATAGAAAAAAAAGAGCAGGAGCTTTCCAGCAAAAACAATGAACTTTCAAGATTGATTGACCAGGAGAAAAGAACACTAGAGAAGATTTCTTCTTTAAGCCCCCAGCAGGCAAAAGAATTGCTTCTTAGGCGCTATGAGGAAGAATTAAGAAGTGATAAAGCAAAGATGGTCAAACAAATGATAGATGAGTTGAATGAAGAGTCTGAACAAAAAGCCAAAGAAATTATTTCTCAAGCTATTCAGAGGTGCGCGGTTGAACATACAACTGAAACTACCGTAAGCGTTGTGCCCCTGCCTAACGATGAAATAAAGGGAAGAATTATCGGGCGTGAAGGAAGAAACATTCGAACTTTTGAAATGGCTACCGGAGTAGACTTAGTTATTGATGATACTCCCGAGGCCGTAAGCATTTCCGGTTTTGATCCGGTAAGAAGGGAAGTTGCCCGCCTTTCTTTAGAGAAGTTGGTTCAAGACGGAAGAATCCATCCTGCCCGCATTGAAGAATTAGTTGCTAAGACCAAGCAGGAGTTTGATAAAAAACTAATGGAGGAAGGCAAGGCCGCTTCTTTTGACATAGGCATACACAGCCTTCATCCGGAATTAATAAAATCTTTAGGTAAACTTAAATACCGGACAAGTTTTGGGCAAAATGCCCTCCAGCATTCGAAAGAAGTAGCTATTATTATGGGTATTTTGGCTTCTGAGTTAGGTTTGGATGCTCATTTAGCTTCCCGTGTAGGGCTTCTTCACGATATTGGCAAAGCTGTTGATCATCAGGTAGAAGGGACTCACGCTCAAATTGGGTCAGATTTGCTAAAAAAATACGGTGAATCAGAGAAGGTAATAAACGCGGCTGAATCTCACCACGAAGAAGTAGAATCAAATTCTATATATTCTATTTTGGCACAGGTTGCCGACGCAATATCGGCTTCAAGGCCGGGGGCTAGAAGAGAAACTTTAGAAACTTATGTTAAGCGGTTGAAAAAGTTAGAGTCGATAGCTAATTCTTTTGAGGGGGTAGAGAAGAGTTTTGCTATTCAAGCCGGCAGAGAAATTAGAGTCATTGTAAAACCGAATAAGGTTAATGATGAAAAAATTTATCTGCTTTCCCATGAATTAAAGAAAAAGTTAGAAAATGAAATGGATTATCCCGGCAACATCAAAATTGTTGTAATTAGAGAAACCCGGGCTATCGAGTACGCCAAGTAACGTAGGATAGACGCGTTCCGAAGGAAGAAGGAAGATGGAGGATGGATGAAAAGAAAAATATCCCTGGCGAAGTTCTTTAGAGGGCCAAATCAACGGTTATTCTTAAAGCTTTTGAAGCGTTGCGAGCAAAGAGCTAAATAGGAGTTGTTAGTTTTAAATTTTGGGGGTAGAATAGCAAAAAATGAGGATATTATTTATTGGGGATATTGTAGGCAAGCCTGCCCGTAAACTTCTCGCGAAAGAGCTGGGCCCGCTTAAAGAGAGAGCGAAAGCAGAATTAGTTATTGCTAATGCTGAAAACGCGGCCGGAGGTTCAAGCGTCACGCTGGATACAGCTAAAGAAATCTTTCAATCCGGCGTAGACATTCTTACTTCCGGAGACCATATTTATAAGAAAAAAGAGGCAAGAAAAGTTTTAGAAGATATGCCTCTTGTAAGGCCCCTTAATTACGGCGATTTAGCTTCCGGCTCAGGTTATGTTATTAAACAAATAGAAGGGGTGAAGGTAGCGGTTGTCAATCTTTTGGGCAGGGTGTTTATGAATCCGGTTGATTGCCCGTTTAAAGCAATAAGAGATGTTTTGCCAGAGTTAAAAAGGGAGGCAGACATTATTATAGTTGATATGCACGCGGAAGCAACTAGTGAAAAGGTAGCAATGGGTTATTATTTAGGCGGCAAAGTTTCGGCTGTAATCGGCACTCATACTCATATTCCTACGGCTGATGAAAGGATTATCGATGGATTCACCGCCTACATTACCGACGTAGGGATGACCGGAAGTTTTGACTCAGTTTTGGGGCGGAGAAAGGAGCAGATAATTGAAAGGTTTGTAACTAATATGCCCGTACGTTTTGAATTAGCTGAAGGCGGATTGCGTATACAAGGGGTAGTTTTAGATATTGAACAAAATCAAGGCAGGGCGATAAGTATAGAAAGAATAGAATACAGGCAAGACGATTAAACGATTTAGGAGTAAATTATGGATTATAACGGAAAAGAAAAAAGGCATTTTGTAAGGGCAGAATATCCTTGTAACATATACATTCTTACCGCTCCTCTGCATACTATAAAATGTAAAACAGATAATATAGGAGCCGGAGGGGTAAAGGTAATGATTGACGAAAAGCTGAAAATTTCTTCAATGGTAGGGCTTGAACTTTATCTTTCTGATAAACCAATAGCCTGCAAAGGAAGAGTCGTTTGGGTGATAGAAAATAAGGATAGCAGTGTTAAAAATAAATTTGATACCGGGATAGAGTTTTATCAAATTTCGGAAGATAACCGGAAAGCAGTTGATGTATTTGTTCAGTCACTTACGTAGTTGTAAAAAGGCCCATGGTTTTAGAAACAATTAACTCGCCGAAAGACCTTAGAGCAAAAAACTTTAAAGAACTGAAGCAGTTAAGCCAGGAATTAAGGGAGCAAATAATAGATGTGGTGTCAAATAGAGGCGGCCACCTTGCTTCTTCTCTGGGGGCAGTAGAGCTTTGTGTAGCTTTGCATTTTTGCTGTAACACCCCTGAAGATAAAATAGTTTTTGATGTTGGGCATCAAAGCTACGCCCACAAAATTATTACCGGCCGAAAAGAAAGCTTCACAAGCCTAAGGACTTACGCGGGTATTTCAGGGTTTCCTAATTTCAATGAGTCGGTTTATGACTGTTATATTTCAGGACACGCCTCTACCGCTGTCTCCTGGGCTCAAGGGCTTGCTGAGGCAGTTAGGTACAGGAAAAACGCGCCTAAGGTGGTAGCAGTTGTCGGCGATGGCTCTTTAACCGGTGGCATGAGTTTTGAGGCTTTAAATTCCTGCGGCCACCGCCAGAGTGATTTGCTGGTTATCCTCAACCACAATGACATGAGCATCTCACCTTCTGTAGGCGCTTTAAGCAAGTATCTTACCAGGTTGATTTCTAATCCTGCCTATAACCGGTTAAGGCTGGAGATAGAAAGTTTTCTAGGCCATATACCTGTAGCCAAAAAATTTATTCCGGCCGCGAAAAAATTTGAAGAAAGCTTAAAAGGATTAGTAGTGCCGGGAATGTTTTTTGAGGAACTGGGATTTCGTTATTTTGGCCCTATTGACGGGCATAATTTAGAGGAGCTTATTCCTACCTTAAAAAACGTTCTTTCTTTGGGTGGGCCGCGGCTTTTGCACATAATAACTAAAAAAGGAAAAGGGTATAAAGTTGCTGAAGAACATCCAGAACTCTTTCACGGAGTTTCTTCCTTTGACCCGGCAACCGGCAGGCATAGCAGTTCTGATGTTGAAATTTTTAGCTCGGTTTTTTCCCGTAAATTAGTTGATTTAGCTAAGAAAAACAAAAAGATAATGGCTATTACCGCGGCTATGCCTGAGGGTACAGGCCTTTCTCTTTTTCAAGAGAAGATGCCCAGCCGCTTTTTCGACGTAGGGATTGCCGAATCTCACGCTGTGGGCTTAGCCAGCGGGTTAGCGAAAGAAGGGAAAAGGCCGCTAGTTGCTATCTATTCTACCTTCCTGCAAAGATCTTTTGACCAGATAATTCACGATGTAGCTTTGCAAGATGTGCCTGTAGTTTTTGCGATAGACCGGGCAGGATTGGTTGGTGCTGATGGGCCTACTCACCATGGTGTTTTTGATATTGGGTTTATAAAGCTTATTCCTAACATTGTTTTTATGGCTCCGAAGGATAAAGAAGAATTAGAAAGTATGCTTGAATTTGCTTTTAGCCTTGATAAGTCAGTAGCCATACGCTATCCCAAACAAGGTGTTTTTAGCTTAGGTAATGATAGTCCTGTTGAGCTGGGAAAGGGACAGATTTTATTTGAGGGCGATGATTTATGTTTGTTAGCTTTAGGGACTTTGGTTAAAGAGGCGGTAGAATGCCGCAGTATTTTAGCCGCGGGGGGAGTTTCTGTGGGTGTAGCCAACGGAAGGTTTATAAAACCTCTAGATGAATCTTTGTTAAGAGATTTAGGCCAAAGATATAATACAATAGTAACTCTTGAAGAAGGAGTTTTATCCGGCGGCTGGGGACAGGAGATAACCGCCTTTTATCAGAAGGAGAATATCAGCGGTCTAAAGATAGTAAATTTAGGCTTACCGGATGAGTTTATTCCGGCCGGAAAAAGAAAGGAATTGCTCAGTAGGTACGAATTGAACGCTCAGAAGTTAGCCGAAAAATTAACAGCTATTGCCGGCGCCGCCGACAGCAGGTAAATTATGACTGGAATCAGTAAAGACAAAAAAGTAAGCGGCTTTAAGGTATTTGTAAAAAAAGATAAATGTAAAAGTTGCGGACTCTGTCTTTTGTACTGTCCGGCTAAATGCCTTCTTTTTTCAAAAAACTTTAACAAAAAAGGTGTCAAATTTGTTAAAAAGAAAAAAGATAAAGATTGCTCAGGCTGCGGAAATTGTTTTTTAATTTGTCCTGATGCTTGTATAGAGATTTATGAAGGTTAAGATGCGCACAGATAAGAAAGATAAACACAGATATCATAGGCCGTCAGGGAATCAGCGTTTACTTATGTCTGGTAACGAGGCGATGGGAGAAGCCGCTGTTTGCGCGGGCTGCCGGTTTTATGCCGGATATCCGATAACTCCCCAAAACGAGCTTACAGCCTACATGGCAAAGAGAATGCCTCCTAAGAGGGTATTTATTCAGGCTGAATCAGAGGTTGCCGCGATTAATATGGTTTTTGGAGCCGCGGCTGCCGGCGAAAGAGCAATGACTTCTTCATCTTCTCCCGGTGTATCGCTTAAGCAGGAAGGGATTTCTTATCTTGCCGGCGCGGAGTTGCCGGCGGTTATAATTAATGTAGCCAGGGGTGGGCCGGGTTTAGGCAATATTGCTTCGGCCCAAAGTGATTACTTTCAATCAACACGCGGGGGAGGCCACGGTGACTACTATACTCCGGTGCTTGCGCCCTCAAGCGTTCAAGAAGCGGCAGAGCTTGTTTTTCTTTCCTTTGATATTGCTGATTTTTACCGGACTCCGGTGCTAATTTTAGCCGATGCTATAGTCGGCCAGATGATGGAACCGGTGAATTTTGATTTCAAAAAAAAATTCACAAAAAAAATTCCTCTTAAAAAATGGGCTCTGGGTAAGGGTAAAAAAAATAATCCTAATGTTGTTAAATCCTTTTTTCTAGAGGAAGGCCGTTTGGCAATTCATAATCAACACTTGCTTTCTAAGTGGGAAGAAATTAAAAAAAATGAACAAAGGTATTGCGGCTATCAAACTAAAGATGCTGATTTTCTAATTGTTGCTTATGGTTCGCAGGCAAGAATCGCTCAAGAAGCAGTTGATAAACTGCGCAAAGAAAAGATTAAAGCCGGGCTATTTAGGCCGGTAAGTCTTTGGCCCTATCCGGTTAGGGCTTTGAGGCAGGCAGCGAAAGAAGCAGGTAAAGTATTTGTGGTTGAGCAGTCTCTCGGTCAGATGGTTGAAGATGTCCGCCTCAGCTTACCGGGCAAAAAAGTTCTTTTTTTAGGAAAAGCTGGGGGAGGCATCCCTCAAGCGGGCCAAATCATTGAATGGCTTAAAAGAAATAAATAGTTCTAAGCATGAAAAAAGTTTACGGTTTACCCCAATCTTTAAAAAGAGCTGACACACATTATTGTCCGGGCTGCGGCCATGGTATTGTACATAGGCTAGTTACCCAGGCAATAGATGAGTTTAATTTAAGAAACAAAACTATAGGGGTAGCTCCGGTAGGCTGCGCGGTGATTGCTTACGACTACTGGGGTATTGATGTTTCTGAGGCAGCCCACGGAAGGGCTTTAGCTGTTGCTACCGGAATAAAGAGATGCCTGCCGGGGCATTTTGTTTTTAGTTATCAGGGCGACGGAGATTTAGCCTCAATTGGATTAGCTGAAACTATACATACCGCTAACCGAGGTGAAAATATAACTTGTATTTTTATTAATAATGCTTGTTATGGAATGACCGGAGGCCAGATGGCGCCTACAACCTTGCTTGGCCAGGTTACCGCTACCACTCCTGCTGGGCGTAATCCGAAAAATTTAGAAGGATGGCCTCTTATGGTTTCAGAAATGCTATCTGGCCTGAAAGGGGTTTCTTTTGCGGCTAGATCTTCAGTAAGTTGTCCTCAAAAAGTTAGACAGACATATAAATACATAAAAGAGGCATTTAACCGGCAAATAAAAAAGGAAGGATTTTCTTTGGTTGAGATTTTGAGTCCTTGCCCGACTATTTGGCAGAAAAATCCGGTAGAGGCTGCTAAGTGGGTAGAGAAAGAGATGGCAGAAGTTTTTCCTTTAGGGGTAATAAAAGAATAATGAAAAAAAATATATTGATTTCCGGTTTTGGCGGCCAGGGCATGGTTAAGCTGGGAAAAATTTTGGCCCAAGCAGCTTTAGATAACCACAAACATATAAGCTGGTTTCCTTCCTACGGGGCGGAAATGCGCGGCGGTACGGCGCATTGTTCTGTGAAAATATCTGATTCGCCAATCAGCTCTCCTTTGGTTGATTTCCCGGATATAGCAATGATTTTTAACCAACCTTCTTTAGAAAAGTTTAAGAGTAGTTTTAGGAAAGACACATTAGTAATTTTAAACAGTGATTTTATTCAGAACTCCGCTCAAGGCCGGCTTCCAGGTTCTTATTACAGTTTTGCCTTGAATAAAATAGCTTTAGGTTGCGGCAGTCTTAGAATGGCAAACATAGTCGCTTTAGGATCGCTCTTATCTTTGACCGGTGGTTTTTTAAGGAAGGAAGCGGTGATTTATTGTTTGAAGAAAAATTTTCCCGAAAAAAATAAACAAAAACAAAACTTAAAAGCTTTAGCTGAAGGAGAAAAGTTATGTTAAAAGTCCGCTTTGCCCCCTCTCCTACGGGCTATCTTCATGTCGGCGGCGCAAGGACCGCTTTGTTTAATTGGATGCATGCCCGTAAAAACGGGGGAAAATTTATATTACGGATAGAAGATACCGACAAAAACAGGACTAAACCGGAATATTTAAATGAGATTTTGGAAAGTTTGCGTTGGCTTAAGTTAGATTGGGATGAAATTTACTATCAGTCTCAACGCTTTGATATCTATCGGGAATACGCTCAAAAGCTTCTTGAAAAAGGCCTTGCTTATCAAAAAGATGAAGCTATATTTTTTAAATACCAATTCAACCAAATCAAAATAAATGATTTAATTAGAGGAGAGGTTACTTTTTCTGAGCTTCCTAAACCGGAAGAGGTGATAATCAAAAGAGATGGCAGCCCTACCTATAATTTTTCTTGCTGTATTGATGATGCCCTAATGGGGGTAAATTGTGTAATCAGAGGTGAAGATCACCTTTCCAATACCCCTAAGCAAATTTTGCTTTATCAGGCCTTAGGTTTTGATTTACCTGAATTTGCCCATATCCCTCTTATTTTATCGCCGGAAGGAGGCCGTCTTTCTAAACGGTACGGAGCTACTGCCATTTCTGATTATAAAAAAGAAGGTTATTTGCCGGAAGCTTTAGTTAACTACTTTTTGCTCCTAGGCTGGTCTGCTGGCGACAATAAAGAGATTTTAGCTCTAAATCAGGCAAAAGAATTATTTAAATTAAAAGATGTAAATAAAACCGGTTCAGCCTTTTCTTTGGATAAATTGAAATGGGTAAACTCTCGTTACATCCGGGAAAAAGACTCTAGCCAGCTTGCTTCTTTATTAAAAGATTATCTAGAAAGTGAAGGGCATCCTTACGCGCGGGCAAATGAGGATGAGCTTAAAACGGCGGTTAATTTGCTTAGCGGCAGGTTAGTTACTTTAGCTGACTTTTCCAGCCAGGCGGATTTTTTATTTGAGGAAAACGTTAATTATTCTTCTGATTCTCTAGAGGCAATTAAAGATAAATTAGTAGATGAGATTAAGGAATTAATAAAGGCGTTAGGCACTATCGATAATTTTCAAGAGAATGTTATAGAATCGGTTTTCAGAGAAACAGCCGCTAAGTTAAATTTAAAGCCAAAGGTTTTAGTCCATCCGGTGAGAGTTGCTTTAACCGGCAAAAGAAAAGGCCCGGGGCTTTTTGAGACCATGGCGGTTTTGGGAAAAGATAAAGTTACAAAAAGACTGGCTAAGCTGGTAGAATATTGGGAAAGTAGAGAGTAGCAAGAAGAGCAGAGAGATTCTCGCTACTTTCTACTTGCTACTCGCTACTTTAAAAAGGGGGTGTTATGGGCAAATTTATGATTTGGACACTTATTTTAACTGCTTTCGTGGCTGTATTCGCGGGGTGCGCTACAACCACTCGGACAGCTTATGGCTTTGGAACTGGTGTAGCCAAGGACGCTCAGGATACAACTAATGCTATAATCAGGGCTGATCAGTGGTTTAGAGAAAATTGTTGGTAAAAGTAGCTTGGCCTAAAGGAAAGTTAATTATTATATATGTTAGAGCCAAAGAAGAAGAATTTTATAACCGAAATTATAGATAAAGACGTAGCTTGCGGCAAAAACAAAGGCAGAGTGCATACTCGCTTTCCGCCTGAACCTAACGGTTATCTGCATATCGGACACGCAAAATCTATTTGCCTTAATTTCGGGATTGCCCGTGATTATAATGGCTTGTGTAATTTGCGTTTCGATGATACAAATCCTACCAAGGAAGAATCAGAATACGTAGAATCAATCAAAGAAGACCTAAGATGGCTTGGCTTTGATTGGCAGCAAAGGGAGTACTACGCTTCAGACTATTTTCAAGAACTTTATCAGCATGCGCTTGAATTAATTAAAAAGGGAAAGGCGTATGTTTGTGATTTAGATGCCGAAGAAACAAAAGAATTTCGCGGCACGATAAAAGAGCCGGGGAAAGAAAGCCCTTACCGGGGGCGTTCAGTTGCCGAAAGCCTTGATTTATTCAGGAAAATGAAAGAAGGCTGCTTTCCTGAAGGGGCAAAAGTTTTGCGGGCAAAGATTGATATGGCATCTCCTAATTTAAATTTACGGGATCCGGTTATGTACCGGATTATAAACCAGAAGCATTTACGCACCGGTGGAAACTGGTGTATTTACCCTACTTATGATTGGGCCCATGGGTTTTGTGATTCTATTGAAGGGATTACTCATTCGATTTGCACGCTTGAGTTTGAAAATCATAGGCCTCTTTATGAATGGTTTTTGAAAGAGCTTGGCCTTTTCTGCCCCCAGCAGATAGAATTTGCCCGTTTAAATCTTAGCCACACAGTTTTAAGCAAAAGAAAACTACTTCGCTTGGTAGAGGAAGGAGTTGTTGATGGCTGGGATGACCCGCGTATGCCCACTATCTCCGGCTTAAGAAGAAGAGGCTATACTCCTTCTTCTTTGCGTGCTTTTTGCCAGAAAATAGGGGTAGCGAAATTTAACAGTATTGTAGAGTTGGGGGTTTTAGAAAATTCTCTCAGGGTGGAGTTAAATAAGACAGCCCCCAGAGTTATGGCTGTTTTAGACCCGCTGAAAGTAACCATTACTAATTATCCCAAGGCAAAAGAAGA
>PXAH01000007.1 GCA_003565945.1 Candidatus Omnitrophota bacterium
GGAGGAAGCCTTTTTCTTTCTTTGGCAGCTATTGAAACTGATCCTGATATCCAGGAGTCATGGCAAAGAACGCTTGCCCGCCTTGATTGCGATTTAAGTTTCAAAGATTATTCGGAATTAGTTGTTCGGGTGCATAATTTATTTTTCCGGGGTTGGGAGAATGTGGACAGTTTAGATAAATTTCAGCGCCAGCTTGAAATTGTGCTTGATTCTCTCGGGGGGCATTTTTTGCTTTCGCGTTTTCCCCTTGAAGCAAAGGCTCTTGATATTGTTTCTAAAATAAAAGATGATTTTGCTTCTTTGAGTTTTTCCCGTGCTCGTTTTAGCTTAAGCCAAATTTGGAATATTTTCAAACAAGAGCTTGATTCGGCCAGAATTTCCTTTAGCGGTTCTCCTCTGGAAGGAACTCAGGTTTTAGGCTTGCTTGAAACAAGGTCTTTGCAGTTTAAGAATGTTCTGGTGCTTGATGCTAACGAGGGGGTTTTACCTAAATTAAAATCAGCCGAGCCGCTTATTCCTTCTGAGGTTATGATGAGCCTGGGCCTTGGCCGCATTCAAAAGGAAGAGGAGGTTCAGCATTACAATTTTAGGCGTTTAATTGAAGGGGCTGAATCTGCTTATCTGATTTGGGCTAAAAACCCGGCTCAAGAGAAAAGCCGCTTTATTGAAAGTATTATCTGGGAAAGAGAAAAAAAGGCCAATAAATCTAATTTTGACAGGGCGCTTAAAATTGCTTTTTCTTTTTCTTTTCCCCGGCCGGCCAAGGCTGTTAAAAAACTTCCTGAAGTTATTCAATATTTAAGGGGTTGTGCTTATTCGGCTTCACGCCTTAATGCTTACCTGGAGTGCCCTTTACGGTTTTACTATAAGTATGTATTAGGGTTAAATGAAAGAGAGGGGGCAAGAGAGGGCGTAAAAGAGGCACAAATAGGGGACTTTATTCATCGCCTTCTTTTTGAGGCGTATGGAGGTTTTTTAGGCAGAGAGCCGGTTTTTGATTCGAAATTTAAAAAATATTTCAAGGAATTATTTAATTCCCAATACCAAAAAGAAATTGAACCCCGGATGCGTTCCGGCCACTTTTTATTGAAAGGAATTATCCAGGCCCGCCTAATGAAGTTTTTGGAAGAGGAAGAAAGGAGAAAGCCCGATATTTTACGGATTGAAGCTTTGGAAAAAAAATATATTGATTTTTTTGATTTAGGCCGGTTAAAGATTAAATTTAAATATGTTGTAGATAGAATTGATTCCTGCCGTGGCAGCCGGCTGATGATAATCGACTATAAAACCGGCGGCAGAGATAATACTATTGGCCGGTTAAGCGGTTTAGAAAATATGAAGTTAAGCCGCTGGCAGATAAAGGAAAAGATAAAATCTTTTCAGCTGCCTCTTTATTGCTATTTTATCCGGGAGCGGTTCAAAGACAAGGATGTCGGCGCTTATGTTTATAATCTGCGTACGGCTGAAATTAGGCCTTTTCTTTTAGAAGAAGGGCAGAAGCAGAAAGAAAAAGTGCTTGACTGTTGCTTGAAAGCCCTTAAATTTATATTAAATGAGTTACTTGACCCGGATGTCCCTTTTGAGGCGGAGAAGGGTTCAAGAAGCTGTAGTTATTGCCCCTACTATAATGCTTGTAGTTAGGTTATAGGACTTTGGAGATATATAGATTTCGTTGATCGTTGAAGGGTTGCGTTCTCCTTCGCTAAAGCTTCGGAGAAATCTCGCCGAAGCCTTGGCGGAGGCGGATAACTCGAATCGTTGAACGTCAATCGGTTGTGTTTTTTAATTTATATGTTTTTACACGTTCAACTTTCAACGATGGACGTTTCCAGCTACGTAACCGGTAACCGATAGACGATAAAAGTATGTCTATCTGTGCTTACAAAATGGATAAAATTGTAGATTATGAAAATATTAGTAACGGCCGGGCCGACCTGGGCTAAAGTTGACCCGGTAAGAATCTTAACCAGCCGGTTTACCGGCAAAACAGGTATTTATTTAGCTGAAAGTTTGGCTAAGAAAAACCATAACCTGACTTTAGTTCTAAATCCTTATGTCTCCGGCAAAGTAATCGGCAGTTTCCGGACTATCTATTTTTACTATTTTGAGCAGTTTAAAGAAATATTAGAAAAAGAACTAAAAAAGGCCCGTTACGACGCGGTAATTCACTCAGCGGCGGTCAGCGATTATTTAGTCAAAAAACCAAAAAAGAAAAAAATAGCTTCCGGCGGTAAAGGCTTAGACATATCTTTAAAGCCGGCTCCTAAAATTATCCGTCAAATCAGGCGCCTGGCTAAAGACTCTCTTCTTATTCAGTTTAAGCTGGAAGTAAAAGAAAAAGGGATAATCAATAAGGCTTACCAAAGCTTAAAAAGCAACGGTTCAGACTATGTTGTTGCTAACGCTTTAGAAAGCATAAAATCAAGTTATAAAGCACGCCTGATTAGCCGTGAAAAAGAAATAGTCAGTATAAATTCAAAAAAAGAGTTAGCCGAAATAATCAATCGCATTCTAGAAAGCAAAAGTTAAAAGTATGTATTTTCAATGCTTGAGTAAA
>PXAH01000003.1 GCA_003565945.1 Candidatus Omnitrophota bacterium
CCATTATGGCAAGATTTTCCTGAGAAAAAGGCTCAAATCGTATTCCACAGGGTAAATTCGACTATTTGACTATTTTGTCGCTACTATCCATTAGAAAGAAAAAAATAAAAAACATGAAACATAAAACATATCATAAAAAATTAATAAAATCATGACTATTTATTCTCATCTGCCGGTATACAAAGCAAGTTACGATCTTATACTTGAATTATTTAAAGTAATAAAAGAATTTAACAAAGAGTATAAATATACCCTGGGCGAAAGTATCAAAAAAGAAGCAATGGAGATGATAACCGATATTTATCGAGCCAACGCCAGTTTTTCCAAAAAACCGCATATTGAAAAAGCGAGAGAAAAAATTGAAACAATTAGAATGTTTTTCAGATTAGCCAGAGATTTGAGGCAAGTGGGCTTAAAAAGATTCGTTGATATTAATGAGAAAATTGAAAACATATCCAAGCAATTGTCTGCTTGGCAAAGGTCGCAAAAATAAGGAAGGGGCCGGAATCGCCTTTAGTTACGGCTTAGGCGAGCGCGTCAATATCAGTCCAATGGCTTTCTTGTTAATTTAACAAGGAATATCTGTTAAAGCAGTTTCTTGTTTTTCGTCCAAGAAAGGCAGGAGAAATTAAACAGCCATTTTAAACAGCAGCTGGTAACCGTAGCCACAGTACTGGGTCACTTAACAATGTCGGTACGAACGGCAACTACTGGTCTTCTACGGTTTCCGATACCAACGCTCGCAACTTGAACTTCAACAGTACGAATGCCAATATGAACAGCAACAACCGGGCGAACGGAAACTCGGTGCGTTGCCTCCAGGACTGGCATTTGCCCTTTCCTTCTATTAAAAATATGCCTTCCGAAAGACAACTTTTATACCATTTGTTTCAGGCCTATTATGGCGCCAGAAAGAATAAAAGAAATACGATTAACGCTCTGGCTTTTGAAATTGACTACGAGAGAAAACTTTTTGAACTTTATAAAGAAATAAAAAACGAGACATACAAGATCGGTCCGAGTATCTGTTTTATAAATTTTAAGCCGGTACAGAGAGAAATTTTTGCCGCTGATTTCCGCGACAGGATAGTACATCATCTCATTTACAATTACATCAGTCATTTTTTTGAACGCCTGTTCATTTACGACAGCTACAGTTGCCGGGAAGAAAAGGGTACTTCTTGTGGAATTAAAAGGCTAGACCATTTTATCCGTTCTTGTTCGCAAAATTATAGCCGAGACTGCTATATTTTGAAAATAGATATTAAAGGATATTTTATGTCCATTGACCGTAATATTTTATACCAAAAAATAGAAAATACGGTGAAAAGATTTAAAGATGAAGCTAATTTTGATATTGATTTTATTTTGCGGCTTATTCATCAAGTCGTGTTCAATGACCCAACGAAAAACTGCATTATCCGTGGGAAAAGATCTAACTGGAACGGCCTCCCTAAAACCAAAAGTTTGTTTTTTGCCGGAAAGAATAAGGGTTTGCCCATCGGTAACCTTACTTCCCAATTATTCGGCAATGTTTATCTGGATGATTTTGATCACTTTGTCAAATACAAGCTCAATTGTAAATATTACGGACGCTATGTTGACGATTTGGCAATTGTCCATCAAGACAAAGAATACCTTAAATCAATTATTCCTTTGTTAAAAAAGTATTTAGAAAAGAATCTTGCTTTAAAGCTTCATCCGAAAAAAATTTATCTTCAGCATTATTCAAAGGGAGCATCTTTTTTGGGAACAATAATAAAACCGCACCGTATTTATATTCGCAACCGGACCAAAGGAAGTTTTTACAACAAGCTTCAGTGTTATAAAAAATTATTTGCCTTAAGGCAAGACAAGCTTAACAAAAAAAACATTCAGAAGCTTTTGTCCAGTATAAATTCATATTTAGGCATTATGAAACATTACAATACTTATAAGCTTCGTAAAAAAATGTTAAAGCAGGACTTTTTACCGTATTTTGGAGATAAATTTTATATTGCAGACAATTATGGAAAAATTGTTTCAAAAAATTAAATACAGTGGGTTGATAGCGATTATTATTTTTGTCTGTTTTAGCTTTAGTCAAGATGTTTCAGCTGAAATTATTTATCATGGTTATGGAGAGCTGGTCTCCGAGAATCTTTTGGAGGGGAAAGCAGGTGTTATAAGTATTGATTTATTTTATTATAATGCTTCGGTTATTCCTTCAGGCACGAGCTTAAAGGTCCAGTTTGCCACTACCAGCGTTGACGGGCCTTGGTTTGATTCTTCCGGCGCTTCGGGCGAATGGGATTCAGCCACCACTACCGGCGGAGCAACAATTGACCTTTCAGCCCTTAACTGGTCAGGCAGTAATTTTTACTACAAAATGGAATTTAGTAGTGACGGCGAAGACACGCCTGTTTTAACGCAAGTGAGGGTAAATTATACTTATGAAGTTTTGGAGCCGGAAACCAAGCTCGTTATAGACAATTCCGGAAATGTGGGAATTGGCACGGATAGCCCGAGCGAGAGATTATCGCTTGGTGGCGACGCTAAAATGTATTGGCAGG
>PXAH01000052.1 GCA_003565945.1 Candidatus Omnitrophota bacterium
TGGATATAGTCTTCGGGGTCTAAAGGAAGATGCAGATGCCTTTTGATGTGGGCAATTCTCTGAGCGGGAAAAGGATGAGTACGAAAATAAGAAAGAGGCCTTATTCTTTCGCGGCTCTTCTGGTAAAGAATTTCAAGCACTCTTACGCCGGCTTTAGGGTCAAAACCGGCTTTTTGCGTATATTTTACCGCCAGCTCATCAGCGTTAAACTCATCTAAACGGGAATGAGCGGCAAAAATCTGGCCTAAAGCAAAAGAAAGGCCGCGAGTAAAATTATCATCTGAAGGCGCGGCCACCGAACCGATAAGAAGTAAATTGTAACCCATAGACGCCTGAAGCCTTTTGATATGATGGCGGCTTACAATATGGGCCATCTCATGGGCCAAGACAAAGGCAAGTTCATCATCATCAAGTAAATCAAATAAATCCTTAAAAATATAGATATACCCGCCGGGCAAACTAAAAGCATTTATCATCTCTTCTTTTTTGTCTTCCTGGTCAATTAAATAAAAGTAATAATTCAACTCTCCCCTGTCTGAAACCTCAACCAGCCGGTTAGCTATTTTTTCGATTCTTTCTGTGTCCCGCGGGTTTGCCGACACCTGAAATTCCCGGGCAACCTGCCTGGCCAAGTTTCGGCCCATAGCTACCTCTCTTTCGGTTGAAATGAAATAAATATCCTGGGTACGGGTTCCGATATTGTATTCGGTAGTTACGCAAGAAGAAGTAAAGATAAAAGATAAGGAAAGGATAAAAGTTAAAGGATAAAGGTCAAAGGACGCGATATTAAGATTTTTCAACCTTATGAATTTCATATTAATCAAGTTAGAAAGTCAGATTTAGTATAAAGAGAGAACAAGCCGCAGCCCTCTTTAACTAAAGCTTCTCTTGCCCCTTCAGAGCGGTCAACGACTACCATAACCTCCCCAACTTTGAAGCCTTCACCTTCTATTACTTTTTTGGCGGCAAGCAAAGAAGCACCACTGGTAGCCACATCATCACAAAGCACGACTTCTGAGCCCGGTTTAATTTCCGGGCCCTCGATTAACCGGCGCCGGCCGTGTTTTTTAGGCTCCTTGCGCAGTAAAAATCCGAATAGATTCCGGTTATTTTGAGCCGCCAAAAAACAAACCCCGGCTACGATTGGGTCAGCTCCCAAGGTAGGCCCGCCGATTGCCTCAATTTGCTTCTCAGCTATGTGCTGGTAAAACAGGCCGGATATAAAGTATATGCCCTGGGAACTTAAGGAAACTCTTCGGACATCGATATAAAAATCGCTGATTTTACCGGATGAAAGCCTGACTTCTTTTTTTTGATAAGCGTCTTTTTTAAGTAACTCAAGTAGTTTTTGTTTCATTCTTACCGCCTTTTAATGACAAGTATACATTCCATAATAGACACCCTACACTGGCCACTATGCAACAAAAGTGTTTGAAACAGAAATGTTGCATAGTGGGTGGTTCATCAATCACCAAACTGCTCTCTCAAGCGGGGAATTCTTTCTTATTTAGTTATTGTATCTTGGTTATTGATTATTATTTAGTTGTTGTATTTTGCTTCTTGTATCTTTCTTGTTTTGTTTTCATCCTATACCGCGTAAATAGTTAAAAATTTTTTTATCAGCCGGAGCAAGGTCTAGCTTACCTATTTCCTCTAAAGAAAAAAAACCGAAATCCTGGCAGTCTTTAGCTTGAAAAGGGCCGTTTTTCACAACACAACTAATAAGAGAAATTTCGATTCTTAAGCGGTGGTTTTGGTCAAAAAATTTTCCTAAAATTTGGTTAGCCTTTACTTTCGCCCCTAATTCTTCTTTTATTTCCCGCTCAATAGCTTCTTTATGCCTCTCGCCCGGCTCAATTGCCCCGCCGGGAAACTCCCAAAGATTTCCATAATAATCGCCCCTTTTTCGTTGGGCCAAAAGATACTTATCTTGCTTTTTAATCAAAGCGGCTACAGCTTCTAGGGTTTTTTTATTCACTTCTTTTAATAAGTATATATTAGCTATTCCTATCTTGCAAGTATTTTGAAGAAATAAGGATTGGGTCAAGAATCAAAGCCTATCCTCACCTCAGTTGAGAGAATGCATCCAGCTGCTGAATTTTTGATAGCGGGTGATAATTTCGGGGTTTTGCCTTGAATCTTCACCTGAAGAGGGATCCAGCCTAAGAGAAAGGTTATCTATGATAAGAACTCCCGTGTCAGCATCAAAATCAATATCCAACTGGCCGGGGTTTTGAACTAGCCTTCTGCTTAAAATTTGCCAAGCCCCCCCTGCGCCGCGGCGAAACCTAATCTGATTGGTAGCAGTATTAAAATCATAGGTAAGGGTAACTAAGGCATTATAATCAGCAACATCAGGGTCATTGAATTGATTTATAGTAATTTGATATTGATCAGGAGAGCCAGTGGCGTCAACAACAACCGCCGGATTACCTACCCATCCGATTGATAAAAAAACATTTTTATCTATGTGGCTTAAAAGATAATTTAAATCATTTAATACTACTGTTCTTGTATCTGAAGAAGTATAAAACCCAGTAGCGGCGGTAAGCAGGCCAAAGGCGGTCAAAACAAACACACCTACTAGAACTATTGCAATTATAAGTTCAATTAAAGTCAGTGACTTTCTCATGCTAATCAGCTGGATAACCAACGATTATATCTACCTGCCGGTAATCCCGACCGGCTACAGCTGTTACCTCCCATCTACTTGTCGCATTTCCGCTTGTATTTCTATAATCACGGTCATCAATACTACTCCAATCTTCGCCAGCCATAGGTAAGTTCCCAGTACTACCGGCTGCTAAATCACCTGTTCCCCAAGTATCAGCCCTTACAGCTGCAGGTAAAAGCCTTGAATGCCCAGAAGAAAGACTGGTAGCTACCGATCTCTGATTAGCACGAAGTATATACCTTCTTACGGTAATAAAAACAGAAGAAATCCCGCCTACCGCGATTATTAAAATAAGCGCGGCAGTCAGGACTTCAACTAAGGATACGGCTTTTTTATTCTTCTTTCGCATAACCAGTTGTTTAATTCTGACATTCCCCGGTGAACTGGCCATCAGCGCCCCAGGCACAATCATCATTATCTCTCATGCGCCAATTGGTTGTACCCATAGTGCCATTTGCTTCAGCCCGAAAAGTACCAGCAGCAGGTATTGTTACTTGGTAGTCCCAATTACCATTAGGAGTGCCCGGGGAAAGCTCAAGGCCAAGATCAGCATTGCAATCGTTGTTGTCGGCGCAAGCAACAAAGCTTCCATCCTCTAATTCTCGTACGCGTTGAGCAGCATGGATAAGATGAAGATTAGTCCTGGCCTCTCTGTCAACCGCCCGCTGACGGGTTCGCACAAACATAGGCATACCAATACTTGCCAAAATAGCAACAAGCACCAGTACAATAACTAACTCCAGAAGAGTAAAACTTATTTTTTTAGCTACCACTTTTTTGCTCTCACAGACTAATCAATATCCAGCCGCACGGCATCCATCAGCATCCCCTGTGCAAGTAATATTGCCATCACCTGTGATTGAAAGAGTGTAGGCAGCATAAGGATTGTCTACGCCTGCATCCCTCTGAACTGAAGCTATGGTAGCACCTGGGGTAGTTCTCGTATTAATACCAGTAGTTAAACCTATAGTGTCAAAATACTTTAAATCATTAGCCGACATGTCAACATCAAGATCATCTGCATTGTCGGTTGTCGAACCTGTTTCAGCTACATGCCTTATCTGAGCAGACCTTAAAGCTCCTAAAGCATTGACGCCTTCAGCAGCCCTGCCCCTTTCAGCCACCCTAAAAAACTGAGGCAAACCTATCGCGGCAAGAATTGCAATTACCACGACTACGATCATCAACTCAAGTAACGTAAACCCTTTTCTCATAAAAACCTCCTTTCTTAATAAAATACTAATAAAAATACCCTACCTTTTCTTTCATCCTCTGACCATTAAAATATACAATATTTAAATCTTTTTGTCAACTTAAAGCACTTACTTTTATCATAAGCCAAGCGATTGCTAATACGGAGTAGCTAATTGAAAAATCGGTAAAAATAAGGAAATTACAATAGTTCCTACTACTAAACCCATAAAAACAATCATTAACGGCTCAAAAGCAGCTACTAATCGTTCTACTGTAGTTGAAAGTTCTTTTTGGTAATGAGCTGCTACCTTCTTAAAAACATCAGGCATACTTCCGGTCTCTTCTCCAATTTTGGCCATCTCAACAACTAAAATGGGAAAAATACCGGCTCTGTTTAGTTCTTCCGAAAGCGAACCGCCCTCTTTTACGTTCCGGTTAACATTAGCTAATTGCTTTTCCAAAACAGTGTTGCCAATATTGCTAGAAGCTGAATTAAGGCTATAGACTAAAGCCAAACCGCTTTCAAGAAGAATATAGAAAACAGACGCAAATCTTTCAACACAGCCTAAAAAAACAATATCGCCGATGAGGGGCATCTTAAGAATAAGCTTGTCTAGAATTTTTTTTACATCCGGCCTTCTTTTTAAGCGAAAAAAAGCAATAACCGCTAAAACTGCCCCTCCCAGAAAAAAGAAAAAATTACGCTCTAGAAAACCGGCAATAGACAAAACATAAACCGTTAAAGCCGGCATTGTAATATCAAATTGACTAAACATTTGCTCAAACTGAGGAAAAATAAATTTAAGAAAAACAAAAAGAGCAACTGAAACCGCGCAAACCAGGATAATCGGATAAACTAAAGCACTCTTTATTTTCCTTTCAAACTCCATACGCATCTCAAGATAATCAGCCAACCGGTTTAACACCGAAGGAAGATTACCGGAAGCTTCTCCTACCTCAACAATACCCGCCCAAAGATCAGAAAAAACAGCTGGATGTTCTCTTATTGCTTTTTCAAAAGAAAGCCCTCCCCGTACGCTTTCTGAACACTGTTTCATTACTTTAGCTAATTTTAAGCTTTCTGTCTGGTAAGCCACAAGGTTAAGGCTTCGCAAAAGAGTAATGCCGCTTGAAAGCATAGTGGCGAGATTGCGGGCTAAAAAACAATAATCCTGGATTTTAATAGAATTTCTCTTTCCCTGAAATTTTTTATTTGTTTTTTGGGGAGATATTTTTTCTACCTTATCTTCCTGAACAGAAATTACAAAAAACCCCTGTCCGCGCAGGCGGGAAAGAAGTTCTTTTTTGGAACCTGCCTCTCCCTGGCCTCTTGCTGTATGCCCTTTCTTATCTTTTACCGTATAATAAAAAAGTTTCATATGATTTAATTTCTTATAAACTACCGGCGGCCACAGCCAGCACCTCTTCCAAGGAAGTAACGCCTTCTTCAACCCGTTTCAACCCGCTTTCAAGTAAAGACAAGGTGCCTTTTTTCTTGGCAATTTCCATAATCTGTGAACGACTGGCTCCTTTATGCACGTGGTCCTTTAATTCCTGATCCATTAAAATTATTTCGTTGACTACAGAACGGCCTCTATAACCGATTGAATTACATTTGTCACAACCTTTTGCTTTGTATATTACCGGTGCATCCAGCTTGATGCCGGACGGGATATCCTCCTCTTTTAATTCATAAGGCTCTTTGCATTCTGAACAAAGCTTTCTTACCAGGCGTTGAGCAATTATTAACCTCAAAGACGCAGTTACCAGATAGGAAGGCAAGCCAATATCAACCAATCTGGTTATAGTCGATGCTGCGTCATTTGTATGGAGAGTAGAAAAAACCAGGTGGCCGGTTAAAGCCGCCCGGATAGTCATTTCAGCTGTCTCTAAATCACGGGTTTCCCCAATTAAAATTATATCCGGATCCTGCCGTAGAAAAGACCGTAAAGCATTGGCAAAAGTCAATCCAATTTCAGGCTTAACCTGAACCTGGTTTATTCCGTCTATTCTGTATTCAACCGGATCCTCAGCGGTAATAATATTTTTAGTTGATGACTTAATCTCATTTAAAGCCGCGTAAAGAGTAGTTGATTTGCCTGAGCCGGTAGGCCCGGTTAACAAAACAAGCCCATAGGAAGATTCCAGGCCTTTACGGATAATTTCTAACTCCTGGGAAAGAAAGCCCAGCTTAGCTAAATCAAGCGGAACGCGTGATTTATCTAAAATCCGCAAAACTACCTTTTCACCGTAAATAGTAGGTAAAGTAGATACTCTTAAGTCTATTAGCTTCTTATTCATCTTCACCATAAAGCCGCCGTCTTGAGGAAGCCGTTTCTCGGCTATATCCATCTTAGAAAGAATTTTAATTCGAGAAAGAATAGGTAAATATAAAGATTGAGAAGGCGCCGGCATATCGTATAAAACACCATCTATGCGGTAGCGCAGGGAAAGTTTGCCATAACAGGGTTCGATATGAATGTCTGAAACATCTTCTTCTATAGCCTGCCTAACTATTAAATCAACCAACTTGACAACTGGAGCTTCTCCAGCTTTTGCAATCACTTTATTTAAGCTTAAATCTGTTTCCTCTGAAGAAATTTCCTTAATTGACCGGTCACCTTCTCTTTCATCACCAGCAGCTTCTATAGCGTCACGAAAAACCTTTTCTTTCCCATAAGCCTTCTCTACAGCCTTGCGTATATCATCCTCGGTGGAAACTACCGGATTAATTTCACATCCGGTAATCTTTTTTAAATTATCGATTAAAATTAAGTCCAGTGGATCAGATATAGCGACAGTTAAAGAATTAAAACGGCGGGATAATGGCAGAACTTTATTTTTAGCGGCAAAACTGCGCGGGATAAGTTCTTCTAAATTTTGGTCGGGAGCAGGCTTTAATTTGCCTGTTGAAAAAGAAATATAAGGGATATCTAACTGCTTACTAAGCGCGACTACAATCTGATCCTGGCTAACATATCCTAACTTAATAAGAATTTCACCTAACTTCCCGCCTTCTTTTTCCTGCAAGGAAATCGCTTCTTTAAGCTGTTCGGCAGTAATTAAGCCTTCCGCGGTTAGAATATCTCCTATTTTTCGGTAACGAGCCATAGCTATAATATAGAATAAATTTTAAAAAAACACCAATAGAATTGACAGTTTTGATAAACACTTAAAGCAAAGCAACAACTTAAACATTAAGCATTTCTACCTGATCACCAAGCTATCCAAGACATTTCCGATTGACCTTTGCCGGCTTAAATCTTTTTGCTCTCTTCGCAGAAAGCCTGGTGCTTGTTCGGCGGCTAAAGGCGCCCTATCTCTGATTATTCGAGGAGTAAGAAAAATCATCAACTCCCGGTCTTCGGTGTCAGATCTCCTGCTTCTGAAAAACGACCCCAAAAAAGGAACATCGGAAAGAAAAGGTACCCGGGCAGAATCATTCCCCTCCTTTCTCTCGATAAGCCCTGCCAAAAGCAATGTTTCTCCTTCATTCAACCTAACTACTGAACGGCTGCTCCTATCTTCGATATTCTTAAAAGTACCCCACTCAGTTTCGAATTCAGAATCAGATGTACTTACCACCGAAGGATGGAGTATCATAGTAATTTCATTGGTTATTGAGTTAACCTGAGGAGTCACCCGCAAGCTAACTCCGGTACCCCTATAATCTCCAATATCAGAAACCCTTTCCGCAGTAACTGTGATTCCTTGCTCATCTCTTTCTATTTCGAGTCCAACTACCTCATCTGAAACAACATTTACCTCAGCCGTTTCATTGTTAAGGGTTAGAATTCTTGGCCTGGCAAGCATTTTAGCGGTTATATCTTGCTTAAGAAATTCTGCGGTTATCCGGTAGTCAGTTTGGAAAATAGCGCCGTCGGAAAAACTCCCCATGCCGCTAATCGGCCTAGGTGAACTGTATGGAAAAAGCCCTGCACCCATACCCCTTCCTATCATTGTTGCGTCATGCCGAAAACCCATTCTATCAACTACATCTTTAGCCACATCAAGAACTTCAACCTCAATCATAACCTTTATAGGAGACCTATCCAACTCTTTAATCACCTCTTCGATGATTGGAAATTGGGAAGGAGAATCAACCACAATCAAAGAATTATTATCTGAATTCTCAACTACTTTCCCCTGAACTGTCAATACAGCTTCAACTGCCTCCCTGATACTTATTCTTTCGGTCTGTCCGGTCTGTCCTCCGGCCTGTGTTCCGGTGTCTAATCCCCTGCCTCTTCCTGATATGATTGAGTCAATTTCAGTTTTCATCCTTGAACTTCCCACCCTGGCATATTGTAAATTATATACCCTGGATTTAAGTTCTGGTTCGGGCATACCCATTTCCTTTACCACAAACATTTTAGCGTCCGGGTAATACTCATAGGCTAAATTATTTGCCTTAAAAAGTATCTCAATCGCTTCTTTTAAAGGTACCTGGTCAAGATAAGCAGTAATTCGCCTATCTCTAACTGCTTCGGTGGAAATAAAGTTAAGGCCGGTCTGTTGAGAAAGCATCTTGAGCACAGAAACTAAAGCTGCTTCCTCTAAGTCCAAAGAAACTGAACGCCGCTCTGAAAACAAAAAATAATCACCAAAAAGATCATCCCGAGGTAAACCTAAAGAAGGCCTGCTTGCCGAAAATGCAAGCATACCTCCACCACTAGAAAAAAACAAAGCCGCCAATACAAAAATTATCAAAGTAAATAGATTATTTCTTTTCATTTTTCCTCCTTAAGGTTTACTGATTCATCTCACACCTTGAGTAGTTAATCTAAAAACTCTATCGCCAAAAGATATAAAAACAATATTATTCCTAATTTCAGTTATAGTAGCGTCTATACCCTTAATTGAATCTCCAACAAAATAAACCTGCCCGCTAATTATTGCCTGAGGGAGGTCAGTACCCCAAATAACTCCTTCCAAAGCAATCCAGCGTGGTAAATCTCTGATAGCCGCTTCTCTGGCAGGAGTTACCCTTCTCTCATCTACCGGTTCAGGCAAAACAGACTCAAAAGGGTCTCGATAGCCGGCATCGACGACTATTGGCAAGCAAAAAATCAAAATTATTATTAATATTGATAATTTCATTCGTCAATCAGAATAGTTTTAAGGGAAACATCAGCTATCGCACCCCTTCTGCCTCCCTCTCTGAAATTAACATTCTCTACATATATACTATGCTTTTCAAGCTCCTCAATAAAATTCAATAATTCTCTGTAAGAACCGCTGACATTTAAATCCATAGAAGCTATATAATAAAAATCTTCCCTCTGCTGAGACGGCCTTAATGAGTTTATGGTAATACCGCTTTTTCTGCCCGCATTTTCCACATATATTTTAAAATCCTGGGGATCATCCCCAAAGAAATCCCTTACTATACCTCCATACTCTACAACTGCTCTTGTCCAATCTTCAATTTTTTCTTCGGATTCCTCCAAACGGCTAACCTTCTGTTCTATCTGTCTAATATTTTCCTGATTTTCAACATAAGATTTCCGAACCAAAAATAAAGTAAGGGCTATGATAGTTATAACCACAAAAATATTTTTATACTTTAGGGCCTCTTTTGAATCTATTTGTGATAAATCTTTCATAAAAACCCCTAATCTAATCTTATTGAAAACCGAGTCACGCTAAAACCCCCCACTTCACCTCTGCTCGTAGAAGAAAGGCTAACCCGGCTAAATAAACCTCTTACTGCTTCATTTTTTCTCAGGTTATCAATAAAATCATTAACCCCTTCTCTTTCCTGAAAATCATCACCTCTGTAGATATATCCTCTCATTTCTCCCTGGTACCCACTTTGCTGAAAGTTTATTCTTACATCTTCAAACTTTGCCTGAGGCGGTAAAACAGCTCTCTGAGATAAAGCTGTTAAGAAGGGGAGCAACTCTTTTCTGTCTTTGGTAAAACTTTTTAACTTTTCAATCTTTTTATATTTTTGACCAATTGCTTCATCTATATTCTGCCACCCTACTTCCTGCAACCCAGACGGTAAAAGCAAAGCATTTTCTTTTCTGTCAAAACTCCTCTCTGAATAAGCCAACATATTTTCAAAGACAGTTGTGGCTATAAAATAAAAAATCAAAGAAATACCGGCAACTATACTTAATAAGCCCCAACGCCAACTAACCTCAAAAGATATCGGCTCAACTACGATATCTTCTTCTTTCATTTCAACTGCTTCTAATGTGGGGTTAAACTTATAAGGATACTTTTCTCTGACAGCCGCTCCAAAAGCCTTCAAACTTTCTACCGAAGATTGCTGGCGAGAAGTTAATTCATTAGGGGTAAGTACCTTTACTTCCAAAGACAAAGATTTTTCCAAAATAGCAGCCATCTCTTTTGAATCTGCTTCTGAGGTTACAAGAAAGAATTTATCTAGCTTGGTTTCTTTGAACTCTCTCTGAAAATACTGAAAAGAAAAATTTACTACCTCAGCAAAATTATCAAGATCCAGCCTGCCTTCTTTCTCCTCTATGCTTAAATACCGGTTAAATACCGGCAAATCCCCTTGGAAAAAAGTTAAATATGCCTCCCGTGAAGTTAAATCCAGTAAAACAAAATTTTTGAGAGATTTAGCGTTCTTATCTGATTTAACAATCCTTGCCAAAGACAAACAGGCCGGCTCTACAGACTCTGCCTTCAAGCCCATGCTCTCTAAGAATCGTCTCGTACGGGCCAAATTATTTTTACGAATCCCCACAAAAGAAACCCGTATTTTTTTCTCCTTAGACAACCGGTTATATTGATAATCCCAAACTAACTCCTCTGGCTTGAAGGGAATATATTTTTCTACTTCATAAATAAGGGCAGATTCGATTTCACTCTTTTTCATCAAAGGCATTTCTAAAGACCGGATAATAAAATCTCTGTCGGCCAGGGAAAGACAAACCTCTTTATCTTCAATGTTAGCCTGGCGGAAACTTTTTCTAACCAATGCCTGCCAATGAAGATTTTCATCCGAAATATCCGCTTCTTTAGCCTCAGAGGAAGAAAGACTTTCACTACTTAAAAAAAGCAGATTTTTGCTTTCGGCTAAGGCAGCGCCTACAGAACTTACTCCTAAATACAATCCAGCATTTTTTCTTGCCATAGTTAATTTTGCCCTTTGCTAAAATTACTTAGCCATTTATCAATATATTTTCTGTCAAATCTCCAAACTTTACCTATTTTTATGCCCGAAATCTTCTTTTGATGCAGCCAATTATAAATAGTCTGCTTCTTCAGGCCCAAATATTCAGCCAACTCATCAACAGTCATTAAATTAGGTAATTTTTTCTTTTTAGGCATTTACTTTCCTTTTCTATAATCTAACTATATTTACATTTAAATATTTACTCCTGCAATTGTCAAGCTATTTTTAATCTTTTTTTTAGCAATTTTCACATATATAGTACAATTTAAACAATACCCACTAGATATTGTGATACTTAAAAGGCAAATTTTGGTGTTTGAATTAAAAAAATATCAGGTAATAGCTATAAAGGAAAGAGTCCTAAGGGAAGTTTTATCTCTTCTATGGGAAAAAAA
>PXAH01000121.1 GCA_003565945.1 Candidatus Omnitrophota bacterium
CTCCTTAATCACTATCTCTGATAACGGAATAGGCGTAAAAGAAGAAGACAAGAAAAAGATATTTGCCCCCTTCTTTACCACTAAATCTTCCTATAAATCCGGCACCGGTATCGGAATTTACATAGTAAAAAGAATAATCGAAGAAAACCATAAAGGCAGGATTTGGTTTGAATCCCAATATACCAAAGGTACTGAGTTTTTTATCACTCTCCCTGTGAAATGAATGGGGGGGGTGGAATGAAAGTCAGATCCGCCCAGATAACAAATTAAGGCAATGATAAAGTGTTGAGCTTAAAAGATATCTTTTAACATGACAGGGGAGGCAAATTCCAAATAACCCGCCTTACCGAGCAAGGCGAGGCAGACAAATCCCAATGGACAAATCCCAAATAACAAGCACCAAATTACAAATAAGCACCAAATTCCAATAGAAGAAATGACCAAAACTTATACTATATTATGTTTAGAATTTGGGTAATTGAAATTTGGGATTTATTTGGAATTTGTTATTTGTTTTTTGGAATTTTTCATCTCTCTGGTTACTGTACTCTGGTTACTGGTTACTTTTTTAACCTAACAACTTAACCAGAGAGAATACGAGGAGGTTTAACGATGAAGACAGTTTTGATAGTTGACGATGAACAGGAGATGACCCTATTTTTAAGCAAGCTCATCGAAAGAAAAGGCCTAAAGGCTCTTACTGCCTCAACCGGCGAAGATGCTCTGAGGCTGTATAAAGAAAATAAACCTGACTGTGTATTTCTAGATTTACATTTACCCGGAACGAAAGGAACAGAAGTATTAAAAAAATTAAGAGAATCCGACCCTAAACTAAAAGCTTACTTTATAACCGGAGACCAGCTTTTTGCTGAGAAGAATCCGCCGGAGTCAATAGGCGCTTCCGGTTATTTACTCAAACCGATAGATACCGATGATATAATAAAAATAATAAGCCTGCTATAAAGGAGGCCTCTGTCACTTGCACCTACGAAGTGCAAGTATGTATTTTACGGGAGAGTTATGGTAGATAAAGGCTCTAAAGTATATTTTATTTTTGGTATTCACAATCACCAGCCTATAGGCAATCTTCCTTATATTTTTGACCAGGCTTTTTCAAGTTGTTATCTTCCCTTTTTAAATGTTTTAGAAAATTTTCCCAACCTAAAAACAGTTATTCATAATTCAGGCGCTCTCTATGATTGGGCGGAAGAAAAATTTCCGGAGTGGATAGGGAAGCTAAAAAAGTTATCGGGGCGGGGGCAGGTAGAATTAACCGGCGGAGGCTATTATGAACCAATTTTTCCGATAATTCCTCTCAAAGATTGCTTGGGCCAGATTCAACTTATGAATCGTTACCTGAAGAAAACTTTTGGAGTATTTCCTAAGGGGTGTTGGGTTCCAGAGAGAGTTTGGGAGCCGTCTTTGGTAAAAACCCTAAGCCTTTGCGGCCTTAAATACGCCTATTTAGACGAAGCGAATTTTTTTCAAAAGCCCACCGGTGTTAGCGGCCCCTGCTTGGCGCAAGAAAGAGAACATTCAGTGGGGCTATTTGCCATAAATGAGCTTTTGGTTGAAAAGATTCCTTTTGTTATGCCTGAGGTGGTTGTGGATATTTTACTCAGCTACCAGAAAGATAAAGATGTTTTGGTAACTTTTTTTTGTGATGGTGAAAAATTTGGACTTTGGCCGGGAACTTATGAATCAGTTTACCGGCAAAAATGGCTGGAACGTTTTTTTACTCTTTTAGAAGGTAATTCCCGCGTAGAAACTATATTTCCGGAAGCCGCTTTTGATAAGTTTTCTAAAAAGGAAATAGTTCATATCGGCAGTAGTACCTATCCTAAAATGAAGAAGTGGTCGGGAGGGTCTTTTGATAATTTTTTTGTTAAATATCCTCGCCTTAATTTTATGCACAAGCGGATGCTTTGGGTTTCAGAAAGAGTTAATTCTTCCTTGGGTTGGGAGAAAGATAAAAACGCTTTTTTAGATTTATGGAAAGCTCAGGCTAACTGTGTTTACTGGCACGGCCTTTATGGCGGTTTTTACCTGCCGCATTTGCGTAAGAGTTGTTATAGTTATTTAGCCAAGGCAGAAGCGGCTCTCTTAAGAAATGACACTTCAAAATTAATTAAAAAAGACGTTGATTTTGATGGGTACCAGGAAATAGTTTGGAGCTTGCCGGGGAAAACTTATGTTTTTTCTTCTAAAGGAGGCTCCCTAGATGAATTAAGCTTGAGAGAGGTGCCCCTTAATTTAATAAATACTATCGACAGAGTGAAAGAGTCTTATCACAGCCAATATAAAAGCCACAGCTTTCTACCGGAGAGGCTTACCTATGATGCCTATAAAAAAACGGCCTTTGTTGACCATTTATGTTTAAAAAATTTGAGCCTTGAGCAATTTCAAAAAGGGATTGGTTTAAACAGCTTAGCCGCTGAGCCTTATCAATTTTCAGCTAAAAGCAGCCGGGAAGAGGCAGTAATTGATTTTAGTTATAAAGGCAAAGGCCTTGGCTTTATGAAAAAGGCAGTTGCCTCCAAAACAGGCTTGAAAGTAACTTATCAGCTTGATGAAAAAAATACTTTGAACAATTCCCTTTTCGGTATAGAATGTAACTTATCTTTGTCAAGCCCCGAAAAGCTAGAGTTAGAGGGTTTCGATAAAAACCGGTTTGATTTTAGTAAAGCTCAGGATTTAGGCGGGGTAAACTCACTGCTTTTTGTGGATAAGGAGTACCGCCTAAAATTAAGGTTTAGTTTTAATTGGCTTAGAGTTTATTCTAATCCTATATATACACTATCTTCTTCGGAGTCAGGTAAGGATATCCTTTTTCAGCAGTTGAGCTTACTTTTTATGCCGAATCCGGGGGAGGAGAATTTTTTTATTAATTTGGATATTGAAAAATATTAACTGGTTAACTGTTTTGCGGGCCATTTAAACGGGAGGTTGCGATGAAAGGAGCTAAAGGAACTGAATTAGTTGTAAGTTTAGAAGATAAGGCTGGTGCTTTAGGAGAAATTACCTCATCTTTAAAAGAGGCGGGACTCAACATAAGAGCGGTATCCGGATGGATTCAGGAAGGAAAGGCGGTAATCAGGTTAGTTGCTTCAGACAGCCAGAAAGCTAAAGAAGTTTTGTCTTCTCAATTTGAAGTTAGAGAGGCTGAGGTTGTGGTTGTGGAAATGCCTAATGAAATTGGCCAGTTGGATAATTTATCGGCAGCACTCAAGGGCGCAGGTATAAGCATGTCTCATATCTACGGAAGTACTTCAGCCGAAAGCCAGCCGGCGACTTTAGTTTTTGCTTCTGACAACAATGATAAAGCGGTTGAGTCAATTTCAGCTTAAATATTTATCTTCCGGAAAGAAGATGGCTAAAATGAAACAGTACTTTGTCAAAAATGGGGATATACACAGTAATCAACGAATGTACGAATCAGTTACGAATGTACGAATTAATTTATTCGTATATTCGCTGATGAAACGATATCTGTGTGTATCCGAATTTATCCGTGCGCATCGACATTTATAAAACGATGAAATTTAACATAGTTCAGATGAAGTTTGTTTTTGCTTTATTGTGCGGCTTGAGCTTTGCTGTTTGTTTACCTGCCGGCGGGGCCCTGAGGCAAAGGTTCGATGCGTCTAAGAGTATAAGGTACAATATTACTTTTAACGGAA
This sequence comes from Candidatus Omnitrophota bacterium, assembly GCA_003565945.1. Lineage (GTDB taxonomy): Bacteria > Omnitrophota > Gorgyraeia > Duberdicusellales > 4484-171 > PXAH01. The sequence continues at coordinate 3,681 of PXAH01000121.1, forward strand.
TTCCTTCCGGGCATATTGATTGGAGGTATTTAGGCAGAGAGGAGATCAACGGTAAAGAAGTTGAAGTGCTTGAGATTGATGCTAAGACAGAAATACTTAAGCTGCTTAATTTGGTTAGCTCTGAAAAAATTTACCTGGATGTCTCGACAAACCTTCCGGTTAAAGTAAAGAGAGATGTAAAGCTATTTGGCAGAAAAGAAATAATCAAAGAAAGCTACGACCAAGAGAAGGGAGAGGTTGAGGTGGTCAAGGGTGATGGTGAAGAAATAACCGAAACAGAAGTTTACACCCAAGAGCCGCCTATTCACAACATACTCGAGCTTCTGTATTTTTTCCCGGATGATATTGATTTAGAAAGCAAACAGGGACAATGGATGGAATTTAACCTGCCTACCCAAAAGGTGCAGGTAAGGTTTCATAGCAAAAGGGATGTGGCTGTTGCCGGGGAAAGAAAAGAAGCGTATTTTTTGGAGGGTAGAGGAGCCAGGCGTTTTAACCTCTGGCTTTGCCAGAAGGATAGGCTGCCTTTACGGATTGATTTTCTTTCTTGGGTCGGCAGGGTTAGAATCAGGAAAGAGGGGTAATCAGAGATAGTAGGAAAAATGGTTAAAATAGATAAAACAGCTATAGTTGACAAAAGAGCTACTCTAGAGGAGGGGGTGTGTATAGGCCCCTATGTCTTGGTAGATAAGGATGTTCATTTAGCCAGAGGGGTTTCGATAGGCCCCCATGCTCATATAAAGGGCAGGACTTATTTAGGCGATGATACCGTTGTTGGTACCGGAGCCGTAATAGGTGAAGACCCTCAAGTATTAGGCATGAAGCAAACTGAAGGAAGGCTTTATATCGGCAAAAATAACACGATAAGGGAGTATGTAACTATACATACAGCTACCAAGGCTAACAGTTCAACTTCAATCGGAGACAATAATTTTTTAATGGGTTTTTCTCATGTTGCTCATGATTGTAAGTTAGCTAACAATATTGTTGTTTGTAACGGAACTTTGTTAGCCGGTTGTGTGGAGGTAGGGGATGGAGCTTTTATCTCTGGCAATGTAGTTGTGCATCAGTTTGTCAGAATTGGCAGGTTAGCTATGGTAGGAGGCTTGAGCCGGGTTAACCAGGATGTAGTACCTTTTATGATGGTGGTCGGAGATTCCCGGATTTGGGGTGTTAACTTAGTAGGCTTGAGGCGTGCTTTTTTCGATTCAGATCAAATAAAACAAATTAAAAAAGCTTACAGCCTGCTTTACCGGAAGGGAATGACAACTAAAAATGCTTTGTCTGAGCTTGAGTCGTTTGATTCAGATAAAGTGAAAGAGATTAGGCTTTTTGTTCTTTCTTCTAAGAGAGGGATTTGTGGGGCAAAGAAAAGCGGTTTAATAGAGAGGTTTTTTCTCGATTATCCTTATCTTGCCCGCTCAAAAGTATTTACTTACGATCGCTTTTTAAAAAACCGTAAGCTTAACCATAGGCCAAAAAATAATTAGCAATGAAAAGCATAGTAATAGTTCCTGATGGAGCAGCTGACCATCCAATCGAAGAGCTGGGGGGGAAAACTCCTCTTGAAGTTGCTGATACTCCTAATATGGATCTTTTGGCTTCAAGGGGAATTTTGGGTAGAGTAAAAACCACCCCTAAAGGGTTTGTTCCTGCCTCAGATATCGCCAACCTTTCTTTGCTTGGCTATGATCCTCACAAGCACTACACAGGCAGGGGCCCGCTTGAGGCGGCTAATATTGGAGTTGATTTAGGAGAGAAAGATTTAGCTTTTCGTTGCAATTTTGTCACCAACGCCGAAGGAAAGCTTTTTGATTATAGCGCCGGCCATATAAGGGATAAAGAAGCAAAGATATTGGTTGATTGCCTTAATCGGGAAGTTGGCTCAGCTGACTTGGAGTTTTTCTTTGGTAAAAGCTACCGTAATTTAGCGGTTTTCAGAAGTAGCCGGGATTTGAAATTAGATAAGATAAAGTGTATTGCTCCCCATGATATTATCGGTAAAAAAATTAATAAGTATCTTCCCCGTGGAAGAAATAGTAATATTTTAAGGGAGGCCATGGAGGCTTCAGCCGCGGTTCTTCAGAAACATGAAATTAATAAAGTAAGAGTAGATTTAGAAGAAAATCCGGCTAACATGATTTGGTTGTGGGGCGGCGGCCCTAAAACCGAAATTCCTTCTTTCAAGGAGTTATTTGGCCTGGAAGGGGCGGTGATTTCAGCCGTGGATTTGATTAAAGGTTTGGGTAAGGTCGTTGGCCTTAAGGTATTAAATGTGGAAGGAGCAAACGGTTATTATGATACCAATTACGCCGGAAAAGCTGAAGCTGCCCTGGAAGCCTTAAAGGAATTAGATTTTGTTTTTGTTCATATAGAGGCTGCTGATGAGGCTGGGCATAATCAGGATTTGCGTATGAAGATAACCTGCTTAGAAAGAATAGACAAGTTGGTTGTCGGAAAAATAATTGCCGGTATGGAAGGCAAAGAATATAAAATCTTGATTACCCCTGACCACCCAACTCCTTTATCGTTACGAACCCATACCAGCGAACCGGTACCTTTTTTGATTTCCGGCAGTAACCGCGGCAAAGGTGATTTTTCTTATTATTCTGAAAAAGCGGCCCAGGAAAGTTCAATTTATTTTGATAAGGGATCAGATTTGATTAGGTATTTTTTGTTTTAAGGAACAGTTTACGCTACATTGCTTATTAGGTGATTATTGTGGAGAAAAAAAGGAAAGATAAAAATTTAGTTGTTCAAAAGTATGGCGGTAGTTCAGTTGCTGACCGAAGAAGTATTGAACGGGTAGCCGAAAGAGTTATTTCTTCAGCTAAAAGAGGCAAAAAAATTATAGTTGTAGTTTCGGCTATGGGTAAATCTACAGATGAATTGATCAGCTTGGCGAAAAAAATAAACCCTGAGCCTTCGGACAGGGAAATGGATATGCTTGTTTCTACCGGAGAACAAATAAGCTGCTCGCTTTTAGCAATGAGTATTCATAAGCGGGGGTTTGGAGCGGTTTCATTTACCGGACCCCAGGTAGGCATTATTACCGACACCTACCATACACAGGCAAAAATTTTAAAGATTGAAACGGAACGGATCAGGCAGCAATTAGAAAACAAAACAATTGTTATTGTAGCCGGGTTTCAAGGCATAAGTACCGCCCTTGAGATAACTACCTTAGGAAGAGGTGGTTCTGATTTAAGCGCGGTTGCTTTAGCGGTTGCTCTCGGGGCTGAAACTTGTGAAATATATACAGATGTAGAAGGTATTTATACTGCTGACCCGCGCAAGATTAGCGATGCGAATAAACTTTCCTTTATTAGTTATGATGAAATGCTTGAACTGGCTTCAGCCGGTGCTCAGGTTATGCATACGAGGGCGGTAGAGGTCGCCAAGAAGTTTAATGTCCGCTTGCATGTGAGAAGCAGTTTTTCTAAAAAGGAGGGTACTTTAATTATGGGCCAAACACCACTTATTGAAGAAACTGTGGTTAGAGGGATAACTTTAACTGAAAATGAAGCAAAAATCACTATTTGTGATGTACCGGATAAGCCGGGAATCGCGGCTTTTGTTTTTGATAAGTTAGCAAAAATCGGCGTAAATATTGATATGATAGTCCAAAATGTCAGCCGCAGGAAAATGACTGATATTTCTTTCACCGTTAGCAATAAAAACTTAAATAAGACTATAAAAAAAACCGAAGAGATTGCCGCCAAGATTAAGGCCGGAAAAGTAAACAGCAATAAAAATATCGCTAAAATATTGGTGGTAGGTATTGGAATGAAGAGCCATTCGGGGGTGGCGGCAAGGTGTTTTTCGGTTTTAGCTAAAAATAAAATTAATATTGATATGATTTCAACTTCGGAAATCAGTATTTCTTGCATAGTGAATAAAAATATTGGTAAAAAAGCTTTAGCGGTTTTGCACGCTGAGTTTGGTTTAGGCAAAGGCAGGAGAAAGAAGCGTGAAAGATAAAATTTTTATTTATGACACTACTTTGCGGGATGGTTCTCAAACCGAAGGCATTTCCCTATCTTTAGAAGATAAAATTGCCATTGCTCAAAAGCTAGACAGCTTTGGCATAGATTTTATAGAGGGAGGATGGCCCTATTCAAACCCAAAGGACACAGCTCTTTTTTCTTACTTTAAAAAGAATAAGCTTAAAAAATCCCGTTTAGTACCATTTGGTTCAACGGCTCATCCGGCCTTTGTTCCAAGTAAAGATAAAAACCTTATTAGTTTGGTAAAGGCAGATACAGAATTTGTTACGATTTTTGGAAAAAGCTGGGATTTGCACGTAAAAGAAGTATTGAGGATTAGTTTAGATAAGAATTTGGAATTAATAAGCAAAAGCATTGCTTTTCTCAAAGGAAAAAAGAAAAAAGTTTTTTATGACGCGGAGCATTTCTTTGACGGGTATAACAAAAATCCTAGTTACGCGCTTAAAACTATTAAGGCGGCAATTGAAGCCGGTGCGGATTTAGTTATTCTTTGTGATACAAACGGAGGTTCATTGCCCTGGGAATTGGCAGGTGTTTGCCGGCAAGTAAAAGAAGAACTAAATTTAAAAGGCTATGGTATTCATTGCCATAATGATTTAGGCCTAGCCGCCGCTAATTCTTTGGCCGCGGTGCGCCAAGGTTGTAGTCAAATCCAGGGGACAGTTAACGGTTACGGTGAGAGATGTGGCAACGCTGATTTAGCTACTATTGTTCCGGTTCTGCAGGAAAAGATGGGAAAAAGACTTAATTGCGCGCGAAATCTTAAAAAACTTACTTCTCTTTCTCATTATGTGAGTGAAATTTGTAATGTTGCTCATAGGGATAATCATCCTTTTTCAGGTAGAAGTGCTTTTGCTCATAAAGGCGGCATCCACATAGACGCGGTGATAAAAAATCCTTTAGCCTATGAACATATAATTCCTGAGAAAGTGGGTAACAAGAGAAGGTTTGTTGTTTCTGAACTGGCGGGAAAGTCAACTTTGGTAACCAAAGCAAAAGAGTTAGAATTTGATTTGGATAAGAAATCAAAAAAGGCAAAAGATATTTACAATTTAGTCCAGAGACTGGAAAAAGAAGGTTACCAATTTGAAGCCGCTGAAGGGTCTTTCAAGCTTCTTTTAGAGAAGCAGCTTAAAAAAACGAGAAAGTTTTTTACACTTTTAGGGTTTAAGGTTTTGGTAGAGAAAAGAGAAGACAGTCAATTAGTGTCCGAGGCGACAATAAAGCTGGAAGTAAATAAAAAACTGGAACACACAGCTTCGGAAGGCGACGGGCCGGTTAACGCTCTAGATAAAGCTTTGAGAAAAGCCTTAAGCGGGGAATATCCTTGCCTTGCTCAGATGCACCTTGCTGATTTTAAGGTCAGGGTTCTTGACGCGAACAAAGGAACAGCCGCTAAAGTGAGGGTGCTTATTCAGTCGCAGGATAAAGAAGAGAAGTGGACAACGATTGGTGTTTCGGAAAATATAATCGAAGCTTCCTGGCAAGCTTTGGTTGATTCGGTTGAATATAAACTTCTCAAAAGCAGCATATGATTTTCGTTCGACGTTCGATGTTCGACGTTGAATGTACAAATTAACGTTGAACGTAGAACGTCGAACGTAGAACGAATTAGCGTTGTTTTTTCGCGGGTAAGTGATATAATCGTAAAAGATTAAAATGGAAAAGATGAAAGGTTCACAAATTGTAATTGAGAGTTTAAAGCGGGAAGGGGTTGAAGTTATATTTGGATATCCTGGCGGGTCGGTTATTCCATTTTTTGACAGCCTTTATGAAGAAAAGTCCATAGCGTTTTACCTGCCCCGTCATGAACAGGGAGCGGCCCATATGGCTGATGGCTATGCCCGTTCAACCGGTAAAGTTGGAGTTTGCGTTGCTACTTCCGGCCCTGGCGCGACAAATCTTACAACCGGCATTGCGACAGCTTATATGGATTCGGTGCCCATGGTTGCCATAACCGGACAAGTTAAAACTTCCTTAATCGGTAATGATGCTTTTCAAGAGGCGGATGTAACCGGAATTACCCGCTCGATATCAAAGCATAACTATCTGGTAAAGGATATAAAAGATTTAGCTTCTACCATAAAGGAAGCTTTTTATTTAGCTTCAACCGGCAGGCCCGGGCCGGTTGTAATTGATTTACCTGTGGATGTTCAGATGCAGGAAGCAGAGTTTGATTATCCTAAAAAAAATACTTTGCGCAGCTATAACCCTACTTTATTTGGTCATCCTGGACAGATAAAAAAAGCTCTTAAAATCATATATAAAGCTAAGAAACCGGTTATCATAACCGGGGGAGGGGTTATTGCCGCCGGAGCTCATCAGGAATTATTCGACTTTGCTAAAAAAATTAATGCTCCGGTTACCGCCACTCTAATGGGGCTTGGTGGTTTTGACGCTGAAGATAGCCTTTATTTAGGTATGCCTGGTATGCACGGGACAGTTTACGCTAATATGGCGATTACTGAGTCTGATCTTTTGATTTCAGCAGGATGTCGTTTTGACGACCGGATTACCGGCAAAATAGACGCTTTTGCTCCGGAAGCAAAAATTATTCATATTGATATCGATCCGACTTCAATCAGCAAGAGCATAAAGGTTGATGTTCCTATAGTCGGAGACGCTAAAAATGTCTTAGGGCAGTTAACTCAGGAGATAAAAAAGGAAAAATTACCTAAAACCGCCTCCTGGCATAAAAAAATAAAAGAATGGAAGAAAAAATATCCTTTAGCTTATGGTAAGAGCAGTAAAGGAAAAATTAAGCCTCAATATATAATTGAAGAGATTCACAAGCAAACTAAGGGCGAGGCAATAGTTTCCACAGAAGTTGGGCAAAACCAGATGTGGGCGGCTCAGTTTTACAAATTCAGGCATCCACGCAATTTTCTTTCAAGCGGAGGATTAGGTACTATGGGGTATGGTTTCCCGGCCGCGATTGGAGCAAAAATTGCTTACCCCGAAAAGGAAGTTGTGGTTATCGCCGGGGATGGTTCTTTTCAGATGAATATTCAGGAGTTAGCCACCTTGAATACATACGGAGTGGGAGTTAAGGTTATTATTTTAAATAATCACTATTTAGGGATGGTACGGCAATGGCAGGAAATTTTTTACCAACGCCGTTATTCAGCTACTCCCTTAAAAAATCCTGATTTTGTTAAAGTCGCGCAAGGATATGGGGTTAAGGGAATCAGGGTTAAAAAGAGTTCAGAAGTTAAAGATGCTGTTGGGCAAATATTAGCTTCTAAGAAGGCAGTTGTAGCTGATTTTTGGATTGAGGAAGAGGAAAACGTTTTTCCAATGGTCCCCGCCGGCGAAGCCATCAACCGTATGATCGGCGGCATGGCCTGATTAGAGATTAACAGAGGTTCCGAAGGATGAAAGGAAGAGGGATGAGGGACGAAATCTAGAGAAAAAAATGAGGCATACTATACAAGCTTTAGTTGAGAATAAATTTGGGGTTTTAGCGCGGGTAGCTTCTTTGTTTAGCGCCCGGGGCTATAATATTAGCTCTCTGGCAGTAGGTGAAACCCAAGATCCTCTCATATCTTGCATGACTATAGTGGTTGATGCTGAAGATGAAAGGATACTTGAACAGATAAAAAAGCAGTTGCACAAGTTGATTGACGTAGTAACAGTTATTGATTTTACCCGCCGGGAATACATTGATAGAGATTTGATTTTGGTTAAGGCGGCTAAAAAAAAGGAAGTTAAAAAAAATATAGAAA
>PXAH01000042.1 GCA_003565945.1 Candidatus Omnitrophota bacterium
AAAGAGAATTAAGAAAAGCTGAGCGGGAAAAAGCGCTTGAAGAAAGAAGAAGGCAAAAAGAAGGTAATCCGTCAGGGGCTGGCAACCCATCGCCTTCTCAGCCGGAGCAGTTGGCTAATCCCGCAAATCCGGGAACGGCATCAAGCCTTGAAAAGGCGATAGAGTATTTTGACGCGGCCCTAAGGCATAAGTCGCTAGGTCAAAATCAGCAAGCTGAAGAAAATTTGGAAAAGGCTCTTCAGTTTGAACCGGGCTTAGGTGAGCATTTTTTCAGCAAAGGAGTTGAAAATTTTAATCGTAAAAATCGCTGGGAAGCTAAGAGGTATTTTGAGCGGGCGAAAATACTATTTCAATCCAGCCAGGATTGGCGAAAATTAAAACTTGTGGATGAATACCTGGAAAAGATTTTTTTAAGGCGCTAAGCTATGAATGGGTTTTGGCAGCAAATTTTTGCTAATAAGGTTTTATGGGTAACTCTTTTAAGCTGGGCAATAGCTCAAGGAACAAAGATAATAATCGGGCTAGTCCAAGGCAAAAGGTTTAATTTTTACTGGATTTTACGCACAGGGGGATTACCCTCTGCCCATAGTGCTGCTGTTGCTTCTTTAGCTGCCGGATTGGGCAAAGAATTAGGTTTCCAATCGCCTTTTTTCGCTATGGCCAGCATTATTGCTTTAATTGTTATGTTTGATGCTCAGACCTGGCGCCGTTCAATCGGAGTGCAAGCAAGAATATTAAACAGGATAACATCGGATTTACACGAAGGGAAGAAAATAAAAGAGGAAAAATTAAAAGAATTAATAGGCCATACACCGGTTGAGGTTTTAGCGGGCGCTTCTATCGGGGTGATTACCGTGCTTATTTTTTATTTGTAGTCAAATGAAGACACAACTTATGGAACGAAGTGAACATAAGTTGTTTGGCTGAATTTGATCCTTGACATTTTGCTTTATGAATTAGCTTTCTGGCAAAATGTCAAGGGTTTAATTCGCAGACGCATCAAAAATAAATCATCTGCTCATTAAAGGGAGGAAAAATGAATAAAAAAATTGTATTTATTATACTTGGGGTAGCTATTTTAGGAGTTATTTTAGGAACAGTTTTAAATTTCGAAGAGAAAGAAGTAGTCGAGGAAAGAAAAGTAAAAACCGTGTCCTTTGAGCCGGTTGATAATTTATTAAAAGAAAATAAATTTAGTGAAGCCAGGCAATTATTACGGGAGAAAAAAGAAAATTTAACCGACTCTTTAGCTATAAAAGAAGCTCAGGAAAAAATATATAAAATAAATACGCGCATACTTTTTTCTCCTTACCGGGATGAGTGCTCCAAGATTTATACAGTTCAATCAGGTGATGCTTTGTCTAAGATTGCCAGGCAGTTCAATACAACTGTTAATTTGATTAAGCGGTCAAATAATCTTACTTCCGACAGGATTATTCCCGGTCAAAGGCTTAAAGTTAATACCTGCCGGTTTTCTGTGGTAGTCGATAAATCTCAAAATAGGCTTTTTTTAAGAAGAGCCGGTGAAATATTTAAAGCTTATACTGTAGCGACCGGTGAAGCTGGAAGCACCCCGGAAGGAAAATTTAAGATTGTCAACAAGCTAGTTGATCCCACCTGGTATAGAGCTGGGGCTGTAGTTTTACCCGATGATCCTGATAATATTCTTGGTACTCGCTGGATGGGCTTTGATAAACCCGGCTATGGCATTCATGGTACTACTGAACCGGAGACTTTAGGCCAGCAGGTAACCTTAGGCTGTATTAGGATGGCCAATGAAGAAGTTGAAGAGCTTTATGATATTCTGCCGGTGGGAACGGAAGTGCTTGTGGTCGAATAGATTAGTTTATAGACGTTCCGATGGACGAAAGGACGATGGGCGAAAAGACGAAAAAGATAAGGAGTGTTAGGGATTTGGAAGTATATAAAAAGGCTTTTAATACTGCTATGGAAATATTTGAAATTTCTAAAGGATTTCCCGCAGAGGAAAAATATTCATTGATAGATCAAATCCGGAGATCATCCAGGTCTGTATGTGCTAATCTTGCCGAAGGCTGGAGAAAAAGAAGATACAAGCCTATGTTTATTAGTAAATTATCTGATTCTATTTCTGAAGCAGCAGAAACTCAAACTTGGTTAGAGTTTTCTTTAGCTTGTGGTTATATAAGTAAAGAAAAGTTTGAGGAATTAGACCAAAGATACGAACATATATTTGCGATGTTACATACGATGGAACATAAAGCTGATTCTTTTTGCAAAAAATCGTCTTAGCGAACCCATTCGTTTACGCTCAGGGTTCGTCCTGAGTATTTCGAAGGACGAAGCGGTCGTCTATCGTCCGTCGTCCGTCGGAATGAAGCTAATAAGGAGGGCGTAATGCAGAGTTGGGATTTTGAAAAACCAATAATTGAGCTGGAAAGAAAAATACAGGAACTGCGTAACTTCTCACAAGATAAGGGCGTAGAGCTTGAGTCGGAAATTATTCATTTAGAAGGTAAGCTAAAAAGTTTAAAGCAAAAGGTTTACTCTGGGCTAACTCCTTGGCAGAAGGTTCAGATTTCCCGCCATCCTGAGCGGCCTACAACCCTTGACTATTTAGACATAATAGCCGAGAAGCACTTGCTTTTAGCCGGAGACAGGCTTTTTAAAGAAGATCAAGCTTTAGTCGCTGGTTTTGCTCAAGTAGAAAAAGAAAAAATTGCTTTTGTAGGGCATCAGAAAGGGCGTGATACCCAGGAAAATATTCGGCGTAATTTTGGCTGTGCCCATCCGGAAGGCTACCGCAAAGCTATGCGGGTCATGCGGATGGCGGAAAATTTTGGATTGCCGGTTTTTTGTTTGATTGATACTCCTGGTGCTTATCCTGGCGTTGGGGCGGAAGAAAGAGGCCAGGCTCAAGCCATAGCCGAAAATATCAGAGATATGTTTACTCTAAAAACTCCAATTATAGTTGTGATAATCGGTGAAGGAGGCAGTGGCGGAGCTTTAGGCATTGGGGTTGGAGACAAGGTACTTATTACCGAATATGGTTATTATTCGGTAATATCTCCGGAGGGATGCGCGGCTATTCTTTGGAAAGATGCTGCCAGAAGAGAAGATGCCGCTCAAACTTTAAAATTAACCGCGCCTGAGCTTCTGAATTTAGGGATTGTAGATGAGATTGTTCCTGAAGCCGAAGGCGGCGCCCACTGGAATTTACGGGAATCAGCCGCTAACCTGAAAAAATCTTTAATGAGCAATTTAGCAAGTTTAAAAAATATTGATTTAGAGCAACTACTCGAACAAAGATATAATCGTTACCGCAAAATAGGCAGGTTTATTGAGCCAGATAGTTAAGCAAACTCAAACCGGAAAAATGCAAATTCAGAAAGTAATAATTCTGGGTATTCTAAAAAAATCTCCCTGTCATGGTTATGAGATTAAAAAAATAACCAAAGAACAATTAGGTTTGTTTACCGCCCTGGAGAACAAGTCGTTTTATTACCCTCTTAAGGTGATGGAGAAAAAAGGATTTATTGCCAAAAAAAAGGCTAAGGGCCAGCAAAGGCCTATCCGTTACGTTTATTCGATAACCGATAGAGGCGAAAAAGAATTTTTCCGGCTTGCTTTGGATACTCTTATGTCGCAAAAAAGGCCTTTGATTGATATAGATATACCTTTATACTTTTTACCTTATTTAGATAAAAAAGAAGTTTCGGCCCGCCTGCGCCTGCGTAAGCGCTTTTTAGAGAAAGTTAAGCAATGGCTTGCTCAGAACCTTGACTTATCTAAAGAATTTCCTTTGCATCAGCGAATGCTTCTAAAGCATCATTTAAATCTTCTCAACGCCGAGGAAAAATTTGTTGATGATATTATGGATGTAGTCAAAAGCTATTAGTTGAGCACTTTTCTATTAACTGCGTTAGGGGTCTCCTTTTAGTATTGTTTAAATATTGACACTTAATCTAAACAATGGTAACCTTTAGTGTATATGCGGTTTAAATTTTCCACAACCAAATTGAATTTACGCCGCAGGATTTGGGTAGCTGTTTCTCTCGTTTCGATAATTCCTGCCATTGTTATTCTTAACCAGCTTTTCGGTTATTACATCTCTTCTCTTGCGGTTTTAATTTTAGTTTTTTTGGTGGTTTTAGGCTGGTGGATGATTGTAGATATATCAAATTCTATCCATAAAATTAACAGCCGCTCACAAGAAACTTTAGAAAAAATGGGCCAAAGCGCTCCCTGTGATCCCTATGAAGTCCAAAACTTAGACCATGTCATAAGCCTTCTTTCCGACAGGGTAAAAAATGGTTTCCAAGAGCTAAAAAGTTTCGGAGATAAAACCGAACGGCTTAACCGGGAAGTATCTAAGAAAGTTCTTGTTTTATCAACAATCCTGCAGGCAAACGATCTTTATTCTAAAGGCGCCCCCGCCGAGGAAGTTGTTCAGTTTCTTGCTTTTCATCTTAAAAACTTGCTGGCCGCTAGGGTAGTCTTTTGTGCTCTGCAGTCTCAAATTTCGGATGAATTAAAGATTATTTCTTCCTTGGGGGTAAGTTATCAGGAGGTTGAAAATTTTATATCTTCGGAAAGGAAAAATATTTTCCGCCTGCGGGAAATGGTTATTCTGGATAAAGAAAATAAATCATTAGAATGGCTGAATTTAAGCCAAAAACTGGGAATTCAAAATCTTATTCTTCTGCCGGTTACTTCTAAAAATACAGTAATCGGGGTAGTGGGAATAGGTAATAACCGGGGTGATTTTATTTTTCCTAAAGAAGACAAAGAGATATTAAGCTTATTTTCTCAAAATGTTACTTTGATTTGGGAATACCAAAGAGTATCTTCTAGGTTGGAAAAGCTTGAAGCGTTTGACGGCTTAACCGGGCTTTACAACTTAAGAATGATAAAGAAGAAGCTAAACGAAGAAATAAAAAGAGGCCAAATTTATCAAAGGCCTTGCGGCCTGGTCGCGGTTAAAATCAAAAATTACCAAACTTTTCAGAACGAGAAGGGAGTTATCGCGGCCGAAAATGTGGTTAAAAAAGCCGCTCAAGCCCTAAAGGAAAACATAAGAGCTATTGATGCCGGCGGCAGAATCGCGCCGGATATTTTAGCAGTTGTCTTGCTTGAGAAAAATAAAAGGCAGTCCCGCCAGGTCTGCCACACCCTCCAAGAGAAACTGGAAGAAAGCTGCGGCAGCCAGTTAGAAATGGATTTCTGTGTTGCTGAAAGCCCCGTAGACGGGGTAACCGCTGAAGAAATTATATCTTTTATTAAATCCGAATTAGGGTAAAGATGGTGCCGAAAAAAAAAATGGAAAAAACTTTGGGGCAGATTCTTGTCGAACGCGGAGTTATCAGCAACTCTCAGCTTCAAAAGGTCATTGCCAGGCAGCGGCAGCAGGGTGGGTTAATCGGAGAAATAATAGTTGACCTGGGGTTTGCTACCGAAGAAGACATAGCCCATTGCCTTTCTCTTCAGTTTGGTTATCCCTATCTTCCTTTAGAAAATTACGAGGTTTCGCAGGAGATAGCGGCATTGGTTTCCAAAAAAGTTTGCAGCCATTACTGCCTTATTCCTATTGATAAAGTAGAAAACTCTCTGACGGTGGCTATGGCCAATCCCCTAAATATTCAGGCTATAGAAGACCTGGAGGATTCAACCGGGTGTGATATTCAAATATTTGTCAGTACTCTTTCGGACATCAGAGCCGCGATTAAAAAAATTTCTAACGATGTTTGATGCTCGGCTTTAACATTCGGCTTATCTAAAATTATGGCAAAAGCAAAAATTACTGATTATTTAGTTGAAAAAGGTTACTTAAGTAAAGATAATCTAAGCAAAGTTTTAAAATTAAAAAGAGAAAGTGATTCTTCTTTAGTTGAATTAATCATTAAATTAGGTTATATCAAAGAACAGAAGCTAGCCGACATTTTTGCTAGCTACCTCTCTCTTCCTCCGGTTCGCTTAAAAACCTTAAAGATTTCTTCTCAAGTATTATCTCTTGTGCCCAAAGAAGTTGCTTATCGCCACAATCTTATCCCGATAAGTAAAATCGGCACGGCTTTGACTATTGCTATGGCTGACCCTCTGGATTTATTTGCCGTCGATGACCTGCGAAAAGTTACCGGTTGTCAGGTAAACAGGGTTGTGGCTCCTTTTTCTGAGGTGAAAGAAGCAATCGCTGTTAGTTATTCGCCTGAACCGGAGGAATCGCTTGATCAGATAGTAAAAGATCAAAAGGCTGATCACCTTGAAATAATTAAAGCTAAGAAAAAAGAAATTCCTGAACAAGAGGTAGCTAAATCCATATCAAAAGCCCCGGTAATTAAATTTACCGAGTCCATTCTGAGTAAGGCCGTAACCCAAAAAGCTTCTGATATATTAATCGAACCCTTGGAAGATGAAAGTAGGATAAGGCTGCGTATAGACGGAGTTTTACAGGTCTCGGATAATTTTGCTAAAAAAATGCATTCTTTTGTTATTTCCCGGATAAAGGTCATGTGTAATTTAAATATTTCTGAGCACCGCCTTCCTCAGGAAGGCCGGTTCCGGATGAGTATATCCGGCCGGGATATTGATTTTCGAGTTTCTATTTTGCCTTCAAGTGCCGGCGAAAAATGCGCGATAAGGATTCTGGATAAAAGCGCGGCTTTGCTTAACCTTGACTATCTTGGGATAGAAGAAGATGTTTTAACTCAAATGAAAGAAGATAGTTTAAAGCCGCACGGATTGATTTTAGCCTGCGGCCCTACCGGCTCAGGCAAAACTACAACTCTTTATTCGATTATCAATCATATTTATACGCCTGAAAAAAATATAGTAACGGTTGAGGACCCGGTTGAATACCAACTTAAAGGAATAAATCAGGTAAGTGTTAATACCGCGGTCGGCCTTACTTTTGCCCGCTGTCTGCGTTCAATATTGCGGCAGGACCCTGATGTAATCATGATTGGTGAAATCAGAGACTCTGAAACCGCTGATATGGCTATCAAATCAGCTTTAACCGGCCATCTTGTCTTATCTACTCTGCATACAACAACCAGTGCCGGTTCGATAACCCGCTTGATTAATATGGGAGTTGAACCATTCTTGATTGCTTCTACCCTTATCGGGGTTATTTCTCAGAGGCTGGTCAGAAGGCTTTGCCCCAAATGTAAAAAGGAAGTTCATCTTCCCCAAGAGTCGCTTCAAAAATACGGTATTAATCAAGGAGAATCTTTGCGTAAACCGGCCGGCTGCCGCCACTGTCAAAATATCGGCTATAAAGAAAGGTTTTGTTTAATAGAATACCTGCGGGCTTCCTCCTCGCTTAGGGAGCTGATAAACCGCTCAGCTCCGGAGGCGGATATCAAAAAGGAAGCACGCTCTAAAGGCATGAGGACATTGCGGGAAGATGGTATATTAAAAGCCGGCCGGGGAGATACTTCTTTGGAAGAAGTAATCAAGGTTACCAGCGCCGATCAGTTATTAGTTAAAAAAGAGGCTGGATAAAATGGCGATAAAAGAAAAACTTATCAGTTATATAAGCGGCAAAAAAAACATTGATAAAAAAAAGCTTGAACAGGTTTTTAAGGAAAATAAAAATTATGCCGGCCTCAAAGAAAATATTACTTCTAACCAGTTTCTAAGCGAAGAAGAGTTTTTGCTTTTTTTATCCAAAGAACTGAAAATTCCCTTTATTGATTTAGAAAAATACAAAATAACCTCAGAAAACAGAAAGCTTATGCCGCGCTCTTTTGCCTTCAAGCATCAGGCTTTGCCTTTATGCCGGGCCGGGGATGTTCTAACTTTGGCTTCTTCCAATATTTTGGATGTAATCGCTCAAGATGATTTAAAAATTTTACTCAAAGCTAAAAGAATAGATACTGTTTTATGCCGCCAGCAGGACATAAGTAAAGCACTTTCTTTGCTTTATCAAGATAGCCAATCCATATCCGAAGGTTTTGAAAAAGAAGGCCGGGAGGAAGTTTTTCAAAAGGATTCCTCCGGCAAGGTTGACCTTGAAAGCTTGGTCAGTGAAAGCAAGAGGCCGCCTATTGTCCGGGCGATTGATTTAATTGTTTATAATGGCTTAAAAAAAAGAGCTTCCGATATTCATATTGAACCTTATCAAGACAGGCTTTTAGTTAAATACCGCATCGACGGTATTTTGCATGAAGACTTTAGTTTTCCTAAAAAAAATCAAAACGCGGTTATCGCCCGCCTTAAAATAATTTCTTCTCTGGATATCACCGAGTCCCGCGTACCCCAGGACGGCCGTTTCAAGGTTAAGTTTCAAAACCGGGAGATTGACTTTCGGGTTTCCAGCCTCCCTTCTTATTTTGGCGAAAAGTTTGTTTTGCGCGCCCTGGATAAAGGCAATCTTTCAGTCGGGCTTGATAATCTTGGCTTTTCTCCGGCCCCCCTGAAGCTGTTTCAAAAAGCGGTAAGGGCGCCTTTCGGGATTATTTTAGTTACCGGCCCTACCGGTTCGGGCAAATCAACCACTCTTTATTCGGTTATCAATCAGATGAATCAAACTGATAAGAACATTGTAACTATTGAGGATCCGGTTGAATACGAACTTGAGGGCATAACTCAGATTCAGACTAATCCGGAAATCGGCTTGACTTTTTCAGCCGGCCTTCGTTCTGTTTTGCGCCAGTCACCGGATATTATTATGGTTGGTGAAATCAGGGACTCTGAAACCGCTGAAATCGCGATTAAAGCTTCTTTAACCGGTGAGCTGATATTCTCAACCCTGCATACAAACAGCGCTGTAGGCGCAATTACCCGCCTGCAGGATATGGGGGTTGAACCTTTTCTTTTAGCATCTTCTCTTGTTGCTTCAACCGCCCAGCGTTTAGCCAGGCGCCTTTGCCCAAAATGCAAAAAAGAATATGTTTTGGATAAGGAAGTTATGCAGCGGCTGAATTTAACCCAATTATGCCATAAGAGAGGAGAGGAATGCCGGTTTTACCAGGCGCATGGCTGCCCTTTTTGCAATCACCTTGGCTATAAGGGAAGAGTTGCTTTACTTGAAGCTTTGCTCCTAGATGATAAAATAAAAGAGATGATTATTTCTTCTGCTTCTGAAGAGGAGATAACTGATTATGCCCGCCGGTCGGGTAGTTTTATTTCTTTACGGGAAGACGGGGTATCTAAATGTATCAGCGGTGTTACTTCTCTTGAGGAGGTAATCAGAGTCGCCTCCGAATAAAGTTATCATACAAACTTATGTTAAATTTTTCTTATACAGCTAACAACAAAGAAGGCCGCCTAATCAAGGGTGAGATAGAGGCTGAGTCTGAAGCCGCGGTAGTTGAATACCTTCAGAAAGAAGGCCATATTGTTTTATCAATCAAGAAAGCCTCTAAAAAAAGCACTTCCAAAAAAGGAAGGGTAAGCACCGATGATTTAGTTGTTTTCTCTCGCCAGCTGACCACTTTAATCGAAAGCGGCATTCCGGCGGTTGAAGCTTTGGGGGTTTTGGCTGAGCAGGTGGAAAACCTTTATTTTAAAGGGGTAATTAGTGAGATTCTAAAAAAGGTTAAAGAAGGTACTGCTTTTTCAAAAGCTTTAGCTGAGTACCCGCGGGTATTTCCCGATATTTACTTAAGCATGGTTGAAGCCGCTGAAATCTCGGGTAATTTACCCGAGGTCTTAAACCGGGTCTCTATCTATTTAGAAAAAAACAACGCTCTGCGTAAAAAAGTAAAAAGCGCTCTTTATTACCCGGCCGCGATTGTGCTTATGGCGATAGGTATTACCGGCTTTTTAATTTTTCGGGTAGTTCCTACTTTTAAAGATATTTTTGACAGCCTGGGGGGAGAGCTTCCTATGCCTACCCAGATTTTAATATCGATTTCCGAAGCTTTAACTCAACCGGTTTCAGTAATCATTTTTTTAGCTGTTTTATTTATCGGAGGCTTTTCTTTTCAAAGGTATATTAGAACTCCTAAAGGAAAGTTTAATTTTCATAAGTTCCTTCTTAAAATCCCTGTAATTGGGGAGTTAATCAGAAAAGTGGCTATAACTCAGTTTTCCCAGACCTTTGCTACTTTAATTCGCAGCGGTGTTTCAATTCTTCAGGGCCTGGATATTGTTGCTAAAACCTCAGGTAATAAGGTTATCGAAGAGGCTGTTTTAAAAGCAAAGAAGTATATCCAGGAAGGCCAGCCGATTTACATCCCTTTAGAGGAAAGCGGGGTCTTCCCGCCTATGGTTGTTCGGATGATTTCAGTCGGTGAGCGCAGCGGCCGGCTGGAGGGGATGCTGGCTAAAATTGCCCAGTTTTACGAAGAACAGACAGACGCTATGGTTTCCGGCTTATCCAGCTTGATTGAGCCGGTAATTATTGTTTTTTTGGGTGTAGTCGTCGGCGGTATCGTAGTTGCCCTCTTTTTGCCTATCTTAACCATCACCCAGCACCTAGGTTGATTCACGGTTTATGCCTAATCGTCCTTTCGTCCTTCGTCCCTCGGAACCCGCTTTAAATCTCAATTAAGGTTTGACAGGCCTGACATTTATATGCTATATTTCCTGTCTTCGGAATTGCAACACCCCGGATTAGGAATATACAAATTACAATAAACAAATTACAAACAATAGACAATATACAAATTACAAATAAATCTTAAGAAGCTTTCTCAACTTTGTTGCAAAGATTTCCTGCAATGACTTGATTATCAATGAGTTCTCTAAAATTTTTGTGCATTGGGCTAATTTAGCTCAGGAAAGCTTCTGATTACGGTGATTAATATAGATTACAGCGATTAGAGAAATCCTAATTAAATCACGTAATAATCTCTGCAATCATTCTTTAATCTGTGTAATCAGGGTCTTTCAATTTCACCTTAATTAAGAAAGACTCATTTTTTGTATATTGTTTATTGTTGATTGGAATTTGTTTGTAATTTGGAATTTGTCTATTGTTTATTTCCTATCTTTACGAGTAAAACCCTTATTTTAAGCGGTTTATCGAGTGTTTACAAGTTCCGTTCTGAACCCAGGATAAGATGTCTACAAATGGTTTGACAGGCCTAACCTTTATATGCTATATTTAAATTGAGATTTCTTTATATTACTTTATAACCGGCTCTTTGACAAAAGGAGGTGAGGCATAAAAAGAGCCTTTAAATCCGGCCTTAGGGCCCAGCACCTATTTTAATAGGATAGCTGGGCAAAATAGGTGCTGGGTTAATTCGACTATAGTCTTTTACCGCGCCTTCGGCTTGTAAAAGACTAAGTCTCATTAAAGGAGGTTTTATATGTTCGTTAGAAAACAAGGTTTTACTTTAGTTGAAATCATGATCGTGGTTGCGATTATCGCTCTTTTAGCCGCGATCGCCATTCCTAACTTGCTTCGTTCCCGCTTAAACGCGGCTGAAACCAACGC
>PXAH01000123.1 GCA_003565945.1 Candidatus Omnitrophota bacterium
CGGCGAGGAGGTAAGGGTTTATTTTGGGGTTGTAAAGGGCAAAGAAAATATCCTTTCTTCGGATATACCTGTTTTGCTTGCCGATACCGCCGACGGATACCTGTATGATACGGAAAAACCTGTTTTATTTGATATAACCGAAGACGGTAGGCAAATACTTGCGGTTTATTTACCGATAGGAGGAAATAATTTTCTTAAGCTTGAGGTTTTTGAAAAGAAAGGAGAGAGAGCTGTTTTAACTGATCCCGGGCAGGTTTCTTTATTGCTTGATTCATCAGGAAGAAGAATGAGTGAAGTTGTTACCAGAAGCAGCATAGTTAAAGAAGTATCCCTGGGGCTAAAAGAAGCGGAAAAGGCTATGGATAATGGAGGTAAAAAGCAAGATTCCGGTAATGAAAGCCATATCTATACAAACGCGGAAGTTACATCTTTACGCCTTAGGGCTTCACCTGAGAGCATGGATTATTTTAATATTATGAAAAAAGCCATTCTTTTCGATTCCGATTTAAACATACAAAGGGTAATAGGCGACAGGATATTGCTTGAACAAGTGGTTGAAGATAAGCAAGATACTGATTCCGGATACAAAGTTGATTCCCGTTATCTGGTGATGCCTGAAGATAAAAGATTAAATAAACAACAGCTAAATGATTTTGTGAATAAGATGACAGAATTTGCCCTGGATTCGGGGAATGACTATTTCCATCGCTTCCGTGCCTTTATGATTCTTTACGCTCTATTTTCAATTGAAGGTGAAGAAGGCCCGGGGAAACGCTTTATCGAAACCAGCCTTAAACTCGATAAAGAAAAAGCCGAATATTTCTTAAATCAGGCGCTTGGCCCGGGGGGTATGCAGGCAAAGGCAATTAGAAATCTTCTTGAGGCTCAGCTGAGTGAAAGCTTAAAAGAGATATTGGGTATAAAAGGCGAAGGCTCTTTGAACCGATGGCTGCGCCCGGAAGATATTCGTCAATACCAGCCTAAAGTTTTGCCTGAATTTTTAGATAAGGAAATAGTTGTAAGAAGCGGAGTCCGGGGCATGCTTTATTCAGGTATAGGAAGTGATCACGTTAACCTTTCTCTCCAGAGGGGCGGGCAATGCCTGAATATTACGATAGAGACGAGAAACAGAGAAGGGGCTTATCAGCTTCCGGTTGAAAGTAGAATCAGGCTGGTTGATGAGCCTGTGGTAAGGCTTATTTCTTATTACGCGGGAGAAAAAACAGTAGAAAATATTACCGATTTAAATCAGGTGTTTGATTATTTTAGCGATAAAGGCTTTACAATTCATAAAGCTTGCCTGGTCGCGTCAGGAATAATTCCTGAGTCTTTTGCCAAAGAAAATATCGGCCTTAAAGATTTGCTCTATAGGCTTACCGGTTCTATTGATAGAGGCCTTGAGCTTTCTATTGATATACAAGGGGTTCCGCCTCAGTCGGGTATGGGAGCCTCAAGCGCGCTCGCGGCAAATACACTGGCGGCACTGGCTAAATTTTCCGGACAATCGAAAGAGGAATTATCGGTTTTTAGCCGTGATGAAATAAAACTTATTGTTGCCCGGACTTTATATGTTGAGCAAATTACCGGTACTCTGGGCGGGTGGCAGGATGCCTGCAGTATGCTTGCCGGGGTAAAACTACTTTCCGCCGGCAAGGGCCAGTTTATACCCGATTATGAAAGAATTGCTTCTTCTTACGAAAAAGAAATAGAGCGTTTTGTGCGCTTTTTGCGCGGCGGCCTTGAAAGAAGTGATGTTTCAGGGAGCGCCTGGCAGTTTACCGGGCTTTACGCTTTGCGCCTTGAGCCGGTTGTTGCCGCAAGGAAAAGAGCTCAGGAGATAGTTAAAGAACAGGGTTTGCTTATCCGGCAAGGCAAAATAAAAGAGCTTGCCTTGCTTGAGGAAGAGAATAATAAGTTGTGGATGATTGTCGCTCCTGCCGCCTATAATTCTTATTTTTGGAGATTGAGAAATGAATTAGATAAAAGGTTGGGCAAGGGAGCGGTTGTGCTTGGAGCCTGCGGTTCTACATATGGGGCCGGAATCAAGGCGGTTATAAATGATGATGTAATTGTTCCCGAAGGCCTGCCTTACGCGGCCGAAAAGGTAATTGATGTTTTTGATCGTGTATTTGTTGAATCAGCCCTTTTTGTTCAGGCAATGATGAAAAAGGACCCTGCCTTTTCTGCTTATAAGTTTTCTGAAATAACCCCTTTTGTTTATGATTACCGGATAAGCCAGCAGGGGTATGAAGTTTCCTTAGAAGCCCAAAGCAATAATGCTTCTTTTGATAATGGAGGAGGAAAGCATAAAAGAGATATTTCAGCTAGAGCGCCTAGAAGAAAAAGGCTTTTTTCAATTCTAAACCAAGCTATTTCTGAGAGATCCTTAGTAATTCTTTATGTTTGTACCTCTAATATAAATCGTTCGGCGTCAATGGATATGATAACTAATGATTTTATAATTAGAAACGGCCTTGAAGATTATGTAGTTGTTTATTCAGC
>PXAH01000106.1 GCA_003565945.1 Candidatus Omnitrophota bacterium
ATGCTTAAGGCTTTTGGAGCAAAAATCAAGATTTCTGGAAACCAGGTTGCTTTATCATCGGGTAACCGGCTTAATATACCCAAAAATTTATTTGTTCCCTCAGATTTTTCCTCTGCCGCTTTTTTTCTGGTTTTAGGGCTTATTTTGAAAAAGAGTCGGATTAGGCTTAAAAAAGTCAACATTAACCCCACTCGCTGCGGGCTTTTATATGCTTTAAAAAAAATGGGCGCTGATATTTATCTTAAAAATCAACAAAATGAGATTGAACCCTACGCTGATATAATCGTAAAAAGTTCTCAACTAAAAGGAATAACTGTTGGGCCATCCCTGATTCCTTCAATGATTGATGAAGTGCCGATTTTCTGTGTAGCTGCTGCATTTGCCCGGGGAAAAACTGAAATCAAGGGAGTAAAAGAACTCACCATAAAAGAAACCGATAGGGTAAAATCAATGGTTTCCAACCTGAAAAAAGCCGGTGTTAATATCCAAAGCCAATCCTATCGAAAAGATAATTTAAAAATCATCATCAAAGGCTGTCAAAAATATTCAGGAACTGAGTTTAAAAGCTATGCCGATCACCGCACGGCGATGAGCATGATTATATTTGCCTTATCAGCTCAATCTTCTTCTAAAATCGATAATTTAAGCTGTATTAATAAATCTTACCCGGATTTTATTTCCGTAATTAAATCTTTACGCCGATGAAAATCCAACCTAAACTATCCCCTGAAAAAATTATCCTAACCGGCCTAAACTATAAAGACCATGCTCGAGAGCTGGATATGAAAATTCCGGATGAACCAATTATTTTTTTAAAACCTCCCTCGGCCATAATTGGTCCGGGTGAAAATATTATTTACCCGGAAGGCGTGCGGCGCCTTGATTACGAAGCAGAGCTGGCGATAGTAATCGGCAAAGAAGGCAAAAAAATCCCCGAAAAAAAGGTAAAAGATTATATTTTAGGCTACACCTGCTTAAATGATGTAACTGCCCGTGACTTGCAAAAGAAGGACCGCCAGTGGAGCCGGGCAAAATCTTTTGATACGTTTTGCCCGCTAGGCCCCTGGATTGAAACTGATTTAGATCCCAGCGATATTCAAATTCAAAGCTTTCTTAATGGGAAGTTAAAGCAAAACTCACGAACTTCAAACTTTATTTTTAGGATTAATTTCCTAATATCATTTATCTCTAAAATTATGACTTTAAAAATAGGAGATATAATTTCAACTGGAACTCCTGCCGGAATAGGGCCAATGCAAAAAAATGATAAAGTGGAGATAGTCATCGAGGGAATAGGGAGTTTAAAAAATCAGGTAGTTTAGAAATACTTTTGATTTTTGCTACTTAGAAAAAAGCTTTAATTAAACTGAAAACATTGCCATGATCTAAATTTATGGCTTGGAAGTCTACCTATTTTTATGGTATATTATGACTATAGATAAAATAAACTAGAAGCTAGTGAATTATTAAAAAATGCTTATATTCGGGGAGGCCATATGAAAAAGAAAAAAAACTTTACCCTTGTTGAATTAAGTATAGTTATTATTCTTCTAGGAATTTTAGCTACCATTGCGATACCCGGTTTTTTGAATTTTGCTGAAAGAGCTCGCGCGGACACATGTTTCCTAAACTTGGAAACTCTTTTAGGAGCAATAGAAACTTTTGCCCTTGAAAATAATGTTTTACCAGCAACCTTAGGAAAATTACCGAATGAATATATAGAGCGGTCTTGGGCTAGGGTGCAAGAACAAAATAATTCCTGGCGTATCAATTTTATTTATTTTATCAAAAACTTAAGAAAAGGTAACTTGGCTTTTGCCCAAAATATTCCAGAATACTTAGCAGAGGCAATTGCTTTAAGATGCCCTTCTGATGATAATCCGGCCACCCCTTCCTACCGGCTTGCGCCGGGCGTAAAGGGGATAACTTTAGCCCAATATCAATCCTTAAGTGCTTCTACCATCATTGTTGAGGAAATAGCTGCCAGGCATAAAAATTACCGCATAGGCAGTGTAAGCACCTATCGCCAAGGAGTGCGCAAAGGTGGCAAGCCGAGCTGGGCTCCAGGCCCTCCCCCCTGGGCTGGTGGCCCTCCCGATGAAACTCCCGGCGGCGGCCAATAAGTTCATTTTGATTATTAAAAATTATATTGCGGCTAACTAGAGCAAAGCAAAAAATCAACTTGAAAGATAAAAAATATATATTCTTTTTGGTTTCCGCGCTGATAGCTCTTATTTTTTTTAACTACCCATCCGACCTTTCTTTTAAGTTAGATGATTTTACTAGCCAAGTTTTCTATGCGACAACAGGCCGGCATACTGATTCATCTGACTTGGTTGTTATTGAAATTGACAATGAAACACTCCGGGTAATTAATAGCAAATGGCCTTTTAACCGTGCTTTTTATGCAGATTTTTTAAATAATCTTCAAAAATCTGAGCCTAAGGTGTTGGGCTTTGATATTGTTTTTGCCGGCAAAAGCGATGATCCTGAAAAAGATAAAATATTTGCCCATGCCTTGCAAGACTTTGAACCACCTGTTATTTTAGCCTACTTTATTGACAGGGAAGGATCTCCTTCATATCCTTACGCGGAATTTAAAAAAAATGCTGACTTAGCCTTTGTTAATGTTTTTTCCGACCGCGACCGAACGGTGCGTAACGCAAAATACTATTTTGAATCTGAAACAATTTCTGATTTTTCCTGGGCGGCTAAGATTGCATCCTATTTTTACCAGACTTTGCCCGAAAAAGATGAAGATAAGCTTCCTGTTGCCGGAAAAAATATTGCCACCCAAGAATCTTTCCCAATTAACTATTTGCTAAAGCCGAAAGATTTTCAATCTATTTCCTTCCATCAATTAATTAAGGGTAATTTTGACCCAGAAATTTTCGCTGAAAAAATTGTTTTAGTCGGTTCAACTTTAGACATAACTCACGATATTCATTCAACGCCACTAGGGGTAATGCCGGGGGTTTACATTCAAGCTAATATAATTCTTAATTTTCTCAACAACCGCCTCATCAATAACCTTCCTTTTATTTTTAATTTTTCTATTCTTTTACTGGTATTTTTATTAATCAGTTATTTTTTATATAAATATAGTTTCTTGCGCAGTTTTTTTCTTTCTCTGGGAGTATTGCTTTTACTTTTTTGGCTAAATATCTGGTTAAGATCCCTTGGAATTCAACTCGCTTACGGAAGAATTGTTTTTTCAAGTATTATTTTTATTTCTTTGGCTAATTTGTACATTTACTTAGTTTTTTTAAAGTTGGTTTCAAAGGTTAAAAACCACGCCGTAACAAACCCGTTAACTGGACTTTTTAACGTTAGGTATTTTTTTGAAAGCTTGTTTTTAAATTTGAAAAGAATCCCAAAAATTCCATTATACATGATAGTTATTTATCTAAAGGATTTTTCCGCCAAAAGCAGCAATCTTGATTTTTCCGAAATCAAAGCCTTTTGGAGAAAACTTCGACAAATACTCCTTTCCTATTCAAAATTATGGTGCAACTACTCCGAAGAAATAATTCTCGGTGAAATTAAAAACAAAAAAGGAATAAATGCTTTGCATGGGGAAATTCAAATTTTACTTTCAGAGTTTAAAATTAACGACCAGGTAAAGATTGGCCTAATAAAAGCTAGCGATAAAATCTTACAAAAAAGTGTTATTTTGGAGTTAACTGAAAAAATTAATACCAGTGAAAAAAATATAATTTTTCTTGAAAATAAAGATATACTTCTTTCTAAGCCAAAGAAGCAAGGGCCGTCCGATTTTCTTTCTTCTTTTTACTTTGATACTGAGGAAAAAAACCGTGAACTTGTTTCTTCTATGAAAAAGTTAAAAAAAGAGGAGGAAAAAACAAAAAATGCTTACCTGCAGCTGATTTATTCCCTAGTGGCGGCTTTAGAGTCAAAGGACCCCTATACGCAAGGCCATACCAACCGGGTCTGTAAATACTCTTTACTTTTGGCAGATAAAATTAATTTATCCAGCGCCGAAAAAGAAAAAATACGCAAGGCCGCGCTATTGCATGATTTGGGCAAAATCGGTATCTCTGATTTCGTTCTTCATAAAAGGGGTAAATTAACAGACTCTGAATTTGAAAAAATAAAAGAACACCAAACTATTAGCGCCAGGATTTTAAAACCAATTGATGAATTCAAAGAAATTATCCCTTATATTTTATACCATCACGAAAATTTTGATGGAACCGGCTATCCTCATGGTTTAGCAGGCAATTTTATCCCTCTCGGTGCAAGGATTATAGCCATTGCTGACGTATTTGACGCCTTAATTACCGGAAGAGACTATAAAAAAGCATTCTCTCCCCAAAAAGCAGTTGCTCTACTGAAAGAAATGAAGAGCAAACGGCTTGACCCCAAATTAGTCGATATTTTTATCGAAGCTATTGGAGAGTCCGGAATTCTTGATTAGCTGGATATTTGCCAAGATTAATAGATTCTTATCCATGGCAAGGAGAAATTCCAGCTAATTAGCTATTGTGTTTTTCCCTACCTTATTATATAATTGGGGGCCGGAGAGCTTTTCATGTTACCTGGCCCCTCATCCTGAGGCGAAGCCTAAGGATCTTTATAACCAATTTTTTAAAAAAACTTACCATTACACATAAACAGAAATATCTTCACAATCTAAATAAATATGGAAATATCGACGCGCTACAATCCAAATGAAATTGAGAAAATAAACTTAAAAAAATGGCTGGAGAGCTCTGTCTTTAGCTCCCGAAAAGAATCTTCCAAAAAACCTTACTCAATAGTTATTCCACCCCCCAACATTACCGGCATTTTACATATGGGGCATGCCTTAAATAATACCCTTCAAGATGTCCTGATTCGCTACAAACGCATGCAAGGATTTGAATCTCTTTGGATGCCGGGAACAGACCATGCCGGCATAGCCACTCAAAACGTAGTGGAGCGTTCCTTAGCTAAAGAAGGTTTAACTAAAGAGGATATCGGCAGAGACGAATTCATAAAACGCCTCTGGAGTTGGCGTGATAAATATGGCTCAACCATAATCGATCAGCTAAAAAAAATAGGGGCTAGCTGTGATTGGAAAAGACTTAGATTCACTATGGATAAGCCCTATAGTCAAGCCGTAAAAAAGGTTTTTTTGCGCCTTTTTAACGATGGCCTTATCTATCGAGGCAATTATATTATCAACTGGTGCCCTCGTTGCCGGACCGCTTTAAGCGATGAAGAAGCCGCCCACAAAGAAACTGAGGGATGGCTTTACTATATCCGCTATCCGGTTGAATCAGTTCAACCCGGCAAAGAGCATATAACAGTCGCTACTACCCGCCCCGAAACTATGCTTGGGGATACCGCGATAGCCATAAACCCTAAGGACAAACGATACCAGTGGCTTAAAAAATCTAAGGTTATTCTGCCTATTGTTGGACGCCGGTTAACGGTTATTAAGGACGAGGCGGTTGATCCTGATTTTGGAACCGGGGTGGTCAAGGTCACCCCGTCTCATGACCCGGTTGACTTCGGTTTAGGCAAGAAACATAGCTTAGATTTTATCAACATAATGAATGAGGATGCTACTTTGAATAAAAATACACCGGAAGAATTTCAGGGTATTGACCGCTTTGAAGCAAGAGCAATGCTTGTTGAGCAGCTAAAAACGAAAAAACTTATAGAGAAAAAAGAGCCTTACCGGCTCGGCGCCGGACATTGCTACCGCTGCAACACTATAATTGAGCCGCGCGTTTCTTTGCAATGGTTTGTTAAAATGAAACCTCTTGCCAGCCCGGCAATAGAGGCAGTCGAAAAAGGAAAAATAAAGTTTTATCCCCAAAGATGGAAAAAAGTATATCTCAACTGGATGAATAACATTCAGGATTGGTGCGTATCACGCCAGATTTGGTGGGGCCATCAAATTCCAGTTTGGTACTGTAAGGATTGTTATGATTTACAATCAGAAACTAATCCTATTCAGAAAAGAAAGGGCGTTATCGCCGCGGAAGAAAAACCAAAAAAATGCCCAAATTGTAAATCTACCAACATCAAGCAAGACGAAGATGTCCTCGATACATGGTTTTCAAGCTGGCTTTGGCCATTTGCGACATTTGGCTGGCCGTTTGTGAATGTAGAAGATAGAGGGGGGAAGGTAGAAGATAGGAAGATAAAGGAAGAGGAGGAGTTTAGGTATTTTTATCCTACCAATACATTAGTTACTGCTTCTGAGATTCTTTTTTTCTGGGTAGCTAGGATGATTATGGCTTCTTTAAAATTTACCGGCTCTATTCCTTTTTCTGATGTTTTGATCCACGGAACTGTCCGAGATGATAAGGGTATAAAGATGTCTAAATCCTTAGGCAATACAATTGATCCGCTAGAGATAGTTGGTAAGTATGGAGCTGACTCCTTAAGGTTTTCTTTAATGTTTCTGGCAGCAAGCGGTTCAGACATTCAATTGTCTACGGAAAAATTTCTAATGGGGCGCAACTTTTGCAATAAAATTTGGAATGCCTACCGCTTTATTGCCTCAAAAATCGAGATAAATAAAATAAATATTGATAATCTAAATTACCTTCCTGAGGATGAATCAGACCAATGGATAAAGGAACAATTAAATCAAGCCGCTTCGGATTGTTCAGCCGCATTAGAAAAATACCGGATGGATGAGGCAATAAAGCGGGCTTATGATTTTTTCTGGCATAGTTTCTGTGACTGGTATTTAGAAATCAGCAAAGATAATTTTAGCTCAACAAAAGCAAAGAACTCGCTTTTTATTTTTCTTGAATCAATCAAACTGCTGCATCCTTTTATCCCGTTTATCACCGAAGAAATCTTTAACCTAATCAAAAAGAATCCTTCCCTGAAGCTTGATGGTTTTCTGGCCGAAGCAAGGTGGCCAAATACCAAAAAAAGTAAAATAAACTCAAAAAACCTTTCTCTCTTTAAGGAATTACTTAAGTCCGTGGATGAAATACGAGATTTACGGGGAGTTTTAGCCTTGGGGCAGGAAAAAATCGATTTAGAAATAACCACAGAGGAAAAATTAAAAGTTTTTTGGCAAAAACACCATAAATGGTTTATACGCCTTACCAACAGCAATTCAATTGACTTTACGGGTAAACCGGCTAAAATTTTTATTCAAAATAAATACTGGGCAATTAATTTAAAAATAAAAGCAGCCGATTTAGATAAATTTAAAAACAACCTAGAGAAAAAAATCAATAACTTAAACTCCTTAATTAAGAAATCTGAAGGCAAGCTAAAAAATAAAAAGTTTATTCAATCAGCCCCGCCCCAAATCATTGAAAAAGAAAAATTGAAACTGCGGGATTTTAGCCAAAAATCAGCTAGGTTAAAAAGCCTAAAAAAAATTATTGATTAATATGGATAAAATTAAACTAAGAAAAGTAATTCAAAAAGCATTATCAGAAGATAAAGTAAAGCAAGATAAAACTACCAACTTAATTGTACCCCCCGCCAAAAAAGGCAAAGCGGTTATTATCGCTAAGGATAGAGGTATTTTTTGCGGCAGAGAGTTAATTCAGTTAATTTTCAAAGAAATTGACCCAGAGATAAAAATTAATCTTTTAGTTGAGGACGGAGATAAAATTAAAAAAGATCAAAAAATTGCCCACATCTCCGGAAAGCTACAGGCGATCCTAGCTGGAGAAAGGGTTTGTTTAAATTTTATTTCCTTGCTTTCGGGAGTCAGCACCTCAACTAACTCTTTTGTGGTAAAGGCTGGCAAAAAGAAAGTTAAAATTAAGGATACCCGAAAGACAACCCCCGGCTTGCGCGGCCTGGAAAAATACGCGGTTTTAGTTGGAGGAGGCAAAAACCACCGACAAAATCTTTTTGGAGGCATCATCATCAAAGATAATCATCTAAAAGCTGCTGGGATTATTAACAAAAAAAGCCAGGTTAACCATCAAAAACTTGCAATACTCTGGCAAAGTTTAAGAAGAAAAACAAAAATGCCAATAGAGGTCGAAGTTGAAAATTTTCGCGAATTCAAGGAAATAATAAGTTATAACCCAGAAATAATTATGCTCGATAATTTTTCTATCGCTGATTTAAAAAAAGCCGCTGCCTATCGCGATCAATATTTCCCTAAAATCGAACTGGAAGCTTCCGGGGGAGTAACTATTAAAAATATTGAAACTGTTTCGGCCACCGGAGTAGATTCGGTATCAGTCGGTGTAATCACCCATTCTTCTCAGGCCCTAGATTTTTCCCTTGAAATAGATGAGATTTAATTTAAAAAGTAAGTTTAAACCTACGGGCGATCAACCGCGAGCAATTAAAGAACTTACTCAACGCCTTAAGAACCAAAAAAAGTATTCAACACTTCTGGGAGTAACCGGATCAGGAAAAACTTTTACCTTGGCGTCGGTAATTGAAAAATTGAACCGTCCGGTCTTGGTAATTTCTCACAATAAAACTTTAGCTAGTCAGCTTTATGCTGAATTTAGAGACTTTTTCCCTGAAAACGCTGTCGAATATTTTGTCAGCTACTATGACTATTACCAGCCGGAGAGCTATATCCCTCAAACTGACACCTACATCGAAAAAGACGCGGCTATCAATGACCGCCTAGACCGCTTAAGGCTTTCAGCTACCAGCTCACTACTTAGCCGAGAAGATGTAATTGTGGTAGCCTCTGTTTCCTGCATTTATAACCTTGGCTCTCCAGAGGAATATCGTGATTTTGCTTTTTGCCTCAAAAGAAAGGAATTAATCGACCAAGACTCTTTATCTTCGAAGTTGGTCAGCCTTCAATACGAACGCAACGATTACGATTTTCAACGCGGAAGATTCAGAATCAAAGGCGATGTTGTTGATATCTATCCCGCTTACAGCCAAAAAGGAATAAGAATAGAGTTTTTTGGAGATATAGCTGAGGAGATTTTTGAATTTGACCCGGTAAGCGGCAAAAAAAAAGCTCCCTTAGAAAAAATTCTTATCTATCCGGCTAAACATTTTCTAATTGAAAAAGAAAAAATTGATATCGGAGTAAAGACAATCAAAAAGGAACTTGAAGAAAGGCTAGTTTTTTTGCAAAAAAATGATAAACTTCTAGAGGCACAAAGGCTTCGCCAAAGAACCTTGTTTGACATAGAAATGCTCAATGAATGCGGCTGGTGCCATGGAATTGAAAACTATTCTCGTCATTTAAGCGGCCGGCCGGCCGGCTCCCGTCCTTATTGCCTTTTGGATTACTTTAATTCAGACTTTATAACCATTATTGATGAGAGCCACGTAACAATTCCTCAAATTCGGGGAATGTACCTTGGTGATAAGTCGAGAAAAGAGACTCTGGTTGAATATGGCTTTCGCCTTCCATCTTGTTTAGATAACCGTCCTCTTCGCTACCAAGAATTCAATAGCCTTATCCGGCAGCTAGTCTTTGTTTCAGCTACACCTTCCAAGTATGAAATAGAATTATCTCAAAACCAGGTTATCGAACAAGTTATTCGGCCTACAGGCCTGCCTGATCCAATCATAAAAGTTAAGCCGACTCGCAATCAAATAGATGATTTAATTTTTGAAATTAAAAAAAGAGTTAAAAGAAAAGAACGTAGCTTGATTACAACCCTAACCAAAAGAATGGCAGAGGAGCTCACTGACTATCTTAAGGATGAAATTCCAAATATAGCCTATATTCATTCCGAAATCGATACCCTGGAACGAACAAAAATTTTACGCCAGTTACGTTTAAAGGAATTCGATGCCTTAGTGGGAGTCAATCTGCTACGAGAGGGTTTAGACCTTCCGGAAGTTTCTTTGGTGGCTATCCTGGACGCTGATAAAGAGGGATTTTTACGTTCCGCTACATCCTTAATCCAGGTTGCCGGCAGATGCGCTCGTAATTTAAACAGCGAAGTGATTATGTATGCCGATACAATAACTAAATCTATGAAAAAAGCTATCGCTGAAAGCCAGAGAAGGCGCAAAATTCAGGAAGAATATAATAGAAAACATAATATTACCCCTAAATCCATAGAGTCGGCGATCAAAGAAGGAATTGAGGCTTACCTCAAAGAAGAGACGAAGCTAGAAGAAAGGCTTGATTTAGACAAAAAAGAATTTTCTTTGCGCCAAGCCGCGGCCCAACTTGAAAAAGAAATGTATATCGCGGCTAAAAATATGCATTTTGAGAAAGCAGCTCAGCTTCGCGATAAAATTAATGATCTCAAAAAAGGAATTAAAAAATGATTGCTGTTGACATAGGAAATACTACGGTAAACTTTGGGAAGTTCAGCCAAAATAAACTACTTGATTTTTTTCTTCTCCAACGGGAAAAGGTAAATAAAAAAAGAGTGGTAAGCGTTCTTTCTCGGTTTGGAAAAAAAGAGCCAGTACTTATTTGCTCTGTAGCGCCGGAAATTAACTCTTTATTTTTAAATTTAAACAGAGAAACTTACCTGGTAGGAAAAAATCTGAGCATACCAATAAAATCTCAATACGCCAAAGGCCAAGCCGGCTCTGATCGTTTACTGGCAGCTTATTCTGCCCGCAAAATTAATCCGGTTTCAAGAATAATTATCGATTTCGGTACAGCCATTACTGTTGATTTCTTATCAAAAAAAGGTATCTACCAGGGCGGAATTATTTTACCCGGTATTAATTCTACCCTCAAGACTTTTCAAAGATGTTCGCTTTTGCCCAAGCAGGTAAGAATTCAAAAAACAACAAAAATAATTCCTAAAACTACCCTTGAAAGCATCAACAAAGGACTCCAGGAAGGCTTCAGCCAAATGCTTAATGGATTAATTGAAAAATACAAAAAAGAGTTGAAATTATCTTCAGAGGAGGCGATACTGCTAACCGGAGGAGATTTTTCGCCTATAAAGTCTAGGCTCAATTTTTCTTATCAACACGAAAAGCACCTAGTTTTGCGAGGCTTAGCTTATCTATACCAAGAATATTTCCGCTTTTAATTTCTTAACATATTGCCTGCCAATAGTTTATAAAAAAAAATAAAAAATGCTAAAAAAAGCTTGACAAAGGAGAAGAAATCAGTACAATGATTAGCACTCTTACCTAAACATTGCTAATTAAAGAATTAAAAGGCAGATAATCAATAGTGGTGAGCTAATCACCAATTAACCAA